>RFHU01000408.1 GCA_003695705.1 Planctomycetota bacterium
CATGGGTTCCTGCGCCGCCGTGCCTCCGAGCAGGAGTCCCCCGAGCAGGACGCCGCGGCGAAGCGCGGCGGGACCGAGGATTCCGCCCGGTCGGGCTGAGCAGACGGGGTGGGAGGGTCCCCGATCCTCGCGTCCCGTCCGCTCAGCCCGTGCGGGGCCGCTGCAGGCTCCTAGGGACGCCCTCCGATTGCCTCGCCTCGGGAGCCTTGCGGCGAACGAAGGGGTCTCGGACCCGGCACCGGACGACGGGCAGCGGCGGGCGACGTTCCGGGTCCCGGCGGGAGAAGGCCCGCCCGCTCGCGCGCGAGCGCCCACAGGAGGTGCAACGCGCGGCGGCCCAGGGGACTCCACCCGCCGTGCCGCACGCGCAGGCCCTCGACGCGGCGCAGGAGCGGCGCCCGAGGCCAGACGGCGTCGCGCACCGCGTCGCGCAGGCCCGCGAAGGCCTGGCGGCCGGCGACGAGGCGGCGCGGGGGGGCGCCCCCGCAGCGGCGCTCCCAGGGGGCTCGCCAGTTCAGGGCTCGGCGGTGGGCTCCGGGCGCGGAGGACAGCCCGAGCCACGAGGGGAGCAGGGGCGAGACCTCGCCACGTCGCACGGCGTCCTCGAGTTCGCTCGCGGCGAGGAAGCCTTCGTCCAGGGCGCGGCGGGCGGCGGAATACCAGAGGGGGGCGAGGGGGTTGCGGCGGGAGACCCAGGGCTGGCGGGGCATGTCGGTGTAATGCAGGAGCTTGGTGCGGCCCGGGGAATAGCGCTCGGGGCTGTTCCAGGCGGGGGGCAAGTCGGCCCGCAGGTCCGTGGGGCAGGCCGCCGCGAGGTCCCAGAGGAGTTCTTCGTAGCTGTAGCGGCCCTCGTCGAGTCCTCGGACGATGCTCTCTGGGTCCCAGTCCAGGCGCTCGCAGTCGAGCAGGAGCAGGCTGAAGCGGGCGGCCTCGCGTCCTGCGGGCTGGGGGGCGTAGCGCACCGGCGCGGTGTTCTCGCCGCGCCACAGCTCGAGCAGGTCTCCGAAGACGAGCATGTCGGCGTCGAGGTAGAAGGCTCGGCCGCGGTACTCGCAGCGCTGGGGGATCTCGAAGCGAGCGAAGGAGAAGCCGGTTCGGGTGCGGTGTTCGGGGCGGCGCGGGCGCGAGAGCTGCGCGCCGTCGATGCGCTCCACCCGCAGGCTGGCCCGCGCGTGGCAGCGCAGGGAATACTCGAGGACTCGAGCGGGCAAGCGCTGGGCCTCGTCGGCGCCCACGAACACCCGTACGGGCAGCGAGAGATCGAGGGGGCCGAAGAGGACGTCGTGCTCGCGCAGCAGGCGCGCGATGCCCTCGAACTGCAGGTCGTAGCTCGCGTGTCCGGCGGCGAGGCGGGTGCGCTGCGCGAGATCGGCGAAGGGCGCGCCGTAGCCGCTCCCTCCGTCCACCCCCAGGGTGCGCACCGTTCGGACTCCGCAGCGCAGGAGGGCCTCCAGCGCCAGTTCGGCGCTGAAGTGGCGAACGCGGCGCGGACGAGCGGGGTCGGGGTCGAGGGCGTAGGCCACCAGGCGGCGCTCGGCCGAGAGCTTTCGTAGGAGGGGTACGCGCCGCAGGTGTTGCTCCAGCGGGGGACCCGGCCGGAAGCCGAGGTGGGGTCTGCGGGGGAGGAGGAGGAAGCGGGCGTGGGCGTCGATGGCCTCGGCGCATTCGAGGACCACCTCGAGGTCGACGGCGTGGGCCACCGTCACCGAGCGCTCGCGGATGACGTGGTTGAGGGCGCAAGCAGCGTAGGCGCTTGCGTCGAACTCGTGCAGGCGCTCGAAGCTCGGTCCCTTCCCGAGGAGCAGCCAGGGGAACTCCTCGGGGCGGAACTCCTCCCGCCACTGTTCGAGGCTCAGCACGCGCGAGAGTATAGCCTTCCCCTCGTCGGAGCGCGCCGTCGCTTGGGGGCGAAGGTGGGGGGGGCGGCGCGCTGCGCGGGGCCCTGGGTTGCCCTCGCCACCGCTCCGCCGTCGAGAGGCAGAGAGGCGCTCGGCCTCGCTGGCCCGCGCTGCGGCGGCCTGCCTTGGGGCCAAGGTCCCCTGTCGCCGTGCCCGACTACACTGCGGGCTCCGTGGTGGACCCTTCCTCCCCTCACGACGACCGGATCGGTCCGGGCCTTCTTCCCGCTCTGCTTCGGCGGGCGCGAGAGGCGGCGGAGCGCGCGCGTGCGGCGGCGCAAAGGAGTGGGGCGACGTCAGACCCCAACGCGCGCGAAGAGGCGCTGGCGCTCGCCGAAGCCGCGGCGGCGGCCTGCCGCCGCGCGCGGGCGCACCTCGCCGCGCGCTCCCGTCCTCGGAGCGGCGTGCGCTCGCGGAGCGCGGCGGAGGGGAGCGAGGGCCGCGGGCGTGCGCTGCTGGCCGAACTGGGCGGCGAGCGCCGGCGGGCCGCCGAGGAGCGGGCCGCGGCCCAGGCGGAGTTGGGGCGGGCCGAGGAGGCCGCGGGCGCGGCGGAGGCCGAGCTCTTCGCCGCCGAGCGCGCGCTGCG
Organism: Planctomycetota bacterium; assembly: GCA_003695705.1. GTDB lineage: Bacteria > Planctomycetota > J058 > J058 > J058 > J058. Next base: position 2,485 of record RFHU01000408.1, read on the forward strand.
TTTCGCCCGATCGGCCTGGGAAGAGGCCCGCGCGGCGGCCCGGCTCCGAGGTCCTGCGGTCGACCCTGTGGAGGCGCTGGAGCGGGCGACGGCCCGGCTCGTGGCCCTCGCCGAACTCTGCACGCTCCAGGCGGAGGTGCGCCGCACAGCCGAGGCCGCGCGGGACGCCGAGGAGGTCGAGGAGGCTGCGCGCGACGAGCTCGAACGCGCGCGGGCGCGGGGGGAGGCGCCGGGCGAGCGCGCCGCCGCGCTCCTTGCGGCGCGGCAGGAGCTCCTGCGCTCCCGCGCGCTCTCGAGCGAGCTCCACGCGCGCTGGCACGAACTCTCCCTGCGCCTCGGCTGGAACGCGGCGGAGGCGCTGCCGCCCCCCGAGGCGCCCACGGCCCCAGAGCGGCTCGCGGCCTTGCGCGCCGAGGTCGCCGCGGAGCGGGAACGCCTCGCCCAAGCCCTGGCCGCCGAGCGCGAGGCGGCGTCCGCGCTCGCCGAGGCCGCGGCGGCGCTGCTCGACGCCCAGGCCAGCCAGCGCCGGGCCGACGGCGCCTTGCGCGAGGCCCGCGCGCGCTTCGAGCGCCTCGAGGAGCGCCTCTTCGTCCACGGGCGCTGGGAGGCCCGCCTGCGGGCGGCCAGCGAAGGACCGGACCCCTTCCTCGGCCCCGGGACTCCCCGAGAAGGACTCCCCCCCGATCCCTCCGCCGAACTCTCCCGCGCCGAGGCCGCCCTCGGCGAAGCCTGGGCCCTCCTCCTCGCCGACGCTCCCCGCCTGCGCTGGGCCGAAAACGCCGCCGCCGAAGGCGCGGAGGATCCCTCCACGGACGAAGTCCCCAGCGAGCGCCCGTAGCCCCAGGGCCCTGCGCCCTCCCCCGGAGGGCGGACGGGGCGACCTTCGTTCCGGGCGGAGGCCTCCGTAGTCCCGAGTGAGGCCCGCGCGGCCGACCCA
>RFHU01000409.1 GCA_003695705.1 Planctomycetota bacterium
CTCCTGGATCGCTGCTTCGATCAGGTCTGCCGGTAGCACATTCGCGAGGGCCGCCAGCGCTGGCAGTTCCTCGTGGGTCGTCAGCCTCGCCAAGTCACCCCTCCCGGGGAGGGGTGACAGACCGCCGAGGTACACTCCCACCGGGTCTTCCCCCTCCCCTGCTGTTGCGTTTTCCAACAACAACTTGGCGCAGGGGTAAGACCTCGCCCGGAAGGCGGCAGCACTCCGCGCCCACGGTCTCGAACTGAGTCACTCGTGACGAGGTGAAGGGGAGTGGAGTGCTGCCGCCCCAACCCCCATCAGCGCAGGTGCTTGCGCCTTGAACTCCTGGCATTGCTGCTAGGCTCAGAAGGTGCAGTCTTCGCCCGTGGAGCCTCTCCCCCGACCCGGCCACATCGTGGCCGGCTGCCGCATCGAGCGGGAGTTGGGCCGGGGAGCCATGGGGGCGGTATTCGCTGCTCGGGCTCCGGACGGGCGCCCAGTCGCCGTGAAGTTCGTACTCGATGCCGCCCGCGGCGAACGGAGGGAGCGCTTCCTCCGCGAAGTGGAGGCACTGCGGCGCCTCGAGCACCCCGGCATCGTCCGAATCCTCCACGCCGAGGTCTCGGGAGCGGTGCCCTGCCTCGTCATGGAACGCGTCGACGGAAACGACCTCGAGACCCTCCTCGAGTCCGGAGCGCTGGATCGCGACGCGCGCCTGCGCGCGGTCGAGGAGGTAGCCCGCGCGGTACACCACGCCCACGAGCGAGGGGTCGTCCACCGCGACCTCAAGCCGGCAAACATCCTCGTCGCCCGGGACGGGCGCGCGAAGGTGACCGACTTCGGCCTGGCCAAGCAGCTCGAGCGCCAAACGCGTCTCACCGCCACCGGCGCAATGGTCGGCACCCCCGCCTACCTCTCCCCCGAACAAATCCGCGGCGATCCGGCCGGCGTAGGCCCCTCATGCGACGTCTACGCCCTCGGGGTCTTGCTCTACCAGTGCCTCACGGGGCGCCTCCCCTTCGTGGGAGCGACCCTGGCCGAACTCATGGGGGCCATCCTCTCCCGGGAGCCCGAGCCTCCATCGGAGTTAGCCCCCGACTGCGGACCGGCCGAGGACGTGCTCGTGCAGAGGGCGCTCGCACGCGATCCCGCGCAGCGTCTCCCCAGTGCCCTCGCCCTTGCCGAAGCCATCGCCTCGCTGCGTCGCGGAGTAGCAGCGACGAGTTCTCCCCCTCTCCGGCGACGGCAACGACGGCAGCGCATCGCGGCGGCGGCCTTCGCCGCATTCCTCATCCTCGGCACCGGCGGACCCCTCCTCTGGACCCGCCGAGGAAGGGTCTCTCCGGCAGAGGCGAGCGCACGCGCCCAGCGCCTGCAAGGACGCCTGCAGGCTCTGCTCGCCGAACGAGGACCCTTCGCCGCGGCCCGCGCCGACTTCGAGACGCTGCGCGGCGAGGCCGCCCTGCTGCAGCAAGGATCCGGCCCCCAAGGGGAATGGCCCCCCTCCGTGCGAGAACTCCGAGACGACCTCGTGGCCGCGGAGGCATTGCTGCTCCTCGCGGCCGGCCGCCTCCCGGAGGCGCAACGCCGCGCCAAGACGGTCCCCTCGCTGCGGGCTGGGCTACGCCCCTTGGACCGAGCCCTTCGGGGCGGCATCGCCGCGCTTGGGTCGGGAGACCCGGTGCGCGCGCTGCGCGACTTGAGCATCGCCATGGACACCGGAGTCCGCCGAGCGGACCTCTACGCATGGCGGGCCGTCGCGCGGACCCGACGGCCGCGCGCAAAGCCGGAGGCCCTCGATGAAGCACTGGCGGAACTGACTCGGACCGAGCGGGCGCGACCCCTGACCTTTCGCGAACGGTGCGCCCGCGCCGCTGCCTACGCCGACCTAGGACGCTTCGACGACGCCGAGTCCGCCCTCGGACCTCACGAGGAACGTCCCGACTGGCTCCGCTGGCAACTCGCCCTCGCCCTCGCCGAGCGTCGACTCGACTCCGACCCTCAAGGCGTCCTCGAGCGCCTGCGCGAACTCCCCGACGCCTCCGTCGACGATCGCCGCCGTTCCCTGGCCCGGCGCGTGCTTTCCGACCTATCTACTCGCCTGGACGAAGAACTGCGCGGCCCCTTCTCGGAGCGGACGCGCACGCAGCTGGCAGCGCTCCTCCGCGTTTGGCGCCGCCTCGCGGGCCCCCAGGCAATCCTCCCCGGCGACCTGCGACGGACGCTCTTGAGGAGCATGGAGCGCCGCGCGCGACGCGTCCGCGGCGGCATGCCCAAGCTCGCGCTGGCCCTCGCCGACGCCGCGCCCAACGACGCGATCGTCCTCCGCGCGGTCGGATCCTTCGCCCAGCACCTTCCCTTCAATGCCCAGCGCTTCGCCCTCATGCCGGTCCTGGAGCGCGCCGTGGCCAAGGAGCAGGATCCCTCCATCCGCCTCGATCTGCAGATCACCTTTTGCTCCCTCGTCGGCCTCGTGAACTCGCGCTTCGAAGGCCGCTGGGACCGCGGTCTCTGCGAGCGTGTGCTCCCGGTCGTCGAGGAGGTGCTGCGGAAAATGCCCGCCGAGTCCCGCCGAGCCGGGGTCGTCCACGCCCGAGCCGTCGCCCTCCGCCGCCTGGGTCGACTCGAAGAAGCACGCGCCGCGGCGGAGGAGGCGCTGCGCCTCGACAAGGGAGCGCCCTTCCTCCGCCACACCCGGGCGGTCGTAGCCTTCGCGCAGGGAGACCATGAGGTGGCCCGCAACGACGTTCTCCGCCTGGTACGCGGGGCAACCGAAGCTTCCGACCGCCTCGATCGAGCCGTTGCCATCGGCTGGACCCTCGCACGCGCCCGCGGCGACTCCGACGAGGCGCGCGAACTCCTGGAGCGCTACCTCGCACTCCGCCCGCGCCAGGCAGGCTGGTGGGTCCGCCTGGCCGAACTCCACCTGAAGGCCGGCGAAGTCGAGGAGGCGCGACGCGACCTCGATCGCGCTGCGGAAGCCTTCGCGCGCGGCAAACTCGCCGCGCGCTGGCCCAAGTTGAGCCTCGAGACCGTACGCGTGCGCGAAGCGGTGCGCTCAGCGGGCGCCGCGGCGCTTCCGCGCCTCGAGTCGCTCGTCGCGTCCCTCGAGGCCGCCCGCAAAGGGGACCGGAAACCAGCGCAGGGCGCACCCGACGTCCTGGGGGACCTCTCCGTCACTCCCTAAGCTCGCCAGCCGACGCTTCGCTCCGAGCAGCCGTAGACCCGGTGACGTGCTGCACGCCGGAGCGTGGAGCCTGCGACCAATTGCCCCGCCCACGCGGCGTGTGCTTCGCTGCCCGAAGGGCCGCGAGGGTCTCCGAGCCGGCCGCCGGCCCGAACCCCACGGCTCGTCGCAGCGACTCCGCCCCACGATCCTGGACGCGGCGGATTCGACCGCGCGTGCGTCCACCGCCGAGCGTCGCGAGCACGCTGAGCCCACAGCTACGGTTCGCACGCCCCTGGGCGCACGGCCGAGTCCGCGGGCAGGCGACCGGCCTGCGCCCCTCCGCTGCGCGTCCGAGCGCTGGGCTTCCGCCCGCCGCGCAACCGAAACGAGCAAGGACCCACGCGGTCGCGCTGGCTCCTGCCTTCCAACGGCCCGGCTCGCCAGCCCGCGGACCCCTCCGCACCCGTCGCGCAGCGCGGCGACCCCAACGCTGCGGCGCCGGCTCCGCCCCACGCCGAAGGCCCCGGAGTCCGAGCGCCGCTGCGCGGACGTTCTCCTCGTTGGCGCACCGCCCCCCAGGGCCTCCCCCGGTCCGCGGCGTCGGGTAGGCTTCGGCCGTGACCTTCTGGCGCTACCTCCTCTTCGGCTGCGGGCAATTCGGGGTCATGTCCCTGGTCCGCTTCTTCTTCCAGTGGATCGTCAAGTTCCCCAGCAGCGCCAAGGTGGGCACGCTGCCGGGCAAGCTGCCCGCCGAATCGCTGCCCGACTTCGTCGGCGAGAGCCCCGAAGCGAGCCTCTTCGGCGCGGCCGCCACCGTAGGCGCCATCTTCTTGGGCTTCCGCATCTTCGACGCGGTCACCGATCCCGTTGCAGGGGTGGTCAGCGACGCCTGGGTGCGCCGGGGGCGCGAGCGCCGCAGCCTGCTCTGGTTCGCCCTCCTCCTCCCCTCGCTCGGTCTCTACGCCATCTTCGCCCCCGACGGCTCCCTGGCGCCGGGCTTGCGGCTGGCGCTGGTATCCGTTGGCATGTTTCTGTTCTTCGTCGGCTACACCTTCTACGCCATCCCCTACTGGTCGCTCATCGACGACTACTCGGGCGACGACGAACACACCCGCCGCGTCCTCTCCAACGTCCTCGGCGCCGGCCTCCTCCTCGCCACCCTCGCCGGCTTCGTGGTCAGCGGCCTGCTCATCGAGCGCTACGGCTACCGACGCGCCGCCCTCCTCTTCGCCCTTCCCTCGGTCATCCTCATGACGGGTCCCTACTTCGCCCGCCCCCCAGGCCTTGCGGCACCCGAGCGGCGAGAGCGACAAGACCCGTTGGCAGCCTTCCGCGGCTTCGCGCGCGCGTTCCGCCACTCCCGCTTCCTCGCCGTCCTGCTCATCTTCTCCGGCTCGCAGATGAGCTTCGCCGTCATGACCAGCGCCGCGGCGCTCATCGTCGAACGCCTCCTCGGAGGCACCGACGGCGACGTGGGCAAAGTGCTCGGCCCCTTCCTCCTCACCGCCTTGCTCTCCTTTGCGCTCGTCCCCACGCTCTCGCGACGCCTCGGCTGGCAGCGAAGCGTCGCCTTGGCCTCGCTTCTCCTCGGAGTGGTCTACGCGGGCACCGCCTTCCTCGGTCGCACCCTCGTGGTCGACGAGTGGTTCACCGCCGGCCTCCTGTTCGCCCTCGGCGGTCCCATGGCCGCGGTCCTCCTCGGACTGGAGGGCGAAGCGGTCACCGCCTGCGCGCGGGAGACCGGGGAGGAAGTGACCAGCGTCTATTTCGGCGTGTTCAACCTGGTGATCAAGTTCATGAACGGCGTCGCCATCTTCATCACCGCCCGCCTCGCGGACCTCGCCGCCCCGGAGGCCTGGGGCGACTGGGCCGTGCGCGCCATGGGCTTCACCGCCGGCGGTCTCCTGGCCCTGGGGGTTGCTGCCTACGCCCTCCTCCCCAAGGGGCCGCCGGCGAACCACACCGCTCCGCCCGCCTGAGCCCCCCGCCCACGCAGACTCGGCGCGGAGACCGCCCTGCCCCAACTCCGCGGGGGAACGATGTCGGACCCTCGCGACAAACTCCCCCATTGGTGATCGCCGATTCCCCGGAGTGCCCCCAGCGCCTCGCTCGCTGGCTGGAGCGCCTCAACCCGCAGCAGCGGGAGGCGGCCACCGCCGACCCCGCGCGTCCCCTGCTCATCCTGGCCGGCGCGGGCACGGGAAAGACCCGCACCCTGGTGGCGCGCCTGGCATGGCTCGTCGTCGAAGCGCAGGTCCCGGCCGAACGCCTCCTCATGCTCACCTTCACGCGCCGCGCGGCCCGGGAAATGCTCGCGCGCGCTGCGGAGGTCGTCGGACGGCGCACCGCTCGCCGCATGGTCGGTGGCACCTTCCACTCGGTGGGCCAGCGACTCCTGCGCGCCTACGCGCCTCGCCTGGGGCTGAACGAAGCCTTCACCATCCTCGACCGCGGCGACAGCGAGGACTTGCTCGACATGTGTCGGGAGGAACTCTCCCTGCGCAGCGGAAGCCCCGCGGCCGGACGCCGCCGCTTCCCGGCAAAGCGCACCTTGGCCGCGATCTACACACGCTGCGTCAACGGCGAACGTTCGCTCGGCGACGTGCTGGGCATGGACTTTCCCTGGGTCGCCGAACACGAGGAGGCCGTCCGCCGGATCTTTCGCCGCTACGAAGAGCGCAAGCAGGAACAGGACGTACTCGACTTCGACGACCTCCTCTCCGCATGGCGCGCCCTCCTTGCAGACCCCGTCCTCGGGCCCGAAGCCGCAGGGCACTTCGAGCACGTCTTGGTCGACGAGTACCAGGACACCAACCGAGCCCAGCGGAGCATCCTGCTCGCCCTGAGGGAGGGCGGCTGCCAAATGACCTGCGTGGGCGACGACGCCCAGTCCATCTACGGGTTCCGTGGCGCGACGGTGGCGAACATCCTCGACTTCGAGGCCGACTTCTCCGCCGCCCGCCTCGTCCGCCTCGAGCAGAACTACCGCAGCAGCGAACCGCTCTTGGCCCTTACGAACGCCGTCCTGGCCGGGGCACGCGAGGGGCACCCCAAAACCCTCTGGAGCGGCATTCCCGGCGCCGGCCCCCCCCGCCTGGTGCGGGTGCTCGACGAAGACGCGGAGGCCCGCTGGATCGCCGACGAGGTGCTCCGCCTGCAGGAAGAGGGCCTCCCCCTTCGTCGACAGGCGGTGCTCTTCCGAGCCGCGCATCACTCCGACCTCCTCGAGGTGGAGCTCGGGCGACGGCGCATCCCCTTCCGCAAGTACGGAGGGCTGCGCTTCGTCGACGCAGCGCACGTCAAGGATCTCATTGCCTTCCTGCGCATCCTGGAGAACCCCGCCGACCGCACGGCGTGGTTCCGCGTCCTCAAGCTGCTCGACGGCGTGGGACCTCGTACCGCCGCGAAGGTGTGCGAGCACCTCGCCGCCCACGGGCACCGGCTCTCCGCCCTGGCCAGCTGCCAGGTGCCGCCGCGCGCCCGAACACCCTACGCCGGGCTCACGGAGCTCCTCGCATCGCTCTCCACCGAGTCAGCGCACGACTGCCCCGGCGCTTGCGTTGAGGCCCTGCGCGCCTTCTACGAGCCCATCCTCGCCCGGCGCTACGAGCGCCCCGAGGCACGCCGCGAAGACCTCGAGGCCCTCGCTCACCTCGCCCGCGCGGCGCGCGACCGGCGCAGCTTCCTCAGCGAATTGGCCCTCGACCCGCCCGCCGCCTCGGGCGACGAGGCCGGCCCACCCCACCGCGACGAGGACTGGTTGGTCCTCTCTACGATCCACTCGGCCAAGGGCTTGGAGTGGGACGCGGTCTACGTCCTCCGCTGCACCGACGGCATGATCCCCAGCGACATGGCCACCGGGCGACGCGAAACCGTCGAGGAGGAGCGGCGGGTCTTCTACGTGGCCCTCACCCGCGCCCGGCAGCACCTCGCCTTGACGGCGCCCCTGCGCTACCACGTTCCGGAGCACCGCCGACGCCGCGACGACTGGCACCTCTACCCCAAGTTGAGCCGCTTCCTTTCGGACGAAGCCCTCGCCGCCCTGGAACGAATCGACCTCGCCGCGCCCGACGCCGCCTTCGACGCAGACGCCGGTCCGCGCTCCCTCACCAACCTCCGCCGAAATGCCATCGAGCGCTGGGCGTAGCGTCCGGCGAGGGCGATCACCCCAAACGCCTCGCCACCTCCCCAGCGAGCCGGGACAGCGCCCCTGGAGGGCCGTTGGCAGGTGACGGGTGGGCTTGGCAAGATAGGGCCGTGATCGACCCCGAACGCGAGCTGTCTTGGCTGCGGCGCCTGCGCGACCTCTCCCACCTGCTCGCCACGCAGGACGACGTCCGCGCCCTCTTCCCCATGATCCTCGACGCGGCCATCGAACTCACGCAGGCCGAGCGTGGGTTCCTCGTGCGCGTCGAACGCAAGCAGCACACCGGGCGCCTGCGCATCCGCGTCGAGGTCGCGCGGGGCTTCGCCAAGGAGACCCTCCAGGGCGTGCAGGGGAAGGTCTCGCGCACGGTGGTGGAGCGCGTCCTCGAGGAGCGTCGCGCGGTGGTGACCACCAGCGAAGCCGACGCCGACGTCCGCGACATCAGCAGCGTCCAGGCCCGCCGCGTCCTCTGCATCTTGGCCGTGCCCATGCGCCTGCGAGAGGAGATCGTAGGCGTGATCTACCTCGACCACCGCTTCGATCCCGGCGCGTTCACCGAACAGGACGTCCCCATCGTGCAGGCCTTCGCCGACCAAGCCGCGCTCGCCCTCGAGACCGCCCAACTCAAGTCCCAAAGGGAAGCGGACGCCGAGCGCCTCGGCGCGACCTTGCGCGAACTCGAGGGGCTGCGCGCGGCGCAGGAACCTGCGCTCCCTACCGCCGAGGGCGAGCGCCCCGTGCGCATCGCCGCCGACGATCAGAAACGCTTCGGGAGGCTCATCGGCGCCAGCACCGTGATGCGCACCCTCTACGAGGAGATCGCCCGGGCCGCGCGCTCGGCGGCGCCGGTGCTCATCACCGGAGAAAGCGGGACGGGCAAGGAACTCGTGGCCCGCGAAATCCACGCGCGCTCTGCCCGCGGCGGACAGCCCTTCCTGTCGGAGAATTGCGCCGCCATCGCAGACAGCCTCCTCGAAAGCGAACTCTTCGGTCATCGACGAGGTGCCTTCACCGGAGCCAGCACCAACCACGAGGGTCTCTTCGTGCAGGCGGGCGGAGGCAGCCTGTTCCTGGACGAAGTGGGCGACATGAGCCCGACCATGCAGAGCAAACTCCTCCGCGTGCTGCAGGAGGGGGTGGTCCGACCCGTGGGGGGCGACCGCTCGGTGCCCGTCTCCTGCCGGGTCATCGCAGCCACCCACCGCGACCTGCGGCAGCTCGTCGAGGAAAGGGCCTTCCGAGAGGACCTCTACTACCGCCTCGACGTACTGCGCATCCAGGTGCCTGCCCTTCGTCAACGCCCGGACGACATCCCCCTCCTCCTCGCGCACTTCCTCGGCCTCGAAGGCGGCGGGCAGGTGGAGCTGACGCCCAAGGCCCTCGAGCTGCTCGTGTCCTACAGCTGGCCCGGCAACGTGCGCGAACTCGAGAACGAGGCCCGACGCCTCGCCACCCTTGGCGTGTCGCGCATCTCCGCCCGGCACCTCTCCGAGGAAGTGCGCATGGGCCACGGCTTGGCCCGGGCCGGAGGGCACTTCGCCGGCAAGACCCTGCAGGAAGTCGAGCGAGAAATGGTCGTCGCGGCGTTGCGCGAGACCGGCGGCAACAAGGCCCGCGCCGCGCGCCAACTCGGCATTCCCAAGACCAGCCTCTACCACCTCCTCGATCGCTACAACCTGCGCTGAAGGAGTGCGGGGCTGGGCCCGCCGCCGCGCGTGCAGCCCGGCGAGGTCCGTGCACACGAACGGCACCCCCTGCGCCCCCCGGCGGCACGAAGTCTCCTCGGCGACCGCCGGGAGGACCCGCGAAGGCTGCACCGGAACCTTCGCCCCGCTGCGCCCCTCGGCCCATGCAGGACTGCCCGCAGGGGCGGCAGGGCGCCTCGCACCGCAAGAGGCTCTCGCTCGCGCTTCGCCGTCTCAGGGCCCGCGGAGCCTTGGCCCTTGGCTCGGGCCGCGCACGCCGGTACGCCGGCCGGGCTGTCCGCGAGGAACAAGTGCGGTAGAACAGGCGACGTGAAGCCGCGTCCTCACGAGGCCCTCTCCTGGCTGGCCGCGCTCCTCCTCGTTGCCTGCGCGGGAACTGCGGAGCACGAACCCTCCTTCTTGCGCCGCCCCGTCAGCGCCTGGGCCCGGGATCTCCGCGACACGGAGCAAGACGAGATCCGCCAGGGCGCGCTGCAGGCCATTCGCGCCCTCGGGCCCGCCGCCCGCGGCGAGGTGGACACCATCGCTACGGCCCTCGACGCTTCCGATCCGACGGTGCGGCGCGTCGCGGCCCTCGCCTTGGGGGCCATCGGCCCCCACGCGCGGGCGGCCGCCCCCGGGCTGGTGCGGCTCCTGGGGGAAGATCCGGAGCCGCGCGTGCGCGCCGCCGCCGCCCAGGCCCTCGGCGAGACCGAACTGGCAATTGCTGTAGACCCCCTGGTCGCCGCGCTGGTGGGAGATCCCGATCGCTGGGTACGCGAAGCCGCCGGGAACGCCCTCGGAGCCCTGGGCGCGCCCGCGTGCCCTGCCGTACTCCGCGTCCTCCAGCGAGCTCCGCGCCTCGACGTCCGCCTGGCCTGCGTCCGTGCCCTGGGTCGCATGGGAGACGGTGCCCTGGCGGCCGTCCCCGCCCTGGTGGCCGTGCTCCACGAGCGCTGGGTGGGCCGCCGCGCCGCCCGCGCGCTGGGCCGCCTGGGACCAACCGCCACCGCGGCCATTCCCGAGCTCTCCACCCTCCTCCTCTCCGACGGCGACGCGTGGGGGCGGCGCCGCGCCGCCGAGGCCCTCGGAAGGATCGGACCCGCGGCCCTGCCGTCCCTGCTCGACGCCCTCGCCGTGGACGACGGCTTCATCCGCCTCCACGCCGTCAAGGCCGTGGGCGCCATGGGCCCCGCCGCGGCGTCCGCCGCGCCCGCCGTGGCCCGCCTCCTCGCAGACCCGCGGCCTCGAGTCCGTCACGCAGCCTCGCGCGCCCTCCTGGCCATGGGCGAGGCGGCCGTTCCCGCCCTGGTGGCCTGCATCGACCGACCCGAGGAGAGCGCCCGCCACGGGGCGATCGACACCCTCGGTCGCCTGGGCCGCGCGGCCAAGGCCGCGGTTCCGGCCCTGGCCCGCACGCTGCACCCCTCGTCGACGGCCGACCTCTACACTCGGCAGCGCGCCGTGATCGCCCTGCAGCAGCTCGGCCGCGACGGGCTGGGTGCCCTCGACGCGCTCATGGCCCTCATGTCGGAGGAGTGGCCCCGGCCCGGATGGTTCTTGCGCGCGGACGCGGCGGCCGCCGTCGAGGCCATGGAGCGCAAGGCAGCCGCCGCAGAACCCGTCCTGGCACTGCTCCTCGAGGACGAGCGGCCGGAGGTCCGTGAGGCCGCGGGCGAGGCCCTGCGCGCCATCGGCAGCGAACTCGGCGAACAGCCCGACCCCTACGCAGACTTCGACCTGTTCGGCGACTTCGACGAAGAACTCCCCGGCCTCGAGCCGGAGGAGGCGGAGGAGTCGCCCCCTCCCGAACGCTCACGGCGTTCGAGGCCTCGTCCCGCCCGACGCATCGGCTAACCCTGCCCCCGCCCCGAGTTGACAGCGCCTCGCCCGCTCCGTAGGGTCACGGAGCCGCCGGAGTGGAGGAACGGCAGACTCGGAGGTTTCAAAAACCTCTGGCCGAAAGGCCATGTGGGTTCGAATCCCACCTCCGGCATCGTCGCCCGCGGCGCCGCGGAGAGCGGCGTCGGTCGCCGGCCTCGGCGGGCGGAGCAGGCGACCGAGGACCAGGTCGACGGAAGCGGTGAGGGCGGTGGTCGTTCTCGCCCTCGGTCGCGCAGGCGAAAAGCTACTCGGCGGTCACGGGAGGAGCCTCGACCACCTGCGCCGGGGTCACGGTGACCGTCGGCGCCCCCGCAAGCGCGAAGGGATCGGCGCCGGGACCCGCCTTCAGCGAGTAGGTGGCGGGAGGCAGGTCGTCGAGGCGATAGCGCCCCTCTTCGTCGGTGCGCGTCTCGTAGGGACGGACGCCGTCCTCCTCTTGGTAGCACACGTAGACGGTCACCCCTGCGGCCGGACGACCGTCGCGCAGCACCCGCCCACGCACTCCCCCCAGGCGCGGGAGGGCGAGGTCCACCTCCAAGGCCGCGCCGCGGTAGTTGATCTCCCGAACCGCCGGTGCGTATCCCTCTGCGGTCGCCTCCAGCCAGGCAGATCCCAGGTCCAGTCCGCGCAGCTCGTAGCGCCCTTCGGCGTCGCTGCGCGCGCGCCTCGCGCCGCAGGACACCTCGACCCCCTCGAGGGGGAGCCCCCGGTCGTCGCGAACGACGCCGCGCAGGGAGACCATCACCTCGCTGAGGGAAAGGGTGTAGCCATCGATCGACTGCCCCGGCTCGACGATCACCGTGTGCCAGGGCCCCACCAGGCGTCCGCCCGAGGCGGGGTCTTCGACCCGCAGGCGCCAACGACCGGCGTCGCACTCGGCCAGCTCGTAGCGCAGGGTCGCGTCGAGGACGATGGGAAAACGCCGGATCCGCACCAGGGGGTTGGCCGAGCTGCCGCTGCGGATCTCGGCCACGATCTCCAGGGGCCTGGGCAATTCCGCCCGCAGGAAGCCGGGAACGCGAATCGTCCCCGCGAGGCGACCCGCCCGGGGAAGGACGAGGTTCGCGCGCGCCGGCGCGTCGGGCGAAACCGTCACGTAGGTGCGATCCGATTCGCTCCGTCCGCGAGCCTTGGCCGAAACCGCCCATACTCCCTGGGCGAGTTCCGCCCGGAAGGTGCCGTCGGGGCGGAGGTTCATCGCAACGGCATCGAGTTCGGCCTTGCCCTCAGGGCTCTTGGGATTGATCAGCAACAAGCGCGGATCGTCCTCCGCGGGGATCGGCTGGCCGCCGTCGTCGTAGAGGGTCCCTTCGAGCAGTCCCAGGGCGGCGCGGCGGAAGCGCAAATTCACGCGCGTGCGGGCGCTCGCCTCGAGCGGACCAAAGCGAACCGCAGCGGAGGACGTGGGGCTTCGCGCCACCCCCTCGATGCGCTCCCCGACGGCCGCGCCCCGAAGGACCGCCTGCCCGTCATCGCCGCTCACCGCAGGGACGAGCGGGGCCCCGCCGACGCGCCGGACCTCGATGCGCACTCCGCGGAGCGGACGACCGGCCTCGTCCAGACAGCGCACTTCGACCCGGGCGCGCCCGTCGGCGGAGGGGACGACGCCCCCGACTGCCGCGGCAGGAGATCCTCCCCCCGCCGGAACCGGCGGTCGGGACACTTCGCGCCGGGCCGGCGCGCCCGTGCCGCCGGGACGGACGGACGCGTCGCGGGGCCGGCGCCCGGCCCCCGCGGAGGGAGAGCGCCCCGTGGTCCCGGCGTCGGTCCCGGAGTGGTCGTTGCCGACACGGACGCCGGCCCGGTGCCCCGGCGCCGCAGGCCCTGAACCGTCGGGAGCGAGCAAGAGCACGGCGAGGCCGGCAACGGCGAGGGCGCAGGGCAAGGCAAGGAGCGCTGCCTTCGCGCGGGCGGTCACGGCGGCGAGCCTATCACGCCGCGCGCCGGAGGCGTGCCAGGCGGTCGAGAACGAGAACGCCCACCGCGCCGCCAAGGGCCAGCGCGAGCACTGCGGCAGCGGACGCGTCGAAGGAGGGGAGCAGGGGACTGCTCGAAACGAGTCGTTCCTTGCCGCGGACCAGCAGGTAGGAGCGCGCTTGAAACGGCCAGAGGATCCAGAGGGAGCCTGCGAGGAGCCCGGTCATGAAAGCGAGGGTGGCCCGCTCGGCGCGCCGAAGGAGCCAGCCGAGGAAACGGGCGAAGGAGAGCAGACCCACCACGCAGCCGCAGGCGAAGGGCAGCACCACCGTGAGCAAGGGAGCGAGTCGCCCTCCCTCCCCTGCGGGATGGATCACCTCGCCCACCGCACCCAGGACCAAGGCGTACTTGCGCAACAGCAAGAGCACGAAGGAACCGGAGATGCCGGGCAGGATCATGGCGCAGATGGAGATGCAACCGCAGAGGAAAACGAACCAGGGGGCCTCGGGAGTCTCGTGAGGGACCGTATGCACCACGGCCAGGCCGCAGGCAAGCCCCGCCAGGCCTGCGCCCGCCAGACCGGCGTCGACGCCATCGCGCAGGAGGGGGCGGGCGAGCACGACGAGGCTCCCCGCGACCAGCCCGAAGAAGAGGCCGTAAATTGGCTCGGGATGGGTGCGCAGCAGCACGGGAAGGGGAACGACCTTGGTGAACAGGACGACCCCCAGCGCCTGGCCGCACGCCACCGCCCCGAGGAAGCGCCAATGGAGGTGCGCCGAGAGCGCCCGCAAGCGGCCGGTGAGGAGGAGCCTCGCGCACCGTGCGTCGATGCTCCGGATGGCCTCGACCAGACGCACGTAGATGCCCAAGACCAGCGCCATGGTTCCGCCCGAGACCCCAGGCACCACGTCGGCGCTGCCCATGCACAGGCCGCGGGCGACGAGACCGGGCACCTCGGGCCAAGCGGCGCCCGCGGGCGGTGCCCCTCCGTCGCCGTGCGGGGCGTCCGCGTCGGACTCGGAGGAGACTTCGTCAGGAGACGGCTGGGTCATGAGCCACCGGGGGTCGGGAGGCGCGGAGGACGAGCGGATACCTTCGCCCCAGGGCGGCGGCGGGGGAACCGCGAGGGGAGAAGAGAAGCCCCCCGCCTCCTCCCACGCGACCCGTTGACCGAAGCGCGCGCCTGGCCTATAGTCCGGCCCTCGCGCAAAGACGTCCCAAGGTCGTTATCTGCATGAACTTGCGACTGCCGTTGCCGGCGCTCGGCCTCGCCGCGGCCCTGGCGGGATGCGCGGGCGAGTCCGTTGAGCCCAGCGAAGCCTACAAGGCCCTCGAACCCGTGGAGTACCCGTTCGCCCACGTGTTCGAGAGTGTGACGAGCGCCTTCCAAGAGGAGGGCTTCGCCATCGCCCGCAGCCATCGGCAGGGAGAGCGCGCGGATGTCGTCAGCCGCATGGGCCCCGTCCGCCGCGACCTCATCGCCGAGGTCGAGGAGACCCGGCGCCTCCGCGCTCGGATCGCTCCTGGGACCCGCGGGCTGCGGGTCTCCCTGGCCGCGAGCGTCCTCCGGCGGCGACCCTACGAGGAATGGCGCTACGCGGGGCGCGACGACGCCCTGCTCGAGCGCGTGGCCCGCCGGTTCCGCAGCGCCCTCGCGCGGCCCTACCGACCGGGAGGCTGAGCCGTGCTGCGCGTCCGCTCGCTCCGCAAATACTACGGGGAATTCCTCGCGGTCCGCGACGTCTCCCTCGACGTCGCCCCCGGCGAGGTGGTCGGCTTCCTCGGTCCCAACGGCGCCGGCAAATCGACCACCATGCGCATCATTACCGGATACCTTCCCGCGACCTCGGGAGAAGTGCGCGTGGACGGCTACGAAGTCACCCGCCATCCCCTGGCCGTGCGGCAGCGGATCGGCTACTTGCCGGAGCACACCCCCCTCTACACCGACATGCGCGTGCGGGAGTACCTGCGCTACCGAGCGCGGATCAAGGGCGTCCCCCGCCGCCAGGTGGAGGCTCGAGTGGACGAGGTCCTCGAGCGCGCCTGGCTCAGCGACCGGCCGCGCCAGCTCATCGGGACACTCTCCAAGGGGTACCGCCAGCGGGTGGGCATCGCCGACGCCATGGTGGGGCACCCGCGACTGCTCATCCTCGACGAACCGACCATTGGCCTCGACCCAGCCCAAATCCGCGCCGTGCGCGACTTGATCCGGGAACTCGCCGAGGGCCACACCATCCTCCTCTCCACGCACATCCTCGCCGAAGTGGAGCAGGTCTGCAGCCGCGTGGTCATCATCGCCCGCGGAGAGACCGTTGCCGACGACACGGTGGAGGGGCTGCAAGCGCGCTTCGACGAACACGTCATCGAACTCACCGTCGAAGCGGATGAGCCGACCGAGAAGGTACGCGCGACCCTGGCCGCCTTGCCGGGCGTCGTGACGGTCGTGGCCACGCAGGCCGAGCCGGAGAGTCCGCTGCAGTCCTTCCGCGTGTCCTTCGGCGAGCGAGGGGACGCGACCGAGGTGGCCAAGCGGATCTGCCGGGCAACGACCTCCGCCGGCTGGCCCCTCGTACGGCTCTCGCCCCAGCGACCCAGCCTGGAGAGCATCTTCGTGCGCCTCACCCAGAGCGCCGAGGCCACGGGGAGCGCCGCGTGAGCCGCGACGAGGCCTCGGCCCCCAATCCCGCCCGAGCGGAGGAAGCCGCCGCTGCCCCGCCCGCCCCCC
>RFHU01000410.1 GCA_003695705.1 Planctomycetota bacterium
CCGCGGGGCCGCTCGGGGGTCCCCTCCCGGCCCACGGCCACGGCCGCGGCCGCTTGGTCCTGGGTGGAGTAGATGTTGCAGGAGGCCCAGCGGACCTGGGCGCCGAGGTCCACCAGAGTCTCGATGAGCACCGCCGTCTGAACGGTCATGTGCAAGGAGCCGGTGATCCGCGCCCCCTCGAGCGGGCGCTCCGGCCCGAGCTCCTCGCGCAGGGCCATCAGACCGGGCATTTCGACTTCGGCGAGCTCGATCTCCTTGCGACCGAGTTCGGCTAGGTCGAGGTCCTTGACCTTGAAGTCGGTGGCGGCGGCGACGTCGTCCATGGGCCCTCCCAGGTCGCAGTCTAGCAGGGCTTCGAGGCGAAGCCCCCCGCACCTGGGCGCGGGGCGAATCCGTGCGAGAATCCGCGCCCACGACCCTACGCACAAAAGGCCAAGGCAATGACTCCTCTGCGTGCTCCCGCACTCCTCGCCCTCGCCCTCTCCTGCTGCCTGCTCGCCCCGTCCGCGACGGCCGCGGAGCGCAGCTACCGCAAGCTCACCCTAGAGAACGGCCTGCGGGTCGTGCTCGCTTCGGATCCCGAAGTGAACGAGTCGGCGGCTTCGATGGCCGTGGGCGTGGGCGCCAACGCGGACCCCGAGGACGCGCAGGGCCTCGCCCACTTCCTCGAGCACATGCTCTTCCTCGCCAACGAGAAGTACCCCGAGCTCAACAGCTACAGCGAGTTCTTGCAGGCGCACGGCGGGTTCTCCAACGCCTACACGGCGCAGGACCTCACCAACTTCCACTTCCAAGTCGGACACGACGCCTTGCCCGAAGCCCTCGACCGCTTCGCGCAGTTCTTCATCTCGCCCACCCTCGACTACGCCTACGCCCAGCGCGAGGTCGCGGCGGTGAACTCCGAGCACCAGAAGAACACCATGGACGACACCTGGCGGCTCATGCAGCTCACCCGCTCGCTCCTTCGTCCAGACCACCCGGCCAACGCGTTCAGCACCGGCAACTCGGAGACCCTCGCCAAGGTCAAGGAGGAGACGCTGCGCGCCTTCTTCCAGGCCTACTACAAGCCCTCGAACATGACCCTGGCGGTGCTCAGCCGGCGCGGGCTCGACGAACTCGAGGCGCTCGTCCGCGAGCGCTTCGCCGGCATCCCCGCCGGGGAGCCCAAGCCGTGGAGCTGTCCCGCCGACCAACTCGACGAGGTCGAAGCGCTGCGCCTGATCCAGGTCGAACCCATCAAGGACCTGCGGCAGCTCCGCATCTTCGTGGACATCCCCAACCAGCATCCCCACGCCCTCAGCAAGGTCGCCACGGTGGTGGGCATGGCCATGGGCGACGAGGGGAAGGGCAGCCTGCTCTCCCACCTCAAGAAGCTCGGCCTTGCCACCTCCCTCAGCGCGGGCGCGGGCGGCAACCGCTTCTACAGCTCCTGCTCGGTCACCGTGGGCCTCACCCCCGCGGGCGTGAAGCGCTGGCGGGAGGTCGCCGAGCTCTGCTTCGCCTACTTCAACCTGCTCCGCGAGCAGCCCTTCCCCCGCTACCTGTGGGAAGAGGCCAAGACCCTCGCCGAACTCGACGACCGCTACTCCCCCAAGCCCGAGGGCACGAACGCGGTCATCGCCCTCGCCAACAACGCGCTCTCCTTCGGCCTGGACGTGGCCGAGAGAGTCGCAGTGACCTTCCAGGAGCCGAAGCTCGAGGACTACAGGGAGCTCGTCGCGGCCCTCGAGCCCAAGAACGCGCTCGTGTTCCTGGTCGCCAAGGGGGTCGAGACCGACCGCAGCGAACCCTACTACGGAACCCGCTACTCGCTTCGCGAGGAGAAGGGCGAGGCCTACGAGCGCCTGCGGGAGGCCAAGCTCCCCGAGGGGGTGCGCCTGCCCGCGCCCAACCCCTTCATCCCCAAGCACACCCGCTTGGTCCCCGAGCAGCCCGTCCTCCTTCGCCAAGACCCCGGGGTGACTCTCTACTACGGCCAAGACCTCGAATTCCGCCGTCCCAAGGTGTCCTTGCACGTGCGCATCCTCAGCCCTGCCGCCTACGGGACGCCCCGCGCCGCCGCACTGACCCGCCTCTACGCGGCCATGCTGCAGGAGCAGCTCAACGAATTCTCCTACCCCGCCCTGGTCGCCGGCCTGAGCACCTCCTTGCAGCCCAGCCGCAAGGGGTTGGTCCTCACCGTCTCGGGCTATTCGGAGTCGGCCTTCACCCTCTTGGCGATGGTCGCCAAGGCCTTGCGCGGACCCCTCGACCCCGAGGCCTTCGAGCGCGTCCGCCTGCGCGCCCTCGACGGCGCCAAGAACTTTCCCCTCGGCCAAGCCTACGGATACCTGAGCGAACTCGCCCGCAAGCTGGTCGTGCGCGTGCACGTGACGCCGGACGAGTTGGTCCCCGCCTACGAGGCGGCCACGCTGGAGGACCTCGACCGGCACCGGACGGCGCTGTTCGCCAAGACCCACCTCCAGGCCCTGTGCTACGGGAACCTCACCGCGGCCGACGCGCGCCGGGCGGTGAAGATCGTGGAAGAGGCCTTGGGCTCGGAGCCCCTGCCTGCGAGCGCGGCCTACGAGGCCGAGGTCCTGCGCCTCGCTCCGGGCGAGGAGGTCGTCTTCCAGCGTGAGGGGCACACCGACCAGAACTGCCTGCGCATCGACTACCAGGTCGGGCCCTCCGACGTGCGCACGCGCATGAGCGCCGAGCTCATCGGCCGCGCCTTGCGCAACGCCTTCTACACGGAGATGCGCACCAAGCAGAAGCTGGGCTACATCGTCTTCTCGGGCAGCTACAACCGCAAGAACGTGCAGAACCTTGTGTTCCTCATCCAGTCCGGAACGCACGACCCCGAGGACCTACGCGCCCGCGCCGAAGCCTGCATCGCAAGCCTTCCGGACCTGTTCGCCTCCTTGCCGCCCGCGCAGTTCGAGGCCATCCGCCAGAGCCTCATCGAGGACCGCAAGAAGAAGCTCAAGTCCATCGCCGAGAAGGCGGGCTTCTTCTTCGACGCGGCCTTCGAGAAGGACGGGAACTTCGGCTGGATCGAGGACGAAATCGCGGCCCTGCGCGCGCTCGAGCAGAAGGAGGTCGCCCGCCTCGTGCAGGAGACCGTCGAGGGCAAGACGCGCCTCGTCTTCCTCCTGCGCGCCAAGGGCAGCGCGCCCTTCACCAAGCCCGACGGCGTGCCCGACGTGGCGGCCTTCGTGAAGGCGCACACCTACACCGCCGAGAAGCCCGGCTACGCCCTCCCGGACGAGGGCCACTGACCCCGGCTCGGGTGGCCCGCGGCGGCCCCCGCGCCCCGGGAAGCGCCGCGCGATGGACCTTCCGGACGACCCCGAGCACTTTCGCCGCCTCGAGGCCCTCTACCGGAGCGCGCCAGTCAACGAGGTCCTTCCTTGCCAACTTTCGGTGGGGCCGGGGCGCGCCGAGGTGCGCCTCGAGGTGGGCCCCGCCTTCTGGCACGCCGCCGGCTCCCTGCACGGGGCGCTCTACTTCAAGGGCCTCGACGACGCCGCCTTCTTCGCCGCGCAGTCGGTCGAGCGCCACGGCTTCGTCCTCACCGCCCGCTTCGAGTTGGATCTCTTGGCCCGCGTCACCGCCCGCGAGTTGAGGGCCGAGGGGGCCTTCGAGTCGCGTTCGGGCCGCAAGATCGAGGCGAGCGCGCGCCTCTTCGCCGGCGAGGAGATCGTCGCCCGGGGGCGCGGGCTGTTCCTGGCAAGCGAGGAGCCCCTCTCCTCCCTCCCCGCCTACCGGAACCCCGGCGACGCCCCGCCGCCGTGAGCGCCCGAGGCCCCGGACCGGCCCGAAGCCGAAACCGGGCCGGCTCCTTTCCCATGGACGGGACGAGGAGGCCCGCGCTCCCTTCCGGGCCCCTCGAGGAACCATGGCGCCCCTTGCAACCCGCCTCCTCGCCCTCACATGGGGGCTCGTCCTTCTCGCCGCCGCTCCGCGGCCGGTGGTCGCCCAGGAAGGCGCGCCGGCGGCCAGCTTCAAGGAACTCGTCGAACGGGGCGACTACCGCGCGCTGGCCCGCAAGCTGCGCGGTGTGCTCGACCTGGAGCGGGCGGACCCTGCCTTGCGCAGCGCGCTCGAAGGGACCCTGCGGACCCTGGCCCGGGGGGCGCCCCGTCCGCGCCCGGGGAGGGGCATCGTCCTGGTGCGCGGCGGCAAGAACGACCGCGCCTTCCGCGTCCCGTCGAGTTCCGGCGGCGACACCCTGCTCATCGCCAACGCCATCCGCTACGGCCGCGGAAGCTGGGACCAGCGTCTTCGGGCGATTCCGCGCAGCTTCGAGCGCTTCACCGACGCCCAAGGGGGCGACGGCGCCCGGCTCCACGAGCTGGAGCGGATCATCGCCCACCACAAGGGCGGCTCCCTCGGTACCGGGGCCAACAGCACCCGGAGCGTGCTGGTCTCCGCCTCGACGGAGCCCCTGAGGCTCTTCGGTCCCCCCTACTACATCCTGCGGGTGCAGCCCGAGCGGGTGATCTTCAACTACCGCGGCCTCCCGGGCGAGCGCGAGGTCCTGCTCCCCTTCTTCGTCCTCCCCACGGAGATCGTCGCTCGGGTCGACTCCTACGAAGAGGCCCGCAACCACCCCTTGGTTCGCGAGAGCGTCCTGCGCGGGGTTCCCTTCGCCCGCTGGCGCGCCATCGAGGAGAACATCCGCCGGGGGCGCGACCCCCTCGAAGGGATCGCGGGGCTCGACTCCTTCTTCCCCGACGGCCTCGAAGTCGGTCCCCTGGCCGACGAAGCGCAGCTCGAGCGCTTCTCCGCGCGGGTGGCCCGCTACGGCGGGATCGTCGAGCGAGTCCCCGCCGGGGACCCTCGCCTTCCGCCCGGATCGCAGGCGCGGACGACCCTCGCCGGGGACCGGCCCAAGGTGCTCCTCCCCGAGGGACCCGTGCGGGCCTACGCGCTGCTCGACGAGCTGACCCACGTGATCCAGCTCCGGCGCATCATCGACCGCCAGGGCGCGAACCAAGCGCGCAGCCTCCTCGCCGACGCCACGGTGCGCGGCGACCCGGTCGCGCGCACCCTGCTCGACCGCATGGAACTCCAGGCGAAGCGCAACCTGCGCATCGCCGCCCGCCCTCGCGGGGTCGACGCACGCGCCCTCCGGCGCTCCGAGGAGCGCCTGCGCGAGCGCATCCGCGCCAACGAGCCCTTCGCCGAGCTGGCCGCCGAAGTGCGCCGCGAGGCCTTGCGGCGCGCCGTCACGCGCATTGCCGCCCGCGTCGCTCCCCGCGACGCCGCCCTGGCCGAGCGCTTGCGGAGCCGGCCCATTTCCGCCGAGCTGGCCCTGCGGCATCGCCGAGGCCCCTTGGAGCCCGCGCTGCGCGAGCTGCTGCGGGACGAGCTGCGCCGGGGCGACCTGCGGGCCGAGGACCTGCGCGTCGCCTCTCCGCCGCGGCGCCCCCTGGAGCGGCTGGCCCTGCTCCCGGTGGATGCGAGCCTCCTCCCCGCCGGGGAGAGCGCCTACGACCCGCCGCGGCGGCGCGGATTCCCGGCCGAGGCCCGGGCGCAAGACCCACGCGCCCCGCACACGATGCACGACCTCGACGACTACCTATCCGACCGCCTCGGGCGAGCGCCCCTCGAACTCGCCGCGCGCCGTGGTTGGCCGGTGGAACTGCACGTCGGCGGCGCGCGCGAGGTCCTCGCCGACCTGCGCAACCGCGGTCTGGAGCCCGTCGGCGAGGTGCGCACCCCCAACGGCAACTACGAGCGGCTCTTCGTGGCCCGGACGCCCGAGGGGCGGCCCTTGCTCGCCGTGGCGGGCGCCGAGGGCCGCGATCGGCTGACCCACCTCGCGTCCCTGGTTCGCCGGGCAGGGGTGCGCTCGCGGCAAGTCACCGTGGTCGGCGACCTCGACGCCTTGTTGGCCCGGGAGCGGGCGCTGCTCGCCGCCGGCTTCGGCCAGCTCGGCGAGGGCGGCCGAATGGCCCTCATCGGCTTCCGAGGGCGCATGGGCAAGCTCCTCACCGAGCGTGGCGTCGCCCAGGCCGGCCTGGAGCACCTGCGCACGGTCCTGGGCGGAGACCCGCTGGCTGGGCTGGCGGAGGCTCTGCGGCGGGAGGCCGCCGAGGCGACCGGCCGCCGGCGCCTCCGCCTGGAGCTCCTCGCCGAGGAGCTGGCCGCGGACCGCACCCTGGAGCGGGGCCTCCGCCTGGAGCCGTCCCGTGTCTTCGCCGACCGGCTGGCCTACCAGGCCCTGCGTCGGGCCGAGCGGCGCCTGGCCGAGGCGGCCGCGGCGGCCCCCGGGTCGAGGACCTTCGAGGGGCTCCTGGCCGAGGGCCGCCTGCGCCTGCCGGGCGGGCGGCCGCTCTCCTCGGCAGCGCTGCTGCGACAGGTGGACCACGGCGCGCTGCGCTTCGACTCGCTTCGGGTGCGCACGGCCGCAGGCGTGGAGGAACTCAAGCTGGTCAACAACGCCTACGGCGACTCCATGGAGCGCGTCGCAGAGGCCTTGCTTGCGTCGGGCCACACGCGCCTCGCCTACCTGGGCACTGCGGGCGGCGTGGAGCCGGGCGCGCGGCGAGGCGACGTCCACGTGCCGGGCCGCCTCGACGGTCTGCCGGACCTGCCCCCGGGCTGGAACGCCCTCGAAGGCCTCCTCCGCAACGAAGCGGACCTTCCCGAGCGCTTTCGCTTGGGGAGCACCCTGGGCCGCGTGTCCACGCCGCTCGCGGAGACGCGGGATTGGCTCGAAGCCGCTCGGGCACGAGGGGTGTCCGCCGTCGAAGTCGAAGTCGAATACCTGGCCCGGGCCGTGGCCGCGCGCGCCCGCCACGGCGGGCGCGCGAAGCTCTACACGGCCCTGGTCGTCTCCGACGTAGTGGGCGGCGAACACTCTTTGGGCAACCACAACGGCGCGCCCAAGGCCTCGTTCGAAGCCGCCGTGGACCGCGTCCTCGCCGCGCTGGGCATCCGGGGCGTCGAGCTCCGTCCCGGCGCCGAGCTGGACGCCTCGGCGCCGGGAGGGTCGAGTACCGCGCGCGCGGCCACCGTGGGCTTGCTCCCGGGCGAGCCGCAGCGCCATCGGCTGCTCCACGAGCGCCTGGTCGAGGCGGCGCGCGGGCTCTCCGGGGAGGACCTCGAGCGGTTGCGCCGCGAGGGGCCAGGGGCCCTGGGCGGGTCGTCCGGCGAGGCCATCGCCCGCGCCCTCGAGCGGCCCACGAACGATGCCGAAACCCGCGCGGCCCTCGAGCGAGCGGACCTGCTCCTCTCCCAGCTATCGCGCGAACTCGCCCGCCGCCACGGGCCCCTCTCCTTCCGCGTGGGCGGGGGCGTCGAGCGCGGCCTCTTCGCGCCCTCCGAAGGCCTCCTCCTCGAGCTCCCCAACGAGGCCGCGCGCCGCACGGCGGCGACCTTCCTGCCCCTTCTACGAGCCCGCCTCCCCGACGCGCCGCCCCTGCGCCTCGCCCCTGCGCCGGGGGGCCTCACCCTCTCCACGGCCGACTTCCGCCGCCACCCCCAGCCCCTCCTCTTCACCGCCGACCTGGCCGCCCTCACCCGGCGCGGTCGCGTCCCGCGGGGCCGCCGCGTGGAATACCACCCCCTTCGCCGCAGCGTGCCCCGCGGGGGCGAACTTCCTTCCCCCCTGCGGAGCGGCTGGCGAGCCGAAGCCGGCGCCCGCGGCAGCCCCCGCTCCGGTCCAGGCTTCATCGGCGTCCTCCGCGAAGGACTCCTCGGGCGCCGCGCGCGGCGGGCCTTCGACCGCGAGCGCGACCGCGAACGCCCCCGCGCGCGCCGCTGAGGCGCCGGCGGGCCGTGCGTCACTCGGCGTCGAGGTCCGCTTCGTCGCGGAAGCGCTCGTGGCAGCGCCGGCAACTGGCCTTCAGCTTGGCCCGCGCCCCTTCGAGGACGCTCTCCGACCGACCGGCGACCAGCGCGGTCTCCAACTCCGCGGCGGCCCGCGCCGAGGCCGCGAGGAGGTCCCCGAAGGGCGCGGGCTGGGAGCGTGCCTCCTCGTCCTCGCGCAGGTTCCGGAGCAGGTCGGCGAGGCGGCCCGCCTCCGCCGCCGGCACCAGGTCGGGATGGTCCGGCGGAACGCGCCAGCCGGCGTCGCGCACGGCCCCGAGTCGCTCGAAGGCTTCGTCGATGGCCGTCATCCCCCGCACGAGCCCCGTGGGGACGACGGCCTGGGGAAAGGTGCGCGGCAGCGCGCCCAAGGCAGCCGCCGGCACCGGGCGCGCCTCGGCTACGCTGCGCAGCAGCCCTCGGTAGTGGGGCGAGGTCCCCGCCACGCGAATTCGATCCGCCACGGCCTCGGCGCTCGCCAGGTCCAGGACCCGCGCGACCACCCCCGCCGCCGCCGCGCTGCGATGCTTTCCGTGATGGCAGTGCAGGTAGACCCGGCCTTCGCCCAGGCGCAAGGAGACCGCGCGGGCCAGTTCGCGCCCGCGCCGCCGGCCCACGCCGTCGTAGCCGATGGGCAAGTGGATGGTCCGCAGCCCCTCTCGGCGCGCCGCCTCGGCGTCGGGCACCGCGCCGTCGACCGAGACAATGGTCTTCACCCCCAGACGCGCCAGGCTGCGAAAGCCTTCGGGCGCTTCGGGCGCCGAGCCCGAGAGCAGCCCCTCCGCGAAGGCCACCACGTTGTGCAGCCCGGGGTAGTCCACGGGAGCGGGGGCCGTCGCCGCTGGCGGCGACAACGCCGAGCCCTCGAGGTCCTGCGTTCCCGAGCCCTGCGCCTCGGACGAACGGCAGCCGGCTCCGCCGACCGCCACGCCCACGCCCACGCCCAAGCAAACCCCGGCAACACGCCGTCCCCAGCGCCCTCGCTTCTTCGCCATGGCCTCGCTCGCGTCCCCGGGCCCGAAGTGTAGCAAGCCCGTGCGCCCGCGGACCGGGCAGCCGCGGAGCGAACGGGAGTCGGAACGGCGAGCGTCGAAGGAGTGCGGCCACCGCGGAACGGGCGATGCGAAGGAGGAGACGACCTCCGCGAAGGCGACCCCGAGCCCGGGAGAGCCGGGTGCGATAGAGTAGGAACTTCTCCGCGGGCGAAAGGAGCCTTCCGGTGATCGTTGGCATCCCCAAGGAGATCAAGGACAACGAGCGGCGCGTGGCGCTGACCCCCGAAGGCTCGGCTCGGCTGGTCGCCGCCGGGCAACGGGTCCTCGTGGAGCGCGGCGCCGGCGCGGGGAGCGGCTTTCCCGACGCCGACTACTCGGCGGCCGGCGCCGAGCTCGTCGACGACGTCGAGGAGCTCTGGGCCCGCGCCGAGCTGATCGTCAAGGTCAAGGAGCCCGTGGGCCCCGAGCTCGGGCGCCTGCGCGCGGACCTGGTCCTGTTCACCTACCTCCACCTCGCCGCCAGCCCCGCCGCCGCACGCGCGCTCCTCGACTCGGGCGCCACCGGCATCGCCTACGAAACCGTCCAGACCCCCGACGGGCGGCTCCCCCTCCTCGAACCCATGAGCGAAGTCGCGGGGCGCCTGGCGGCGCAGGCGGGCGCCCACTACCTCGAAGCCCCTCACGGCGGCGCCGGCAAGCTCTTGGGCGGCGTAGGCGGCGCCCCCCCCGCGCGCGTGGTCGTCCTCGGCGCCGGCGCCGTGGGCCGCAACGCCTGCGAGGTGGCGTTGGGCATGGGCGCCGAGGTCACCCTGCTCAACCGCGGCGCCGCCCGGCGCGAACGCGTGGCTGCGGCGCTGGGCTCGGAGCGGCTGAGCACCGACGGCCTCGACCCCCAGGTGCTCGAAGGCGCCGTGCGCGAGGCGGACCTCCTCGTCGGGGCGATCTACGTCCCCGGCGCCGCCGCCCCCAAGATCGTCTCCCGCGCCCTGGTCGAGTCCATGCGCCCGGGATCGGTCATCGTCGACGTCGCCGTCGACCAAGGCGGCTGCGTGGAGACCACGCGCCCCACCACCCACAGCGACCCTGTCTTCGTCGTCGCCGGCGTCGTTCACTACTGCGTCGCGAACATGCCCGGCGCCGTGCCCCGCACCTCCACGCTGGCCCTCACCGCCGCCACCCTCCCCTACGTCTTGGCCCTGGCGACCTTGGGCCCCATGGAAGCCGCCCGCGCCGACCCCGCCCTCGCCAAAGGCTTCAACACCCACGAAGGCCGGGTCGTCCATCCCGCGGTGGCCGCCTCCCTCGGACTCGAGGCCGCCCCCCTCTCCTTTTCCCCGGGCTCCACTTCGCCTCCCTGAGACCCTCGGCGCGCCGCGCCTCGCGGCGGACTTCCCGCCCGGCCCCGGCCCCCGCGAGCGTCGCCCTTGCGCGCTCCGGTCTCCGGCGGCTTCCCGCCCGGGCGCCGCCCCCCGCGACCGCCCGGGAACCGGCGCATCCGCGGGGCGCCCGCTCGGCACCGCTCGGGGAGACCGCTCAGGTATCGTGCCCCCGTGACCACCGACGCTGTGTTGCTCATCGTTTACGTGGCCTTGGCCCTGGGCGTGTCCTTCGCTTGCTCGGTCTTCGAGGCGGTGCTCCTCTCCATCACCCCGGGCTACGTGGCCGCCCTCGAAAAGGAGGGCGCCCCCGCCGCCGCGCGCATCAAGGGCCTCAAGGCCGAAGTGGACCGGCCCCTGGCGGCGATCTTGAGCCTGAACACCATTGCCCACACCGTCGGGGCCGCCGGTGCGGGCGCCCAGGCCGCCAAGGTCTTCGGCGACGCGTGGGTGGGCGTGGCCTCCGGCGTGCTCACCGTGCTCATCCTCATCGTCTCCGAGATCATTCCCAAGTCCCTCGGATCGACCCACTGGAAGCGCCTCGCCCCCGGCGTTGCCTGGCTCCTGGTCCCCATCACCGGGTTGATGACCATCACCCTCTTCGTCCCCCTCGCCCGCTGGATCACGAGCTGGATGGGCGGCAGCGGGCACGCGATCGTTCCCAGCCGTGAGGAGATCAGCGCCATCGCCGAGCAGGGCGCTCGTGAGGGCGTGTTCCCGTCGAGCGAGTCGCGCGTCCTCCAGAATCTGTTCCGGATCTCCGACCTGAAGGCGGGGGACGTCATGACCCCGCGCACCGTGCTCTTCGGGCTCTCCGAGGAGACGCGCGTGGGCGAACTCCTCGCTGGCGACGACACCTGGCTGCGCTTCAGCCGCATTCCCGTGCACGAAGGCGACCTCGACAAGGTCACCGGCTACGTGCTCAAGAGCGACGTGCTCCTGCGCGCCGCCCGCGACGAACTCGACACCCCGCTGCGCGAGCTCCGCCGACCGCTGCCGGCCATCCTGCGAGAGACGCCCCTCTCCACCCTCTTCGACCGCCTCCTCGAACGGCAGAGCCACGTGGCCCTGGTCGTGGACGAGTACGGCGGGACGGCGGGCATCGTGACCCTCGAAGACCTCGTGGAGACCCTGCTCGGACTCGAGATCGTCGACGAGGCCGACGCCGTTGCGGACATGCAGGAACTCGCGCGTCGACAATGGCGCAAGCGGGCCATCCGCATGGGGCTCATCGGCGAGGACGATGATCCCGCCGGGGACGACTCCGCGTCCGCCGGCTCCGCGTCGGGCGCCGACGCCCCGACCCCGACCGACGCCCCCAGCGCAGGGTCCGCCGGCGGCGGAGACGCCGGAGGAGCAGGCCCTCAGGCGTAACGAACCCGCGTGTTCGTCACCAAACGCCGCAGGGCATCGACGACCTGCGCGGTCTCCTCGGCCCGGACCAGCGCCCAGCCCTCCCCCTCGTAGTGGCTCGAGCGGGGCTGCCCCACCTTGGGAAGGCGCGCCTCCACCACACGCTCGCCCAGGTCCGCCAGCGCCTCGGCAAGGCCCTCCACCGCGGCCACCCGCCGGCCGCGCCCCTGCCCCCGGAAGAAGGCGCAGCCGCAGGCCCAGCGACGCGGAGGCATCTCGAATCGCTCGTGCACCATCAGGCCGGCCCACTTCCCCCAGAAATCGACCTCGTGGGCCATCCCCAGCATCTTCATGATGTTCACGCCGGGGGGGCGGGCAGCGACTTCCGAGATGATCTCCCGGTCGTCTCGGGTGTGGAACCACTCCATGTGGGTGAGGCCCGTCTCCAGGCCCAGAACGCGCAGGGCCGCGTGGTTGAGGGGGGCGAAACGCTCGACGTGGGCGAGGCGCCGCTCGCGCGGGAGGAGGACGCAGTACTGCATCCACGGGTTCTCGACCACTTCGAGAGGCCCCGGCAGGTAGAAGGTCGAACTGTCCCACACCGGCTCGCCGCGGACGCACACCGTCTCGAAGGTGTGCTCGGATCCGCTCACGAACTCCTCGGCCTGCGCGGGATGCCGGGCCGAGGGAAGCAGCCGGTTGAGGGCCGCGAGGAGTTCCTCGTCCCCGTCCACCCGGAAGGTGTGGCGGGTCCCCACCCCGGCGAGGGGCTTGAGGACCAGCGGGTAGCCCGCAGCCTCCGCAAAGCGGCGTGCGTCGTCGGGCCCGGCGATGCGCGCCTGGCGGGCAACCGGCAGGCCGGCCCGCGCGAGCAGGCCCTTCATGCGATGCTTATCGCGAAAATTCAGCGCCACCTCGTGGGACATGCCGGGAATTCCCAGGGCCTCGCGAACACGCGCCAAGGGGAGTTGCATCTCTTCCATGTAGCCGAGCAGGCGGTCGACCCGTCCCCACTCCTTCCAGAAGGCGCGGACGGCCCTGGCGAGTTGCGCGGGGTCGATGGCATCGCGCACTTGGTAGTGGCCGTCGAGCCGGGATCGAAAGGCGGAGGGAACCCGGTCGGCGGACTCTTGGGTGATGACCCCCACACGGACCTCCTCCAACTCGAGGAGTCCCCTCAGGCACTCACGGATGTTGGCGCCGAAGTAGGGGGCGAGGAAGACGACGTGTTTCATGAGGCCCTCCGCGGAGCGGGCAGCTTGCCCCAGGCGGGCCCCCCACGCCAGGCCTGCCGTCAAGCGGCCTGGCGCTGACCCTCTTCGCTTCCTCCCTCCGACCGGGCTCCAAGGGCCGCCAGGATCCGGGCCGCGAGTTCCGGATCGATGCGGCGCTGCCCGCGCAGGCAACGACCCACCGTGCTGGTCGACTTGTAGCCCAGGCGCCGCGAAACCTCGCGACGCCCGCGCGCGGCCACCGCGGCGCGCAAGGCCGCGAGCGCCTGCTCCTCCGGCGACTCGCCCGTGGACTCCTCCGGCGAGGCAGCGCTCGGGCGAGCGGCGCACGCGGCCTCGGTCTGCCTCGGATCGGGTCCGCCCACGCCGGCGTAGGCGAGGCACCAGGAGACGATGGCCTCTGCGCTGAGCCAGTCCTCCCACTGCCTGCCGGGGCTGCGGCCTCGGAGGACGTAGAGGCGGTAGGCGACGCGCGCGGTGAGTTCGTGCAGGGTCATGGGTCCCCCTCCGCCATCCTTCGGCTGCGGAGCCCGCCGCCTTGAGGGAGGGGATGCGCGGGCTACTGGGTAAAGCGCCGGCCGTCGGCGATCCACTTCAAAATGGCATCGCGCTCGGCGCTCGGCGGGCGCCAAGGGGCGCCGCCCGCGTGGCCGCGGCTGCCGTCGCACTTGGTCAGCACGCTGGAACCCGTGGGGTTGCCGGGGTCGGTGTGGCTCAGCATGGACTGGTAGTCCTGATCCAGGGTCCCGCCCGCGCGGAACCCGCCGGTGCCGCCGCTGTGGCAACCAGAGCACTGCGCGGTCACGAAGGGGCGGACGTTCCGGGCGAAGGTCGAAGGAGCGTTTGCGTACTGGTCTCGCACGGCCCCCTGCCGCACCCAGTTGAGGAGCCACTCGGTGGCGACCTCGTCGACGCGCAAGACCGCACCACCGCCGTGCGCCACCAAGCCCGTGGCCTTGAGGAGGAGCAGGGAGTTCTCGGGATCCTGCACGTCGATCCGCGCCAGGGTGTTCTGGAAGCTCGTGTCGTCGACCGGGAAGCCGTTCAGCAGGTACGCCGCGCTGGCCGCGTTCGAGGTGTCCGAGTGGCAGCGGGTGCAGTAGGTGTAGAGGGTGCTCCGCACGTGCGGTTCGTAGTAGCGCGCTTCCGCCGTCGGAGGCACGGCGGCGAGCCCGCCCGGCGTCGTCCCGCCGCCCGCGGTTCCGCTTCCCCCGCTTGCGCTCCCTCCGCTCGCCGTACCGGCCGTCCCCGTCGCGCTGCCACTGCGCACCGGGGCGGTGGCCGCGCCGGCCGTCGACCCCCCGCCGCCGGAAGAGGATCCGCAACCCAGTGCCAGAAGACCCCCGGCAAGGGGGAAGAGAAGGGAGAACGACGCCGCTCGGTTCATGAACGGCGAACGAGCAAAGGGCGTCCCAAGGCCTAACTCCTGCAGGCCAAACGCGAATCGCCCCGATCCGCCTCGCGCGGAGTCCAAGTGCGCACACCGTTCCCGTCCGTTCCCGTGGGCGTGACCGGGAGCTCTCCGGGTCTCCCGGCCCCGGAGGCCGGCAGACGGCGGCCGCGCAAGGGGCGGGCGGCGCGAGCGGAGCGCGACGGGCCTCCGAACGCGCGTCCCTCGTTCCCTGCGGGATCCGCTAGGGCCCTTCGCCGCCCGGAACGGCCTCGGCGGCGGGGTCCTCGGCGGCGGAGTCTGCGGCCGGCCGCGGGTCGTTGGCTTGGACCCAGTGCATCAGGAGACCCCGAAAGTGGGCGAAGAAGGCCCTGCGCTCGTGCGCAGGGAAGACGTCGTCGATGGTCCGCCGCAGGATGTCGGCGAAGGCGTCGCTCCGAACCAGCTCCCACATGGCGAGGTCGAGGTCGGCGAGGGCCTCCCGCCGAAAGGCCTCGAACTCCTCCTTCTGGAAGTGCCGGTCGGCCAGTTCCTCGTAGGCCGCGAGCTTCTCCGCGTAGCTTCGCTCGGAGTCGGCGACTTCGAAGTAGGGGGCCGGGTCGAGGGCGACGTGCATGGGGCGCTCGGACACGGCGCAGAACACGGACCAGGCGTAGAGGGACTTGATGGCCCAGGGGAAGTAGTAGTGCAGGCTGTGGACGGCGATGTCCGGGCAGGCGTTGGCGAAGTCGATGGGATGCACGACTCCGCCCTTGTGGATGGTCTCGCAGGAATTGAAGTCCCAGCGGAAGAAGGCGTTGATGAGCTTGGTGATGGTGCGCACCTCCCGCCCTTCCTCGGGCGTGAGGAAGCCGTGGTCGATGGGGTAGCGCGCGTGCTGGGGCTTCTCCGGCGCGAAGCGCAGATTGATGACCTGAGGGCCGATGGCCAGGGAGCGACAGAACACGTCGTAGTCGACGATGCCCTGCTGAAGGTGCATCAAGGTCTGGCCCGATGCGTCGTAGGCGCGCAAGAGCGCGTCTTCGTCGTCGATGCGGGTGACGTCGCGCCAGCCGCCGCCGTCGAAGGGCTTCATGAACAAGGGGTAGCCGATCTTGCGTCCGATGGCGCGGAGGTCGAAGAGGTCGTGGTAGCGCGCCGCCGTGCGGCGGTACTTCTCGCGGTAGGCCTCGGGGCCTTGCTTCTGCGGAATCAGCCACGTCTCGGGCACGTGGAGTCCCAGCCGGATCATCGCGCAGTACGCGGAGTGCTTCTCCATGCTCTGGAAGGTGAAGGGGTTGTTGAGCAAGTAGGTGTCGTCGGTCAGCGCCACCTTCTTGAGCCATTCGCGGGGGGCGTAATGCCAGTAGGCCAGGCGGTCGATGATCACGTCGCAGCGGCTGCGGTCTCGCAGAGAGAAGGGATCGATGCGCATCCTTCGAATGCCGACTTCGAAGGTCCGCCCCCCGTAGCGCACGGTCGGCCCCAGCCGTTCGGCGAGGGCCTCGAGCACATCCGGCCAGTCGAGTTCGTCCCCCACGAGGAGGCCGATGGTCTTGCGTTGGCTCACGTCGCCCTCCTCAGTCGACTTCTCGCAGGTAGGCGGGCAGGAGCGCGCGCCAGGTGGGCCAGTCGTGGTCGTATTCGGGACCCCAAGGGTCCACGCGGTTGGGAATGCCCTTCGCTCCGAGGATGCGCGCCATCCTCCAATCCTGCTCGGGATCTTCCCAGCGGCCTCCTCCATGCGCCATGAGGATGAAGCGCCGCCGGAGGAGCCGAAGCTGCTCGGACTCGCCCAGGCGCGGCAGGTACTGCA
>RFHU01000037.1 GCA_003695705.1 Planctomycetota bacterium
ACCCCGCCCCCGAGGTCCGGGCCCCCGAGGCTCCGCCGCCCGCCTCCCGCCACGAGGACAAGCTCCAGCGCCTGCTCCGCTCCGGGCGCCTGAGCGCGCAGGAGGCCGAACAAGTGCGCGTCGAGGCGCGCGGACGGGGCCTGAGTCCGGGTGAGGTGCTCCTGGATCGGGGGTTCTTGACCCTCGCCGAGTGGACCGAGCCGCGCCGGGCAGCGGGCTGGGGCACGGCGGCCGCCGTCGCGCTCGCCTTGCTCGGGCTCGCCCTCCTCGGGTTCGCCCTCCTCTGGGTCCTGGCGAGGTAGGTGCTCGCCGCGACCGACCCGGTGCTTCGGGCGGGCAGGGGTCGGGGCGGCGGGCGGTGGCCTTTCCGGGGCGGCCCGCCGGCGAACCTCGGCAGCGGTCGAGAGCCTTCGGCGTCGCCTGCGGTGTATCCCTCGGGCGACGAAGGGCGGGTCGCAAGGGGACGCTTCGGGGGGACGCGGCGCGTGCTTCCCGCCGGAAAGTGCATAAGTCCGGCGGTCGCGGTCCGTTCAAGCCGGTCCGACGCTTGCGTAGCCCGCGGAGCGGAAGGAAGGCTGTGCAGGTGCGTTCGGGCGTTTGGGTGTTGCTCTTGGGTTGCTCGCTGGCGGGCGCCGCTTGGGCGGGGCCCCGCGGGGTGGACCTCGACGGACTCGAAGCCGCGTTCCTCGCCGTCGAGCTTCGCTACGCGGCCCGCGCGGGACGGCCGGTCGTCGACGGCACCGAGGGCGTCTCCTCCTGGCGGCTCTTGCGCGAGCACCTGCAACCCTACGCCATGGACGAGTCGCCGTACCGCACGGGCCTCGACGGCGAGTTGCTCCGCCGGGCGCGGCGACTGCGCGGTCGCCTACGCCGTCGGCTGGGGCCCGCCGACCTCTACCGCTTGGGCCTCGAACTCTCGGGCGGGCGCCGCCTGCAGGCCCTCCTTGCCGTCCACGACGCCTTGAAGAAAACCGGCCGTGCCTACCAGGTGGGCGAGGCCAGCGCCGACGAGGTGCGCGCCCGCGTGGGCGAGCGCTTCTTCGCCTCCTTCCTGCGCGGGCGGCCCTATCGGGTGCGCGACGCGAACCGCATGGGGGAGGCCTTCCTCTCCCGCCTGCTGCGGCCCATCGGCGCCCGCGAGGACTTCGCTGGCAAGTACTACCACCTCTTCGGGTCGGCGGCGGCCGGCCTGGTGGGAGGCGTGGCCGGCCTCGCGCCGCGCCTCCACGCGCGCATGAAGGACACCCAGAGCGTCATCCGCGACCTGCAGCGCCAGACCTACGGCTACTACGGACGAGACACCCTTCTCGGCAAGTTCCTCGGCCAGGTCGCGCGCCCGGTGGGCGCGCTGGCCAGCGGCTTGGGCTCCTTCGGCGAATACAGCATCGTCTACCGGGACAAATACCGCGCCGACCTCGCCGGCGTGCGCCTCGGTCGGAGCCTGCGCCGCAGTCCGCGCCCCGCCTCCGCCGCCCCGCCCAAGGGCGAGGGCGAGGCCGAGGGCGAGGGCGAGGCCGAGGCCGCGCTGGGCTCGGCGGACAGGACCTTCGCGGATCCGCCGCGCGGCGCACGGGGCCTCGCCGGCGCCGTGCGGCGCGGTCGCTGAGCAGCGCCGCCCTGCGCGGCTTCGCGGGCTCGGGGCGGAGTGCCTCGCCGGCGGCGGGCGGTGCCTTCGGCCCGGAGGCTGCGGGGCCCCTTGCGCTCCGTCCGGGCGTTGGGGGCGGGCGGGTCAGCTCCCTCGACGGCGCAGGGCCGCCTGGACCGCCTCCGCGGCTTGGGCCGCGACCTCTCGCAGGGCGGCGCCAAGGGCTTCGGCCACCCGCGCGTGGCGGTCCTCCCCCTCGGGCAGGCCGCGCTCCACGCGCAGGGTGGCTTCCCAGAGCGCCTCTTCGTCGCTCCAGAGGACGAAGACCGCTTCGAGGCGGACGCCGGGCTCCGGGGAGCGCACTTCCTCGAAGGCGACGAGCTCGGCCTCGAGGGTGGCCGCGCGCGCGCCGCGGACCCGGCGCAGCCCGCGGCGCTCGAAGAGCTCCTGCGCAAGCGCGCGCCGCAGGTATTCGGCGGGCTTCTCGGTCCAGAGGACGACCTCGTAGAGCCGCAACTCGTTCGGGCCCACGCGGTAGGCCTGTTGCTCGCGCAGGTGATCGGCTCCTTCGACGGTTCGCAAGCGGAGGGAGAGGCCGGGCGTCCGAGGAGGGGCCGGTGCGGGAGCTTCGCTTGCGCGGGGCTCGTAGAGGCGCGGCACCAAGGGCTCGGCCTTGAACACCGCCGCGCAGCCCGAGGGGAGCAGTCCCAGGGCCGCGAGCGCGACGGGCGCCAGGCCGAGCGGGCCTCGGCCTCGGAGCGCGCGACCGGTCGCGGTCGGTTCGAGGGGAGCGTCGCGCAGGACGCGAGGGGGCCGCGCCAGCGGGGAGCGCGGTCCGGGGCGAACGGCCTCGTTCATTCCTTCCTCCGCGCTCGGCCCTTGATGAGCATGTCCGCGTCGCGCTCCAGGGTGGTCGCGAGCCGCCGCAGGGCGTCGGCGGCCTCTTCCACCGCGGCCAGGGTCGCCTCGAGCCGCGGACCCAGGCCGCGGGCGTCGCGCGCCGCGTCGCCGACGGCCTCGGACGTGCTGTGGACGGAGGCCACGGCGCCGTCCAGGGAGCGAAGGCCGGCCCCCGCGGCTTCGAGGTCCGAGAGCAGCCCGCCTTCCTTCTCCACGCGCTCCAAGAGGCGATCCGTGCGCGCGAGGAGGGCCTCGAGGCGGTCGGCGCTGCTGCGGGCCGCGCGGGAGAGCCCCGGGACGTCGGCTTCGCGCACGACCGCGCGCAGTTCGGTGAGGGCTTCCTCGGCCGCTCGGGCGGCGCCCTCGCCGCGCTCGAGGGCCGAGCGCGCTCGCTGGCTGAGGGCGCGCACCTCCGCGTCGTCGAGGAGGGCTCGCCCGCGGTCCAAGACCGCGTCCACCCGTTCGATGGTTTCGGGAAGGCGCGCGAGCACCACGAGCACCGACTCCTCGAGGCTCTTGAGGGTGGAGGCCACCGAAGGGACGTAGTTGGGGGGAGGTATGAAGGGCAGCTCGGGAGGCGGGTACTGGGCCGGGTCGAAGAAGTCGGCCTGCAGGAACTTGACCCCCGTGATGCCCGCCGAGACCAGCTGGACCCGCAGGTCCTCGGGAACGAAGGGGGCGTCGGGATCGGGCTCGCCCTCGGGGGAGCGGAGCCCGAGGCGCTCGAGGACCGAGACGTCCACCGCGCACTCGACTTCGACGCGGCGCCGGTCGGGCGCGACGGCGATGCGGGAGACCGTGCCCACCTGCACGCCGCGAAATTTCACGGGCGACCCAACCTCGAGGCCTTGCACCGATTCGTCGAAGTAGGTGACGAAGGGTACGTAGGGGGTGTCGAAGCGGCTCGCCCCCAGGGCGACCAAGGCCACGAAGGCCACCAGGTGACCGAGGACGACGAACAGACCCAGCTTCCAGCGGTTGGTCTCGGAGTCCACTACTCGCTCCGCCTCGCCGACCGGCGATGGAAGAAGTTTCGCACACGTGGATCGTCGCTGCGCTCCCGCAGTTCGCGCGGGTCGCCCTCGGCGATGATCCGTTTGCTTTCCTTGTCGAGGAAGATGCAGCGGCTCACGATCTTGTCGATGCTCTCCAGCTCGTGGGTGACCAGGACCACGGTCAGGCCCAGTCCGCGGCGGAGGGTCAAGATGAGCTCGTCGAGCTCGACCGCGCTCACGGGGTCGAGTCCCGCGGAGGGCTCGTCGAGGAAGAGGAGTTCGGGTTCGAGGGCCATGGCTCGCGCGATGGCCGCCCGCTTCTTCATGCCGCCGGAGATCTCGGCGGGGAGGTGGTGCTCGTAGCCGTCGAGTCCCACGAGGCGGAGCCGCGCGCGCGCGACCGCCTCCACCGCCTCGGGCTCGAGATCGGTCCAGGCTTCGAGGGGGAGGGCCACGTTCTGCAGCAAGGTCATGGAGCCGAAGAGCGCGCCTCCCTGGAACATGACCCCGAAGGCCGGAGGGCCGACGCGGCGCTCGGGGGCGCCGAGGCCGGCGATGTCCACCCGCCCGGCGAGCGGGCGCTCGAGGCCGATCAGGTGGCGCAAGAGCGTGCTCTTTCCGCAGCCGGAGCCGCCGAGGATGGCGAAGACGTCTCCCCTGCGCACTTCGAAGTTCGCGTCTTCCTGCAGGATCGCGTCGGGGCCCCAGCCCATGGTGAGCCCTTCGACGCGAATGAGCGGATCAGACGCCGAGGGCATAGAAGGCCACCGTGAACCCCGCGTCGATGAGGATGAGGGCGAACAGGATGCTGACGACCGACGAGGTGGTCCGCTGCCCGACGCCCACGGCGCCGCCCTCGGCCGCCAAGCCCTGCTGGCAGGCGATGAGCCCAATGGCCGCCGCGAAGACCACACTCTTGACCACGCCCGAGAAGACGTCGAGTAGGTCGAGGGCCTTGAGGGTCTCGTTGGTGTAGGCGACCACCGTGAGTTGCAACTCGGTGATGCCCACCAGGAGGCCGCCGACGACGCCGACCGCGTCGGCGATGAGCGTGAGGAGGGGGAGGGCGAGGCAGAGGGCGAGCACCCGGGGGAAGACGAGGAAGCGGATCGGGTCGAAGCCCATGCTGTGCAAGGCGTCGACTTCCTCGCTGACCTTCATCGTCCCCAACTCGGCCGCGAAGGAGGCGCCGGAGCGGCCGCATACGATGATGGCCGTCATCAGCGGGCCGAGTTCGCGCGTCACCGAGAGGCCGACCAGATCCGCCACGAAGACGTTCGCCCCGAAGCGCTGAAGCTGGTCGGCCCCCTGGAAGCCCATGATGAAGCCCACCAAGAAGTTGATCAGCACGACGATGACGAGGCCGTCGGCGCCCGCGCGCTCCATGAGGGGCGCGAGGTCGCGCCAGCGGACGCTGCCGGGTGCGCGCAGGGCGCGGACGAGGGAGAGGCAGAGGGCGCCAACGAAGTCGAGGGCGGCGCGGAGTTCGCCCGCGAGGGCCAGGGTCACCCGGCCGACTTGATCGAGGAGCCCTGGACGGCGAGGCGGCGCCCGCAGGCAGGGCCGCCCGGTCCCGCCGTAGAGTTCGTAGAGCTCGGCCGCCTGGCCGCGTGCCCCTTCGAAGGCGGCGTCGACGCCCGCGGACTCCAGCTCGCACCGGAGCTGGACCAAGAGGGCCATGCAGCCCCCGTCGATTCGCTCCACGTCGGAGAGGTCGAAGCGCACCGTCGGCGGGGCATCGAGGAGGAGCTCGCGCACGTCGGCCCACACCAGCGAGGCCTCCGCAAAGCGGAGGGCGCCGGCGAAGACGAGGACGGCGCGGCCGTCCTCGTAGTCGACGCGTTCGACGCGGAAGTCGGTCGGGCCGTTCGGCGGGGCCATCGGAGCTAGTTCCCTCGTGCGCCGCGAGGGGGAGGAGAAGGGGTGCGCGGGGCGCAGAGCCCGGCGCGCGGCGCGGAGGCGCCACGGCCGGGAGGGCGCGCGGGGGCGCGGAGGCGGCGGGGAGTCCGGAAGCACGCCGCCGGGTTCGGTGCGACCGAGCCTGGCCTGTCCCCTTCGGAGGGCCCGGGCTTCGCGCGGTCGGCGGGGGTTCCGGCAAGCCGGGAGACGCAGCGGGGAAGAAGGACCCCGGCGGCGCGGGAACGTCCTCCAGGATGCGTCGGCTGCGCACGCGCTCGGCGCACCTCAGACCCTCCCGTTCAGCGGCGTCGACCGGCCTTCTTCTTGGCGGCCTTCTTCTTGGCGGCCTTCTTCTTGGCGGCCTTCTTCTTGGCGGCCTTCTTCTTGGCGGTCT
>RFHU01000411.1 GCA_003695705.1 Planctomycetota bacterium
GCGTAGGCGCGTGCGGGGAGGCCGCCGGCGGGGAGGCCGCCGGCGGGGAGGCCGCCGGCGGGGAGGCCGCCACGGATTCTGCGCGGGAGGGGAGAGCGTGACCGCCTCTCCGGGCGAGGGGGCTCCCCAGGCGTCCGCGGCGCCCTCGCGCCGCCGCGCTGCCTTCGTCCTCGGCGCGCAGCTTGCGCTGGTCGCGGCGGCGACCTTGGCGGCGGAGGGGGTCTTGCCCTGGGGCCTCGCGCCTCCGTCCGCGCCCGCGGGTCCCCCGCCCGAGGTCGTCCCCGCGGTGGATCCTTCCTACTTCCTTCGCGCCCGCCTCGACGACCAGGCGGTGGTCCCGCCCCGCACGGTGCGCACGATCCTGCTCCCCACCCTGGGGTGCCCGGCGCGGCTCGCAGGCGAAGGCTTCGTCGCGGTGCTCGACCGGCCGCTGCGCGCCACCGAGTCCTTCGTCCTCGTTCCGCGCGCCGACCTCGACCCCCTCGACGAGTCCTTCTACGCGTTGCCGCCCCTGCCCGGCGGGGCCGAGGCCCTGGCGCGCCGGCGCGTGGCGGCGCAGCGAGGCGCGCCGCGCGACCCCCAGGGCCTGCCCGACCCCGAGGACCTGCGCCTCCTTGCGCGCTTGGACGAGGACTCCGCCTACGCCGCGCGCCTGCGGGAGGTGATCGGCTGGGCGCGGCACGAGAGCATGGCCGAAGTGCGCGAACGGGTGCGCCGGGTGCGCCGCCGCCTGGAGCGCCTCCTCCGCGCCGGCCGCGCGCGAGCCTGGCCGTGCGCCCTCGTCCGCAGCGAATCCGTCGGCGCCGTGACGCGCCTGCGCCTGCGGCCGCCGCCCGAGCTGTCCCCCGGGCTCTACGCCCTGGTCCTGCGCGACGAGGGGGGCGCGCTGCGCGACGTGCAGTTCGGCGCGGTCTACCGGCCGGCGCGGACCGCGGGCCCGTTGCGCTTCTTCGTCGCCGGCGACCTGCAGTGGGGAACGCGCGAGGACGTGCTCGCGCCCTGCCTGCGCTGGGTGAGCCTCCTCGGCGATCACGCCCTGCACGCCCCCGCGAGCGAGCGGGTGGAGTTCGTGGCGGTCGTGGGCGACTTGGTCGACTGCAACCTCAGCAGCGCGGAGACGCTCGCCCAGAAGCTCTACGGGGGGCCGAGCGACTACCCCAAGGAATACCTGCAGGTCTGGCTGGCGCTCGCGGCGACGCGTCTGCCGCTCTACTTGATCCCCGGCAACCACGACGGCTACCGCTTCGAGGGGGCCTCGGGGGGCACCTACGCCGACGGCCTCCTCCTCTTCGAGAGCGCCTTCGGTCCGCGCTACTTTCGCGTCGACCGCCCGCCCTACCGCCTCCTCTTCTTGAACAGCTTCGACCTGCCGCCCCTCTACCGCACCGGTCGTCGAGGGCCTCGTTCGTCCTACCTCGAGGCCTTCTCGGCCAAGCTCAACGTCCTCAACTGGGGCGGCGGCCTGCGCCGCCCACAGCTCGCCTGGCTGCGGCGCGCCCTCGCCGACCGGGGAACCCTGCGCCCGCTGGCCTTCGCCCACCACGACCCCCGCGGCGCCTACCCCACCCTGCGCCCGGGGCCGGGGCGCCTCGAGGACGCCTGGTCCCTCGCTCGCCACGTGCCGCTGACTGCGGACCCCGAGCGGCGCGCGCCCTTCGCGTACCGAGTCCCGCCTGCGGGGGAGCGCTTCGACGAGGCGCACCTCGGCTTCTACACCCCGCTCAAGCACCCCGACGGCCCCGTGCGCACCTGGGACTGGTTCGACTACCGGATCACCCCTCCCGACACGCGCGGCTTCCCCGGCTGGACGCGCTACCAGCACGAGTGGCACACGGCCTCCTACTACGCGGGCGATCTGGAGCGCGGCCCCTTGCGGCCGGCCGGCGGCGGGCTCGTCCCGCCCGCAGAGGTCCTCGCCGCGCTGGTCGAGGGGGAGGTGGAGGCCCTGTTCAAGGCCCACGACAACCGTTTCTGTCGCGCGCGGATCCCCGCCGGCGAGAGCATTCTCGGCGAGGAGGCCGCCCGCCGCCTGAAACGCCTCGGCGCGCCGGAGCGGGCGGCGACGATCCTCCCTCGCCTGGTCCTGCACCGACCCCTCGCCGTCTTCCACTGCGCCGACGTCTCCGACGCCACCTCCGAGGGGCACGGCTTCTACTGGGTCGAGGCCTTGCCCGATGGTTCCCTCGCCGCCTGGGAGGTGCCCCATTACTGAGCGCGCGACCGAACTTCGTCCCCTCCGCCCCGCCTGCGCGCGCTCCGCAGAAGGATCGCGTTCGCTCCTTCGTCCCGCGGCGCGCCCGCGCCCGGAAGGGCCGCTTGCGCGCGAGGGACTGCGCGAGGCGAAGGGCTCGGCTGCGCGCGAGGGACTTCGCGGAGCGAAGGCCCTGGCTTCGCGCGGGGGGAGGCGCAGCGCGGACGAGCCGCCCGCCGCCTTCGGGCGCGGGCGCCGGAGCCCGCGCGGGGCCCAGGCGGCGCTCGGTGGTGCGGGCCGACGCCGGACGGAGAGCGACGGCGCGTGCGCGGAGGGGCCTCGGTGAGTTCGGGCCTCTCGCTCCTCGAACTCGCGGCGGCGCTCCTGGCGAGCCTGGCGCTCTTCCTGGGGGCGCGGTTCGCGCTCCGGGCCGCGGGGCGCCTCCTCCGTTCGCGCCTGGAGGCGTGGGCCGAGGCGGTGGCGCCCTTGGCGGCGCCGAGCAAGACGGTCTTCGTCCTCGCTCTGGTCGTCCTTTGGGCGCGCTTCGTGGTCCGCCGCGGCCCGGTGGCCGAGTGGGTCGAGTTCTACGCCTGGGGGCTCCTCTGGGCGGCGCTGGTCTGGTTCGCCGTGCGCGCGGTCAACGTGCTCGTTTTGGGGCTGCATTACCAGCGCACCAAGGGGGCGCCTCTGCCGGGCGTGTTCCGGGCCATCGTCAACGGCGTCGTCTACGCGGCGGTGCTCGTGGTGGCCCTCAACCGCTTCTACGGGATCGCCCTCGGCGACCTGGTGTTTTGGGGCGCGGCCCTGGCGGTCGTGCTGGGCATTGCCCTGCAGAGCGTGCTCTGGAGCCTCTTCGCCGGCCTGGTCCTCTACTTCCAGGACATGTTCCGCGTAGGCGACGCCGTGCGCGTGGGCGAGGCCGAGGGGACGGTGGTCGCCATCGACTGGCGGACGACCACCCTTCGCTCGGACGACGGCGACTTGATCACCCTCCCCAACTGGACCGTCTCCCAGGCCACCGTCGTCAATTACCACCGCCCCGACCCCCGCCGCCGCCTCGAAGTCGAGGTGGAGGTCCTCCGCGAGGCTCCGCCCAACGCCGCGGCGCGTCTCCTCGAATCCCAGGCCGCCATGGCCGAGGGCGTCCTCCGTTCCCCTCGCCCCCGCGCCCACCTCCGGGCCCCCGGCCGCTACGTCCTCGAATGCTGGATCGGCGAACGCGGCGAGCGCGAACCCGTGGCCGACCGCGTGCGACGCCTCGCCTGGTACGGCCTCCGCCGCGCCGGCTGGAACCCCGACGCCCCCCCGCCCGCACC
>RFHU01000412.1 GCA_003695705.1 Planctomycetota bacterium
CCGAGCGCCTCGGGCGTTGCAAGCGAAGGCGCTCGAGGCGCCCCTGCGTTTGGATCCACGGGGTCTCCGTCGGAGAGATCCGCTCGGCCGCCAGCCTGGTTTCCGAACTCGAGCGCGAATTGCCCGGCTACGAAGTCGTGCTCTCGACGACCACGGGGACCGGGCAGGAGGTGGCGCGGCGCCTCTACGGCGGCCGGCGGGTGTTCTACTTCCCCATCGACTTCTCCTGGTCGGTGCGGCGGGTGTTCGAGGCGATCCGTCCCTCCTTGGTCATTCTCGTCGAGCTGGAGATCTGGCCCAACTTTCTCCAAGAGGCGCAGCGGCGCCGCGTTCCCGTGGTCCTTGTGAACGGGCGGATTACCGAGAAGAGCTACCGGGGATACCGCCTGGTGCGCGGGTGGTTGTTCGACCCGATCGGCAAGATCGGAACCTTCTGCGTGCAGACCGAACGCTACGCGGAGCGCTTTCGCCGCTTGGGGATCCCTGCGCAGAGCATTCACGTCACCGGCTCGGTGAAGTACGACGAGCTGGAGCCCGAGGAGGTGGCGCCGGGGGCCGTCCGCGAGGAACTGGGCCTCGATGCGGGGGAGACGGTCCTCATGGGCGGGTCCACGCACCCTGGGGAGGAGCGCCTCCTCCACGCGGCCTACCGCCAGCTGAGGGCCGAGCACCCTCGCCTGCGCTTGGTGCTCGTCCCTCGGCACACCGAGCGCGCGGACGAGGTCGCGGGCGCCCTGGAGCGGGCAGGGGAGCGGGTCGTGCGCCGCACCGATCAGCGGGCGCTGGACGGAGACGGTCGGCTTCCGCAAGGAACTGTGCTCCTGGTCGACACCGTCGGGGAACTGGGCCGCCTCTACGCCGCGGCCGACCTGGTCTTCGTCGGCGGGAGTTTGATCCCCCACGGCGGCCAGAACATGCTCGAGCCTGTCATGCACGGGAAGCCCACCCTGTTCGGTCCGCACGTGCAGAACTTTCGCGAGCCGGTGGAGCGGCTCCTTGCGGCCCGGGGCGCGCGGCAGGTGTCGGACGGAAGCGAGTTGGCCCGCGCCCTTGGCGAGCTCCTCGCTTCTCCCGACGAGGCTGCGGCCCTGGGCCGGCGGGGGCGCGGCGCACTCCTCGCGGCCCGAGGCGCCACGGCCCGAACGGTGCGCATCATCAAGGATTTCCTTGCTGCGCGCGGGGAGCGTTTGCCGGAGCCGTCGTCGGCCGACGGAGCCCTCGCCGCAGGCCCCGCAGATCCCCAAGTTGGTGCTTGACTTAGCCTGAGCGCCTGGCAAACTCACGCTCCCTGCTGCCGTGCCGGGACCGGCACGCTCCAGCGGGTTCGTTCTTCCCTGCAACGGAGCCTTCCATGTCGGACCGTTACCTCTTCACCTCGGAGTCCGTAGCCGCAGGCCACCCCGACAAGGTGAGCGACCAGATCAGCGACGCGATCCTCGATGCGATCCTTCGCGAAGACCCCACGGCTCGAGTTGCCTGCGAGACCACCGTCAACACGGGCCTGGTCCTTATCAGCGGCGAGATCACGACGCAGGCCAAGGTCGATTACCAGACCATTGCCCGCGACACCATTCGCGAGATCGGCTACACCGACCCCTCCCTCGGCTTCTCGGCGGACGAGGTGGCGGTGCTCGTCGCCCTCGACCGGCAGTCGCCGGACATCGCGCAGGGGGTGACCGAGGGCGACGGCCTGCACAAGGAGCAGGGAGCCGGCGACCAAGGCCTCATGTTCGGCTTCGCCTGCAACGAGACCAAGGAGCTCATGCCCCTGGCGATCCACCTCTCCCACCGCCTGATGGAGAAGGTGAACGACTTGCGCGCCACCGGCACCCTCCCCTGGCTGCGTCCCGACGGCAAGTGCCAGGTGACGGTGGAGTACGAGGGCCGCACCCCGCGGCGGATCCACACCGTCGTGCTCTCCAACCAGCACGCTGAGAGCGTCCGCTACGAGGAACTCAAGCGGGAGCTGATCGATAAGGCGATTCGCCCGGTCCTCCCCGAGGAGCTCCTCGACGCGGAGACCATCTACCACATCAACCCCACCGGCCGGTTCGTGATCGGTGGTCCGAAGGGCGACTGCGGCCTTACGGGTCGCAAGATCATCGTCGACACCTACGGAGGGCGAGGGCGCCACGGCGGCGGCGCGTTCTCGGGCAAGGATCCGACCAAGGTGGATCGGAGCGCCTCCTACATGGCGCGCTACATCGCAAAGAACCTCGTCGCCGCCGGCCTTGCGGAGGAAGCCGAGGTTCAGCTCGCCTACGCCATTGGCGTTGCGGAGCCCGTCTCGGTCTACGTCGACACCAAGGGCACCAGCAGCCTCAGCTCGGCGCAGTTGGCTCAGCTCGTCCGCCAGCACTTCGACCTGACGCCCAAGGGGATCATCGAG
Organism: Planctomycetota bacterium; assembly: GCA_003695705.1. Taxonomy (GTDB): domain Bacteria; phylum Planctomycetota; class J058; order J058; family J058; genus J058. The sequence goes on from RFHU01000412.1 coordinate 2,390, forward strand.
AGCCTCGACCTGCGGCGCCCGATCTACCGGCGGACGGCGGCGTACGGTCACTTCGGTCGGGAACTCCCCGAATTCCTCTGGGAGCGCACCGACAAGGCCGATTCCCTCAAGCAGGCCGCACTGGCGAGCCAGTCCGCCGGCTGAGGGCGGGCGAAGTTCTCGGCCCAGGGCGAACTCGCGCCGCGTCCCTGGGATCTGTTCGCCCATTCAACACGCACAACACCGAAGAAGGGGGGGCGGAGACTCGTCCGCTCCAAGGAGTTCGCTCAGCGCATGACCAAGCTCGCCACGTTTACGGACTACAAGGTCAAGGACATCGATCTCGCGGAGTGGGGCCGCAAGGAGATCACCATCGCCGAGAGCGAGATGCCTGGCCTCATGGCCTTGCGAGAGGAATACGGGCCGCAGCAGCCGCTCAAGGGCGCGCGCATTGCCGGCTGCCTCCACATGACCGTGCAGACCGCCGTGCTCATCGAGACCCTCGTGCACCTCGGTGCCGAGGTCCGCTGGTCGTCCTGCAACGTGTTCAGCACCCAGGACGAGGCCGCGGCCGCCATCGCCGCCGCGAACATTCCCGTCTTCGCCTGGAAGGGTGAGACCGAGGAGGAATTCTGGTGGTGCATCGACCAGGTGGTCCACGGGCCCGACGGCTGGCGTCCGAACATGATCTTGGACGACGGCGCGGACCTGACCACGGTCATGCATCGGAAGTATCCGGAACTCCTTGCGGGAGTGAAGGGAGCGAGCGAGGAGACCACCGCCGGAGTCCATCGCCTGCGGGAGATGTCCAAGGCGGGCAAGCTGCAGATCCCGGCCATCAACATCAACGACTCGGTGACCAAGTCGAAGTTCGACAATGTCTACGGGTGCCGCGAGTCGCTTCTCGATGGCATCAAGCGCGCCACCGACGTCATGATCGCCGGCAAGACCGCCGTGGTCTGTGGCTACGGCGACGTGGGCAAGGGCAGTGCCCAGTCCCTCCGCGGCCAGGGAGCCCGCGTTCTCGTGACGGAAATCGACCCCATTTGCGCTCTGCAGGCCTGCATGGAGGGCTACCAGGTGGTCACCATGGAGGAGGCCTGCGAGGTCGGCGACATCTTCGTTACGACCACGGGCTGCGAGAAGGTCATCACCCGCGAGCACATGGACCGCATGAAGGACCTGGCCATCGTGCTCAACATCGGCCACTTCGACACCGAGATCGACGTCGCCTCGCTCAAGAACGATCCGAAGCTCAAGTGGGTCAACATCAAGCCGCAGGTCGACCACGTTGTGTGGCCCGATGGCAAGCGGCTCATCGTCCTTGCCGAGGGGCGCCTGGCGAACCTGGGCTGCGCGACCGGGCATCCGAGCTTCGTCATGTCGACTTCGTTCAGCAACCAAGTGATCGCGCAGATCGAGCTGTGGACCAACACCGAAGCCTACGAGCGCGGCAAGGTCTACACCCTCCCCAAGCACCTCGACGAGAAGGTTGCCCGGCTGCACCTCGACAAGCTGGGTGCCAAGCTCACCGTCCTCACCCCCGAGCAGGCCGCCTACCTGGGCGTCCCCATCGAGGGCCCCTACAAGCCCGACCACTACCGCTATTGATCGAGCGCCCCTAGGCGCTGCGCGAGGCCGTCGAACGCCGTTCGACGGCCTCGCCAATTTCGGGGGGGTCCCGTCCCAGGCTTGTGGCACCGAGGGGGGGCACCGACAAGGCTCGGTGCGCGGGATCGCGTCGCGGTGCGCGCCGGGGGAGGCCGGGGCGCCGAGACGGGCGTACGTGCGGGCAGCGCGCCGGGCGGGTGCCGAGCGCGCTGGCGGTGTCCGGGGAGGTTGTGGGGGAAGGGGACGGCCGCCCGGACCGGACCGTCAGGCGAGGGCGGGGGGCGGCCTGGGCGCTGCGAGTTTGGCGCCGTGGAGCGTGGGAAGCAGGTACGAGCCGTAGGGGAAGCGGACGGTGCGATCGAGGTTCCGCCAGCGCTCGAGGGCGTCGCGGTAAGCGTTGCGCCAAGCCTGCAGGCGGCGGAGGAGGAGCTTGCGAAGTTCTCTGTTCTTGCAGGCAATGCGTGGGTTGCGGGCGAAGCGGGGCAGGGGTTCGCCGAGGGAGCGGCGGGGGTCCCCGGCGAGGGCGCGCTCGAGGCCCATGGCGCTCTTCCCGCTGGCCTTGCGCTCGCGGAGGAGCCGCTGCACCCGAGCGTCGAGGAGGCGGCGGAAGTAGCGGCGCACTTCTTCGATCGGCCAGCCCTCGAAGCCCGGCGGACGGCCGATCCGGAGGACGACCTCCTCGGGCAGGGCGCTGCGATCGCGCGGTGGGCGAGCCGCGCGCTCGGAGTGTTTGCGGCGGCTCTCCCGTTCGCGGGCGAGTTGGCGTCTCCGTCTGCGGTTGCGACCGCGGGCGCGGTCGCGCGCAGCGTCTTCCGCTCGCTTGCGTTCTCGGCGTTGGCGCTCGCGGGCGCGGTGTTCCCGGCGGGCCCTGGGATCGGTGGGCTCGTGGCCTTCGGGGCGCCGACCGCCAAAGAAGGCGCCGGGGGGTTTGGGAATCCGCCGCGTGGTTCCGAAGTCCTCGGGGAGAAAGAGCACGCCGGGCCAGTCCTCGGGGCGGTCGACGAGTCCGTCCTTGACGGGCTGCGTCCAGGCGTAGAGGAGTTGCTCGACGAAGTCCTCGCGCGTGTGGGTCTCGGTGTTGTCGTAGGAGCCCGTGCGCCAGAAGTTCTCTCCGAGGCCGTAGTGGGCGTTGAGCGCTCGGGCGACGAGGCCGTGAAAGCACTGGAAGAAGACCGGAAGCAAGGAGTGCCCTTCTGCGTCGGTAACCCCCGCGTGAAGGTGCGTCGTCTCGAGGGTGAGCGCATGCAGGCTCAGGCCCGGGCACAAGGACTGGGCGCGGCCGGCGCAGTAGAGCACGACGGCGAGCACCTCCGGGGAAGGAAGGAGGAGCGCTCGCCGGTTTCGCGTGCGGCGGGTGACGAAGTGGCTCTGGCCAGGGACGAGGCGGCGCGGAACGGGCATGCCGGGCCCTCCGCGAAGGGTGGGCCCCGCGCAAATCCCGTGTCCGAGCGCTCGCGCCCGGCGCGCTGAGCCGCAAGCGCGGCACGACGGGCAAGTCTTTCCCGCCCGAGACGCGCCGTGGGGCGAGACGCGCCGTGGCGCGAGGCGCGACCCAGGCTTGGGGCCCAGCCCCAGGCTTGGGGCCCAGCCACAGGCTTGGGGCCCAGGCTTGTGGCACCCGCCCGCGGCGGAAAGCCCAACAACCCAGGCTTGTGCCGCCCGCCCGCGGCGGAAAGCCCAACAGCCCAGGCTTACGCCACCCGCCCGCGGCGGGAAGCCGGGGAAGCCCAACCTGTGGGAAAGCCCGCGGAAGAACCCAACAGGCACAGGTCCAACCCAGGTGTGTGCCACCCGCCCGCGGCGGGAATGTCGATTCTCAGAAGGATGGACCCCCCATTCTCAGAAGCATGGCCCCCCTTGGACCTCGACGTCGCGGTTCACATTTTGCCTACTTTGACCGCTTCCGCGACCG
>RFHU01000413.1 GCA_003695705.1 Planctomycetota bacterium
CGGGGGGGGGGCCTCGCGACGTGCTCGCTGCTTCGACGCCGGGCGCGGGGCCTTGGCTCCCGGAGCCGCTTCGGCGGGGCGCTTTGCGCGTTGCGGCGGGCGGGGGGTCGGCGCGAGGTCCTCTTCGACGAAGGAGCCGAGGTCGTCGAAGGCGGCGGCGCGGAGCCAGTCCTCGACGGCCTCGGCCTCCTCGGCGACCACGAAGTCGACCACCGAGTCCATGGGGCGGAAGGCTTCTTCGGGGAGGCGGGTCACGCGGATCCCGCCCTCGGCTCGCGCGTCGAGGAGGGTCAGGGTCCCGGGCAGGAGCCCGAAAGCTCGCGCGAGACGGTCGGGGCTGAGGGGTGGAGCGACGCGCTGCGTGCAGGGAAGATACAGCTGGGGCAGCCCTTCGCAGGGGGCGTAGGCTCGCCCGGTAAGCGGGAGCAGACGCGGCGCGCGGCCCCGCAGCACCTCGCGCACGACGTAGAAGGCGGCGCCTTCGCCGGGGGTCCTGGTCGACCCGAAGGCGGCGACGAGGAGGTTGCGGAGTTCGTCTTCCGGAGTGCGCGCGAGCAGTTCTTCGAGGCGATCGCGCCGGTCGGAGGGGAGGACCCACAGCTCGGGATCGCGCGGGCTGCCGCGGCCTTCCAGGCGGAGACGGACCTCGATTCGTTCCACCGCGTCGAGGGGCTGCGGCGCGAGGACTTCGCAGCGGGCCGGATCGAGGTCGAGGAAGGCTCCCATCTCCTCGAAGGCGACCGAGCGCAGGGTCGCGCCGCGGCCGCTGCCCTCGACGAGCAACAGGGCGTCCTCCTCCGCGGGCTCGCGGAGCCAGCCTTCGAGCGGGTGCGCGTAGCCCCACTCCATGTAGACCCGCCGCGGCCCTGCGGGTCCTTCGAGGCGGCGATACACGCGGGTCGCCGGTGTGCCCGCGCTCGGAGAGGAGTCGGCAAGGCAGCGTTCGAGGAGGAACCACGACGGATCCTCCACGGCGAGCAGCCGCTCGCCGTTCTCGATTGCCGCGGCCCGCAGGCTGCCTTGCGCGAGCTCGAGGTGCTCGCGGACCAGCCTCGCGAAGGCTTCGGTCGAGGCGCAGCGGTAGATGACCGCAAGCCGACCGCGGGGCGGCTCCTCCCAGGGCTGCGGCTCCAGGGCGCCGGCGAGCTCCCGCGGGGGGCCCCAAGCGCGGACGTCGAGGGGCTCGGCGGAAGGGTCCGTTGGAAGGAGGCGCCCCTCGTCCTCCGGGGCGACTTCCAGCAGGCGCACCCCCTGGGCTCCCGAGTCCGGGGGCGGGAGGCGGGGTTCGCCTTCGCCGAAGTAGAGCGCGATCCCGTTTGCGGGAGGGGCCTCGGCGGCCAGGCGGAGTCGACGACACCGAGCGCGGCCCAGACGGGGCTCGAGGAGAGAGGCCGCGCCGAGGTAGGAGGACAGCGCTCGGGGGTCGGAGGCGAGGAGGACTTGGGGCATGGAGCACGGGGTGGCGCGCGGAGCGCTCGCGCCTCAACCTACCGGGGGAAGGGGAGGGCGTCCACGCACGGCCCGGGGGCGCTCCGGCGCCGCGCTCGTCGAGTCCGCGCAGGTGGGACCGGGCGGGACGGGCGCTGGGTTCGAGCCGCGCCCGGAGGGCACGAAACGCGGCGTCGGTCCGGGGCGAGGGCGGCGGGTAGAGTAGGGAGGTGGCACGGAGCGTGGTGGGGCCGGCGGAGTTCACTCGGCGCTTGCTGGCGCGGGGCGAGCGGGCCGAGCTCGCCCGTCCCCTCCGGAGGGTGCCTGCTCCCGGCGGCTCGGAGCGCATGCGCTGGATCGCCGAGGCGGTGCGCCGGCGCGCCTTGGGCTGGCTGCTGCGGAGCGGAGGGTGGCGTCGGCGCCGCGTGGTGGTCGGAGGCCGGCGGCGCGAGGCACGCCTTTGGGACCCGAAGGTCTCCGAGCGGCTGGACCTGCGCTTCACCGCAGGGCCCTTGCGCCTGTTGGTGGCTGCCATGGAGGCGTCTCCCGGGCTGCCCTCCGTGCCTCCGTCCCTGCGCGCGGAGGTGTGCGCGGGGGCGACGGGCCCCGAGCCCGCCACGGGCGACCTGCTCGCCCTGCACCTGCTCGGCGAGGCCTTGCTCGCAGGCGGCGTCGGGCGTTTCGGGGCCGACGGCGAGGGCCCTGCCCGGAGCGAGGCGGGCGGGGGAGCCCTCCGCGAGCGGAGGCCGGAGGCGGCGGGGCGCGAGGACGCGCAGGGCGAGGAGCGGGCCGGAGCCGGCGCGAGCGCCGAAGGGGAGGAGGACCTCGTCCTCTCCCTGCGCAGCCTTTCGCCTCTGGGTCTGGCCTTCGACCCCGAGGCCCTCGGTGGCCTCGCCTCGCCGGGCGAGGCTTCCGAGGAAGCGCTCGCTGCGTGCCTGGCGCCGCTCTTTCGCGGCGACCGCCCCGTCCTGCTCTCCTACCTCGACGACGCGTTGGCCCGGGCTTGGCTGGCCGCCGAAGAGCGCCGGCGCCGCCTGGCGCCCGAGGCGGCCGCGGCCAGCTACCGGGCCTTCGCGCGGGGTCTGCGGGCCTACGCGCGGGCAGCCGACGCGCGCCCCGACGCCCTGCGTCCCTTGCTCGCCTTCTTCGAGAGATACCTGGTCTGGAGCTACGGCGGTCGCGCCGAGGTCGTGCGGAGCCTGCGCGAGCAGGCGCGGGGCCTGGGCAGCGCGTCGGCGCGCGATGCCTTCCTCCTGGCGGCGAGCGAGCTCTTTGCCCTGGGGAGCCTGCTCGAAGAGAGGGCCTCGTCGGCCCTTGCCGCTCCCTACGTCGACCGGAGCGAGGCGGAGAAGGTCTTCCTCGCCGACTACCAGGAACGCTACCGCGACCTCGCGCCCGACGTCGAAGCCCTGCGGCGCGAACTGGCGGGCGTGCTCGGCTGAGCCTCGTCCACGCCGTGCCGGTTCCGCCCACCGGAGGGGTCCCGTCCTCCGCCCCGAAAGGGGCCGGGGCGAGAGGTCCTCGGACCGCCCGGGGAGAGGCCGGACCGCCGCGAGACTCCTCAGGGCGCAAAGACTTCGGGGGATCTTGGCGCCCGTTTGCAGTTTCGTGACACGCGGGCGCCGGATTGGGATTATTTTCCCACGCAGTGGCCGAGCCCGACCGCAGCCAATTGCTCCTCGACGCCGCCGGCCGGGTGGTCGGTGCGCTCGCGCGGGTCCTGCTCCGCAACGGCATTCCCTGCGGGAGCCTCGAGCAGGTGGTGCGCAAGGCCTACGTGGACGAAGCGTGGCGTGCGGCCGCGGCCGAGGGGAGGGCCACCGTGTCGGGCGTGGCCGCCCGCACCGGGCTCTCCCGCAAGGAGGTCAAGCGCCTGCGCGAGCTCGACGGCGCCCCCGACGCGGCTTGTGAGGAGCGCTACAGCCGGGCCGTGCGGGTCCTTGCAGGTTGGCTCAACGACCGCTCCTTCTGCAACGAGGAAGGCATTCCCCTCCCCCTCCCCTTGCAGGGAGCAGGCTCCTTCGGCGAACTCGTGCGCGCCTACAGCGGAGACATGACCCCCAAGGCCATGCTCGACCTCCTCCGGGACGCGGGCTGCGTCCTCGTCGAGGGCGGGCACGCCCACCTCGTCCGCCGCGCCTACGTGCCGGCCGGCGACGCCCCCGAGGTCTTGCGCATGATCGGGGTCGACGCCTCCGAGCTCATCGCGACCATCGACCACAACATGACCCACCCCCCCGAAGAGCGCCGTTTCCAGCGGCGGCTCGCCACCGGCCTCCTCCCGCGGCGGTTGCGCGTGCGTTTTCGCGAGCTCGTGCGCGCTCGCAGCCAGGCGCTGCTCGAAGAGCTGCTCGCCTGGCTCGAGGAACACGAGGCGACGCCGGACGAGGAACCCTGCGCGGTGAGCGTGGGCATCTACCACTACGAGGACGACGTCCCCGAGGAGGACGACGCGTGATTCCCTTCCAACGAATCTTCGGCTCCGGACTGGTCCTCGTCGCCGTGGGCGCGGCGGTTGCAGGCTGCGGTGGCGGTGGCAGCGGCGGCTACGCGGCCGCCTCTCCCGGCGGAGCCGGCATCGGCGGCAGCGGCTACCAAGCCCGCGGCAACGTAACCGGCTTCGGGAGCATCTTCGTCAACGGCATCGAACTCGACACCGCCGGCGCCAGTTTCGAGATCGAAGGCGCGGCGGGGAGCGAGAACGACCTGTTCGTGGGCGCGCGGGTCATCGTCGACGGCCGCACCACCAGCGCCACCCGCGGGGTCGCCACACGCGTGCGCTTCGATGACGAACTCGAGGGGCCGATTCCGGCCGGGGCCGCCATCACGACGGACCCCGACGGCGAGACGAAGGATTTCAGCGTCCTCGGCGTCCCGGTGCGCGTCGAGACCGATACGACCCATTTCCTCGCGGGAGCGAGCTTCGCCGGACTCGCAGCGGGTCAAGAACTCTCCCTAAGCGGCTTCTACGACGACGCGGGGGTGCTCCACGCGACGGCCGTCGTGGCCAAGGGAGGCTTCACTCCCGGCGTGACCCTCGTCGAGGCGAAGGGGCGCGTCGAGAACCCGGCGGCCGGCGGATTCGATCTGCGCGTCGGGACGCGCCTCCTCAGCGTCGACAGCGCGGGCGCGGTGCTGACCGGATTCCCGGCGGGCGTCGCCGCCGGCCAGACCGTGGAGGTGCGCGGCACCATCCCGAACGACATCTCCACGGCGGTCACGGCGGTCGAGGTCCGCTTCCTCGACGAGGCCTTCGGCGCAGGGCTCCCCGTCGAACTCGAGGGGATCGTGACCCGCTTCGCCTCTCTCTCCGACTTCGACGTGGACGGACAGCGCGTGGACGGCAGCGGGGCAGCACGCCTCCCTGCGAACCTCAGCCTCCGCGTCGGCCTGCGCCTCGAGGTCGAGGGCAGCGTCTCGGGCGGCGTCGTGCGCGCCCAGCGCCTCGTGCTGCGCGAGGGGCGGCTCAAGGTCCACGGCACCGGCGGCAACGCCAACGCGAGCGCAGGAACCTTCGAGGTGACCGTCGCCGGGCAGCGCGTGCGCGTCACCGTCGACGGCACGACGCGGCTCGAGGACAAGACTTCCGGGGTGCCCTTGACCCTCTCGGCCCTCGACCGGGTGAACGGCCGCTTCGTCCGGATCCGGGGACACGACGACGGCAGCGGCGCCGGGATCCTCGCTGCGCGGGTCGTCATCGACGCAGCCGACGACGAGGTCCTGCAAGGAGTCCTCGCCGCGCAGTCCGTCGGCTCCTCGCTGACGGTGCTCGGGGTGACGGTGGCGGTCGACGCCACGACGGAGTTCCAAGACCCGACGAACGCGCCCTACCCCGGCGGGCACGCCGACTTCGCGGCCCAGGCCACGGTGGGCAGCTCGCTGGTCAAGATCACCGACAAGCAGGCCGGCGCCGGGGGGGCGAACCCGCCCGGAACGGCCGACGAGGTGGAGCTGCAACTGCCGTAGCAGCTCTTCCACGTCCTTTTCCTTCACTCCCGTTTCCGAACCAGTGGCCTTCCAGGAGGAGACCATGCACACCAAGACCCTGTCCGGAGGCCTCGCCCTCCTCGTCATCGCCCTCGGCCTCGGCAGCGCCGGCTGCTCGGGCAGCTCCGGAGGAGGTGGCGCCGCCTCTCCGGGGACCACGGTGGCGCTCACCGACGCTCCTTCGTCGGACCTCTCGGCGCTGCGTGTCGACATCACGGCGCTCGAGATCCGAGCGGCGAGCGGCGCCACGCATTCCCTTCTGCCGGGTCCGCTCCTCGGGCAGGACCTGCTCCGTCTGCGCAGGGTCTCGAAGCTCCTCAACCAGCTCGTCCTCCCCGCAGGCCGCTACGACCAGATCACCTTCACCTACCAGAACGCGGTGGCCTACGACCGCCTGGGCAACGCCCTGACGGTGTCTCCCCCCGCCGGTGCGGTGAGCCAGGCCCTCGCCCTGAGCCTGCCCGCGGGCGGCGCCTACCTCGAGGTCGATGTGCGCGTCGACGATTCCCTCTCCAACGTCGTCCTTGGCGCCGGCGGCTCGCTGCGCTTCGACCCGGTCCTGAAGGCCGAGGTCGACCCCCCGGGCGCCACGCCCGAGGTGGAGGACTTCTCCGCCGTGGTCCGGAGCGTCTCGGCACGCGGGCTCGAGGTCGCCCTCGGCGGCGGTCGGCTCGCGGTCGAGCTCGAGGCGAACGCGCTCGTCGTTTCCGGTGGGCAGAGCCAGTCCGCCGCAGCGGCCGGCTTCGACCTCAGGGCCCTCGTCGCCGCCGGGCAGCGCGTGGAGGTCCGTGGGCGATACGACGTGTCGGTCGGGATCGTGCGCGCCCGCGAGCTCACCGTGGAGGACGGCCAGAACTTCGGGCCGCGCGTGCGCGGGGTGGTCGTGGGCCTGGCCCCGGATCAGGTGACCCTGCGGGTGACGGACGGCAAGGAGTCTGGGCTCACCGTCGGTTCCCAGCAGACCTTCTCCTACGGCGCGAACACGAACTTCGCCTTCGACGACGCACCCCCCGCGCCGGCGAGCTCCGCCAACCTCGCGCTGGGCGCCGAGTTGCAGTTGGCGCCGGCGAACGCCGTCGTGCGCGAAGTTCGTTTTCGCGACACGCGCCTCGAGGGGACGGTGACCGCGCGCAGCGGGAACCAACTCACCATCGACGTGCAGAGCGTCGAGCGCGTCGACGTCGCCCTGGTGCCCGGCTTTGCGAACCCGGTGGTGGTGACCCTGGACGGGAGCGCGCCTTCCTTCGCACAGCCCGGCGCGCGGGTGAGCCTCGACGGCCACTTCTTGCGCGGCGGGGCGGACTTCCTCGGGCAGGCCGCGACCCTCGAACTCGAGTGAGCGGGTCGGGGGAGGCCCGCGGCCTCCCCCGACCCTGCGAGGTCGGCGCCTCGTCCGCGCGCGGACCGGCGGCCGCGCTTACTCCTCCCCGAGGTGCTGCTGCAGGTCTCGTACCTCGCGGAGCCGCCGGCGGTGCTCGGGACGGGGCTCCTCTTCGAGGAGCCCCGCGTAGAGTCGCTGCGCGCGGCGGAGGTCGCGCCGCGCCTCGAGGCGGTGCCCTCCGTCGGAGAGCCAGCAGCGCGCGCGACGCAGCAGCGCCAGCGGGAGGCGCTGGCGGGCTTCGTAGCTCGCCTCGTCCCCGTCGTCTTCGTCGGCCAGCTCCTCGCAGAGTTCCACGGCGCGGGTGAGCTCGTCTGCGGCGAGGAGGGGGTGCCCGACTTCGGCAAGCGCCTCGCCGCGTTGCAGGTAGAGGAAGGAGAGAATCGCCTGGCGGCGGGCGCGCTCACTCGCTCGTTCCGAGTCGGAGTCCTCGCTCGGCTCGCTCCCTTCGAGCAGTTTCATGGCGAGGGAGACTTGCTCGAGGGCTTCGCGGGGGCGGCCTTGCCGAGTGAGGGCGCCGGCGAGGTGCAGCCGCGCAAGGGCGACGTCGGCGCACCAGGTGGGGTCGTCCGGCTCGCATTCGCTTTCGAGGAGGGCCAGACCCTCCCGGAAGACTTCCTCCGCAGCGTCGAGCCGCCCGGCGGCGTCCAAGGTCGAACCCTTGTGTCCGAGGAGCGCAGCCCGTTCGGCCGGCGCGGCGCCGGCGCGGCGCCGCAGGTCCAGGGCCTCGTCCCAGGCCGCGAGCGCAGCATCGGCCTGGTCCAGGTGCTCTGCGCGTACTTCGGCGAGGACCTCCCACAGGTCGGCGGCCGCCCCCAGGAGTTCCGCGGGGGAGTCGTCCGCGCAGGGAATGCGTTCCAGGGCGGTGCGCAAGCCCAGGGCGGCGCCTTCGGCGTCGCCCAAGGCCAGGCAGGCGATGGCCCGGAAGGCGAACACGCTCGACCCGTCGGCGATGCGCTCGGGATCGGCGCTGCTCAGCAGGAGTTGCGCGGCCTCGTCGAAGGCGTCGCGAGCGGAGAGGTGCTGTTCGAGCACCCCGTGGCTCTGCCCCAGGGAGGCGAGCGCCATGGGCAGCACCGCGGAGGCCACGGGGTCGTCTGCCGGCCAGCGCCGCAGTTCTTCGCACGCCCAGCGGTAGTAGCGCAGTGCGGATTCGAAGCGTCCGTCGGCGGCGAGGGCGTCGCCCAGCTGCAGCCAGGCGCGGACTCGTTCGACGAGGTCGCTGCGTGCGCCCACCTCGCGGGCGAGCGCGTCGAGCACGGCAACGCGCTGGCCGAGCAGGGCGCAGGACTCCGAGGGATCGTCCAGGCAGCCCGCCTGAAGTTCCAGGACGCTGGCGAGGAGGCGCTCGGCCTCCACCGAAACGCCGCGGGGATCGTCCTCGAGGGCGCGCCGGCAGCGCGCGGCCAGGTGGAAGCGTTCTTCGGCGTCGGGGGTGCGGAGCGCCTGAGCGTAAAGGGCCTGGGCCAGCGCGCCGAGGGCGCTTGGATCCTCCTCGGCCTCACGTTCGCGCAGCTCGACGAGGCGCTCGCCGAAGCGGAGGGCGCCTTCTTCGTCGCCTTCCAGCTCGCAGGTCAGGGCCGCCTGGGTGAGCGCCCAGGCCGGGGCTTCGGGCGAGGCGGCGCCCAGGACGGCGAGGGCTTCGGCGAAGCGGCCGCCGTTGGCGAGGATCTCGGCCCGGGTGGAGGCGAGCATTTGGCGGTCCTGCTGCGGGATCGGCGCCGGGCCTGCCTCGGCCTCCGCTGCGTCGAGTTCGGCCAGACCGGCCTCGATGTCCTCTTGGGCGAGGGCCACCGCCAACTCGCGGCGCGCGCCGAGCCGCGCGCAGCGCGCGGCGTCTCCCGTCCCTTTTCCGGCCAATTCGGCGGCACGGGCCAAACTGCGGCGGGCCTCGTCTTGGGAAGCGCCCAAGAGCAGGCGCCCCCGGAGCACCAGCAGGTCGACGGCGAGGCGCGTCACCCCGGGATCTTTTGCGAGCAGGGGCTCGAGCGCTGCGAGGGCGGCTTCCACGTGCGGGAGCGCGGTCGACCGTCCTCCTCCGTAGTCCACCTCGAGGCGAGCACGGCATGCCTCCGCACGGGCTCGGATCAGGGCCGCCTCGGGGCCTTCCGCAGCCGAGAGCCAGGAGAAGAGGCGTTCGAACTGGCCGCGCGCTTCGGCGATGCGCTCGCTGGCGAGGAGGGCCTCGGCGCGCTCGAGTCCGGCTTCGGCGAGGCGCTGCCGGTCCCCCGCGCGTTCCAGGCGAACGATCAGCCGGTCGAGCGCGCGAAGGCGCTCCCGGTCCCGGGCTGCGCGGGAGCGAGGAGAGAACACCGTGTGGGTCCGTTTCGGGTCAGGCGGTGGCCTCGACGCGGGCGGCGAGGAGGCGGGCGACGGTCGCCTCGAGGCACAGTTCGAGCGCTTGGGCCACGCGGTCGGGCGCGTCGGCGGGGGGGACGTGCACGAAGCCGGCGGGGGCCACGCGGCGAGCGGTCCAGTAGAAGGCGGCGTTGCACAAGTAGCTTCCGGCGTCGTCGGAGAGTTCGACGTCGAAGCCCGCGTCCGCGAGCGCGCGGCGCATGGCGGCGGTCGGGAGGGTGGAGAAGACCATGGGCGGGCCCCCCGGCTCGAGCGCCTCGCCGCCCGTCGGTTCGGGGTCGGCTCCGAGGGCCTCCGAACGCGCGTTGCGCGCGGCGACCTCGAGGCGGTAGGTACCCGAGTCGGCGTCTGCGTGGATGCCGCAGCAGAGGACCGCCGAGGGCTTGACCTCGCTCCAGGCCTCTTCGAGTCGTTGCGCGGCCCGGGCGAAGTCCACCGGGAGGACGATGGCGCGGACTCGGAAGCCTTCGAACTCGCGTCCGTCGAGGCGCTGGGCGGCTTCTCCGGAGACGTTGCGCGGGTGCGCTCCGAAGGGGCCGAAGCCGGTGAGGAGGATCGTCTCCTTCATGTCGCCGCCCTTTCCGTCTCGTTCGGGGCGGCGTCACTATAGCAAGCCGGCGGGGGGGGCTTCCACGCGGGCAGGCGCAGCGGCCCCAGGGCGACCCGCGCCGCGGGGGGCCCAAAACGGCGAGAGCGGCTCCCTGGGGGAGCCGCTCGGTGCGCGGCGCGCTGCGAGGCCGACGACGGCTTAGCGCTTGGAGAACTGGAACGAGGCGCGGGCGCCGGCCTTGCCGGGCTTCTTCCGCTCGACGCGGCGTGCGTCGCGGGTGAGCAGGCCGGCGTCCTTGAGCTTCTGGTAGGCACTCTCGTCGGCGGCCGCCAGGGCGCGGGCGATTCCGTGCCGCATGGCCCCTGCCTGCCCCTTGATCCCGCCGCCGCGGACGGTAATGAACACGTCGTAGTTGCGCGTGGCGCCGATGAGGCGCAGCGGCGAGAGCGCCAGGATCCGGTCCTGGTCGCGCTGGACGTAGTCGTCGAAGGGGCGCTTGTTGACCGTGATCTGGCCGCTGCCGCCGGCGCGCAAACGGACGCGGGCGACCGCCGACTTGCGTCGTCCGGTCCCGAGGTAGTAGAGGACGTTGCCTTCCTTGTCGGTGTGGGTCGTCTTGGGCATCAGATCTTCTCGAGGTCGAGCGGCTTGGGGTTCTGGGCGCCGTGGGGGTGTTCGCTGCCTCCGTAGGCCTTCAGCTTCCGGAGCATGGCGCGACCCAGCGTGGTCTTGGGCAGCATGCGGCGAACGGCGGTCTTGATGATCCAGCCCGGATCCTTCTCGAGCATGCCCTCGAAGGTGCGCTCCTTGTAGCCCCCGCGCCAGCCCGTGTAGTAGGGGTAGGTCTTGGTCTGGCGCTTGTTGCCCGAGAGGTGCACCTTGTCGGCGTTGATCACCACCACGAAGTCGCCCATGTCGATGTGGGGAGTGTAGGTCGGCTTGTGCTTGCCTTGCAGCACCTTGGCGAGCTTGGCCGCGAGTCGCCCGAGCGTCTGTCCGCTGGCGTCGACGAGGTACCACTCACGCTGGCCCTGGTCGGCCGCCTTGGCCATGTAGGTCTTCATGTTTCGTACTCCGTCCGCCCTCGCCCCGCGAGCGCCGTGGCGGAAAGGGAGGGAAGATAGGGCCCCGGAGGGCCCGAGTCAACCGTCAAAGCCCGGCCGCGAACTCGTCCGAGCCCTCGTCGTGCACCGCGGCGGCCGGAGCCTCGTCCCGCGCGGCCGGCGCGTCGTCCTGCGCGGCCGGAGCCTCGTCCCGCGCGGCCGGCGGGGTTGCGTCGAGGCCCGCGCTGAAGTCGTCTTCTCCCCCGGCGTCGTCGTCGGCGGGTGCTTCGCCGGCCTCGCCCTTCGCGGTGCCCTCGTCCTCTCCCTTGCGGCCGCGGCGGCGCCGGCGGCGGCGCCGCTTCTTCTTGGGGGCTTCCTCGGCGGCTTCTTCGATCGAGTCCTCGTCCTCGGCGTTCGCCTCGTCGAGGTTGGAGTCGAAGTAGTGGAGGGCGTCCCCGTCGTCCTTCTTGCTCCGGCGGCGGCGGCGGCGACCGCTCGTGGGCTGGACCTTGAGGGTGCCCTGAATGATCTGCGTCATGCTTTGAATGTCGCGGTGCTCTTCGGAGTTGAAGCTGTACGCGCCCTCGTCGGACACGTCGTCCTCCGCCCCGCCGCTCCGGACGTCTTCGTCGCGCTCGCGGCCGCGGCCGCGGCGGCGACGGCGACCGCCGCGCTCGCGTCCGCGCCGACGGCGGCCGCCGCGTTCCTCCTCTTCGGAGTCGCGGGCGCTGGCGTCGTCGGCTTCTTCGTCGCGCTCCCTGCGGTCGCGTCCGCCGGCGCCGATCTTCTTGAGGTCGCGGGTCTCTTGGTGGGCGTCCTCGACGAGCGCAGCCGTGACCCGATCCTTGAGCTCGATGCGTCCCATGAGCAGCGCCAGGTCGCAGATCCGGTTGAGGAGGCGCGGGTTGCCCTCGGCCAACTCCACGGCCCGCGCCAGGGCGTCGTCGTCGAACAGGTGCTCGGGCGCGGCGGCTTGGTTCAGTCGGTGGAGGACGTAGGCGCGTCCTTCCTCCGCTCCGAGCGGCTCGAGGGAGTAGCCGACCTCGAGCCGCTGCACGAGGCTGTAGCGGCGCTTGAGGCTGCCGCGCACGCGCGGGTGCGCGGAGAGGATGACCGTCAGCAAGGGGCGACCGTCCTCGCCGACGAGGTCGAGGAGGGTGCGCAGCTCGTCGAAGCAGCGCCCGTCCCCGAAGCCCTCCACGTTGTCGAGGAAGAGGACGGCGTGGGCGCCTTTGGCGGCGCTCTGGCGGAGGAGCTCTTCGAGGAGGGCGAGTGCCTCGGCTCGGTGGGTGGGGACCTCCTCCACGCCGAAGGCCAGCGCGACCGTGCGGACGAGCTCGGCCCCGGCGAGGCCGCCGGCGGGCACGAAGGCGACCAGGCGCCCGTCGGCGGCGAGCTTCTCGGCGGCGGCGCGGCAGACATAGGTCTTGCCCACGCCGCTCTCGCCGATCAGGAGCGCGAGGGGCTTGCGCTGCTCGGCGCAGTAGAGGAGGCGGACGCGCGCTTCTTTGTGGTGGTCGCTCTCGAAGAAGAACGACGTGTCGAGGTCGTTCTCGAAGGGCTTCTTCGCGAGGTTCCAGTGTTCCTGATACATGGTGTGGCTCCTGGCGCCAACCGACGTCGGTGGGCGTGCCACCGCCCTTGCGCGTGCGGCCTCGCCGGTGGGCAAAGGGCCGCGGAAAGGAGGCGGGGCGCTCCTGGAAGGAGGCCTCGCTGCACGGACTCGGAAGGAGGACGCCGCTTCCGGCTGAGCGCGGGCGCGCGCCCAAGCGAGGGCGCGGCGTCGATCGCGCGCAACAGGCCGCTGCGGTTGGATCGCCGTTGAAGGATCGTTGGGAAGGGATTCAACGCTGCCTCGGGCAGGTGCGAAATCCCGGCGGGCCTCGCTCGGCGCCGCTCGTCGACGCGCCAAGGTCGGGGGTCCCGATGCCGGGCGCCCGGATCATACGGGGAGCCCTTCGGCTCGTCAATCCGCCTCGCGGGAGCGCGCCTCGCCGGAGGTGATCCGGGCGTAGAGCTTCAAGGCCTTCGAATGGCGAGGCTTGCGCCGCAAGACTCCGCGGATCCAGGGAAGCGCGTCCTCGGGGCGCCCCGCGTCGAGGAGGAACTCCGCGGCGGCGAGGGGGGCGCGGTCGTCGGTGGGCGCCAACTCGCGGGCGCGGTGGTAGGCGGCGAGCGCGCCGGGGAGGTCCCTCCGCGCCCTCCGCAGGTCCCCGAGCGCGCGCCACGCCGAGGCGTCGCGCGGCGTCAAGGCGCACAGCCTGGCCCACGCCTCCTCGGCCTCGGGCAGGGTTCCGAGGCGCCCGAGGGCTTCCGCGTAGAGCGCCCAGGCCGGAGCCAGTTGCGGTTCGGCGGCGGTCGCCGCGGCGAGCTCCGTGCGGGCGCGCGGGAGGTCGCCTTCGAGGAGGGCGGCCGAGCCTAGGTAGTAGTGTCGCCGCGCCGGCGCGAGTTTCGGGGTGCGGGCCAGGGCGCGCCGCAGCTCCACCGGGTCCTCGGCGAGTTCGTAGGCGGCGAGGAGGTTTTCGCGGGCGAGGCGCGAGTCGGGCTCGCGGGCGAGCGCCGTGCGGAAGTGGGCGATGGCGGCGGGTGCGCCCTCGCGCCCGCGGCGGAGGGCGAGGAGGCCCAGCTTCACCCAGGGGAGCGCCGTGGGGACGGCGTCGGCGAGGGCGCGCCAGTGCGTGCGGGCCTTCTCGACTTGGCCGCAGTCCTGTTCCAATTCGGCCAAGGTGCGCAGGACGACCGGCTCGCCCGGAGCAATGGCTTCCGCGCGGTGCGCTTGGTCCAGGGCTGCCTCGGGCAGGCCGAGGAGGTCCAAGAGTCGTGCGGCGCGGAGGCGGCCGAGGGGGCGCACGCGACGCGGGGGCAGCAGCCGCAGCCAGCGCAGCGCGCGGGTGGGGGGGAAGTCGTCGGGGCGTTCGTCGGGGAAGCGCCACCCGTCGGCAATGCTTCGTGCGAGCGCGGCGCGGTCGAGGTCGGCGGCGCCGCGGCGGAACACGAGCGCGTGCGGTCCGGCGTGGACCAGTCCCCACTGCGGATGGCCGAGGAGGACGCGCAGGGCGTGCGCGTCGACCTCGCCGCGGTGATCGAGGAAGACGTCGCTCACCCCGAGTTCGTCGAGGGCGGCGAACAGGTCTTCCTCCCCGCGGAGCAGGCGGTGGTAGCGCTCGAGCCAAGCGCGCGGGTAGAGGTCGGCGTTGCCGCAGATCGAAGGCGCCGGGAGCCCCGGCGCGGATTCCCCTCGCGCGTAGAGGAGGTAGTGCCCCGAACCGAAGTCGTTGAACAGCGCGCCCGACGGGGGATGCTCGGCGAGCCAGGCGACCTCTTCGGGGTAGGTGGGGAACGAGCCCAGGCCCAGCCCCGGGCGCGCGTCGTAGGTGTCGTTCTCGTGGAAGCGATCGGCGAGGGCGGCGCGAGCGAGGAAGAGAGCGGCCGCGGCCCCGAGGCCGCAGACGGCTCCGCGCCCCCACCCCGGCGCCCAGCGGCGGGAGCGCAGCCACTCGCCGAGGGCGCCGAGCCCCGCGGCGGTCGGGAGGGCGAGGCCGAGGGCGGCGAGGGGGAGGTTGCGCACGTAGGGGATGGCGGTCGCGACGAGGGGGAGGGCAAGGAGGCCCTCGCTCGGACGCGCCCGTCTTCTCCAGAGCGCGAGGCCGTAGAGGAGGGGGGCGCCGAGGAGCCAGTAGGAGAACAGGAGCACTTCCGGCCGGGCGCGCAACGCGGGGTCGAAGGGGCTGCGGAGCTCGACGATGCGCGGGGAGAAGGCCGCCGTGGCCGTGTCGCGGCCTTGGCCGAAGAGGACGTAGAACAGGTAGCCGGAGGCCTTCGGGCCGTAGGGGTTGAAGAGCGAGGCGAGGGCCTCGAGCGCGAGGAGCAGCGCGAGCGCGCGCGCTCGCCCCGGCGGCGGCGCGTGGCGCCCGGTGCGTCGAGCGACCCGGGCGTCGAGGACCGCGCCGGCGAGCGCCGTGGCGGTCAGGATCGGTCCCAGCGCCGAGAGTCCGTGGGCGTTCGACCAGGCGATCTGGAAGAGGGGGAGGCAGAGCAGGGCGCGGCGCGCGAGGGGCTTGCGGGGGGCGGGGCGGAGGAGCCAGAGGTGGAGGGCCACCCCCACGATGGAGACGACTTCGGGGCGGAGGACGAAGCGTCCTCCGCCGACCACGATGGCTGCGGCGAGCACGAACCAGCGAGCCACCGGGGTCCGCCCGAGCGCCCGGGCCAGCGCGGCGAAGGCCGCGAGGAGCGCGAGGTTCTTCAGCGTCGCGAGCAGAGGGCCGCCGCCCAGGCGAAAGGCCGGCCAGGCGAGGCACTGGAACAGCCACTCGTGGTCCACGTAGGGGTTCCCCCGGTGCACGGCGAGGAAGACGTTGCTCTCGGGGAGTCCGTGGGCGGCGATCCAGCGGCCGGCCGCAAGGTGGAAGTAGAGGTCGGGCTGGACGTCTTCGCGCAGGCAGAAGGCGACGAAGAGGAGACCGACGGCGACGGCCAGGAGGCGGGGGGCCGAGGACCAGCGCGGAGGGCTCACCATCGCCGAAGCCTACCCGCTCGCGGCCCGGGAGGGAGGGAAGGGAGAAAGTTACACAAGTGCCGTGCCCGCCTTGACAGGCCCGAGGGGGCGGTGCTATACAACCCGCGCAACCCGAACCATTTGCGCTCGAACCGAGCCCTCGTCCGCGCGGGGACCGGGTCGGGAAGGGGCTGGGGCCCGTCCTATGGGCTGGTGGGCAGACTTCAAGGCCAACCGCGAGCTGAGCGAGGCTCGCAAGAACGTCCAGCGGGCGCGCTCCCCCTGGTCGATCGGTGAGTTCATCGACAAGTGCATCGAACTCGGTCGCCTCGACGTGGCCCTCGAAGAGGCCGAGAAGGGGGTCCGGGAATTCCCCAACTCCGAGTCCCTTGGCGAGGCCTTCAAGCGCTTGATTCGCGCCAAGTGCGCCGACGAGCTGCGCGCTTGCCGCGACGAGGTGCGCAAGGCCCCTGGTCCCAAGGCCTACTACAAGTTGGCCTGCCTCTACAAGGAGCTGCGCGACCTCGACCAGGCCGTCGAGCTGGCCCGCAAGGGGGTCGAGCTCTACCCCAACTTCGAAGGCAATTACATCGTCCTCGCCGACGTCCGCTACGAGCGCTTCCAGCGGGACCTACGCGCCTCCGACGGCCTGCAGGCCATCGAGCTCTTCGAGAAGGCGGTCGACCTCAACCGGGAGAACTACCGCCTCCTCTTCCAGCTCGCCGAGATCTACCAGGCCGTGGGCGCCAAGCAGAAGGCCGTCGAGAAGGTGAAGATGATCCTCGACTTCGCGCCCGACGACCGCAAGGCCCTCGCCTTGCTCGACAAGGTGCAGGCCATGCCTCCCTCGCGCCACGAGCAGCTCAAGGACATCCTGGAAGACTTCGAGCGGCGGGCCGCGTCGGGGACGGTGGCCCGACCCGGGCCCCTGGCGATTCGCTACACGCGGCAGCCGGACCAGCTCGCCCGGAAGCTCCCGCTGCTCGAACGGGTGCAGGGCTTCCAGCGCGCGGTCGTCCTCGGACCGAGCGGGGAGCTGCTCGCCGGCTACCCGGGCGGCCCCGAAGAGAACCGCAAGTACGGCGACGTGCTTCGCAAGATGTTCGCGGCGGCCGTCGACTGTTCGCTGCGCATGGACATTTCGACCTTCGCCAAGGGGCTGCTCGAGACGGACAGCAGCTTGACCTTCCTCGTCGTGGTGGACCGGTTGCAAATCGCCGTGCTTTGCTCGGCGAAGGTGAAGAAGGACCGCTTGCAGGCCGAGGTCCACAAGTTCGTCGAGCACGAGCTCTACCTCTAGGCTGGCCCATGCAGAACATCCTGGAAGAGCTCAACAAGGTTGCCGGCGTCAAGGGGAGCATGGTGGTCACCAAGGACGGAGTCGTGGTGGCCGAGTCCCTGGGGCCGGACTTGCAGAAGGACACGGTCGCCGCGGTCAGTTCGCACATGATCCAGGTCTCCGACCGGGGTCTGCAGGAGTTGAACCGTGGCAACTTCGAGCAGTTGACATTAACCTCGGCACACGGCCGGATGGTCTTCGTCAACCTGGGCGTCGGCTATCTGGTGGTCGTGACGAAGATGGAGATGAAGCTCGGAGAGCTGCTCATCGAAGTCGAGTCCGCCGCTCGAAAGATCAAGGGACTGAACAAGCGGATCTGAGTCGGGACGACGACGATCAACACGAATGCAGCACCGGCCGGGGAGGCGGGGGCCTCGAACGGACGGGAGTAAGGGCGAATGGTCCAGATCAACTTCGCGAAGCGTGAGATCAACTGCAAGCTCGTCTACTACGGGCCGGGCCTCTCGGGGAAGACCACCAACCTCGAGGTGGTCCACAAGAAGGCGCCGGCGAGCAAGAAGGGCGAGCTGACTTCGATCGCCACCGAGGGCGACCGCACGCTCTTCTTCGACTACATGCCGCTCGAACTGGGCAAGGTCGGCGGCATGAACACGAAGTTCCAGCTCTACACGGTGCCGGGGCAGGTCTACTACAACGCCACCCGCAAGCTCGTCTTGCAGGGAGCCGACGGGGTCGTCTTCGTCGCCGACTCGCAGCCGGAGAAGATGGAGGAGAACATCGAGTCCTTCGCCAACCTCGAGGAGAACCTCCGCGAGCAAGGCCTCGATCCGAAGACCATCCCCATGGTCCTGCAGTGGAACAAGCGGGACTTGCCCAACGCGCTCCCGACCGAGGAGCTCGACAAGGCAATGAACAAGTACAACTGCCCGACCTTCGAGGCCGTGGCGGTGACCGGAGAGGGCGTCTTCCCCACCCTGAAGAAGCTCGCCCAGATGGTGCTGGAAAAGCTGAACCGCGAGTACGGCCTCGACGCGAGCAAGCCCAAGGGTGGCGGCGCGGCCCGCAAGCCCGCGGCGGCGCCTCCCAAGCAGGAGAAGGTGCCCGAGCCGCCGGCGCCTCCCAAGCCGGAAAGGGCGCCCGAGCCGGCCCCCGCGCAGCCCGAGCGGCCCCCCGTGAAGATGCACCGGCCCGACGAGGTGGCGGAACTTCCCCCCTCGAGGACGTCGCCGTCGACGGTCTCCGGGTCGTCGTCCGCGCCGAGTTCCGGCCCCGCAGAGGGGGGCAGCCGGCCCTTCGTGGTCACCGGCGGGCCGCCCCCGGGCGCGGCGAAGAAGGGCGGCAAGGGCAAGTGGGTGTTGCTCCTGATCGTCCTGATCCTCGGGGGCGGGGTGGCCGCGGGTCACTTCCGCGCCCTCGGGCCCCTGCAGCCCCAGTACGACGAGTTCCTCAAGCCGCACCTCGACAAGCTGCTCGGCGCGCCCGCTTCGAGCGGTTCGGCGGGCAGTGACGAGGGCAGCGGCTCGTCCGGGGGCGCCGCGGGCAGCGACTCGTCCGGGGGCGCCGCGGGCAGCGACTCGTCCGGGGGCGCCGCGGGCAGCGACTCGTC
>RFHU01000414.1 GCA_003695705.1 Planctomycetota bacterium
GCGCTGCCCGCGCCGGAGCCGCTGCCCCCCGAGCCGGAGCCGCTGCCCCCCGAGCCGGAGCCGGCGCTGCCCGCGCCGGAGCCGACGCCGCCCGCGCCCGCGCAGGAGCCGGCGCTGCCCGCGCCCGCCGTCTCGGAGGAGGCGCCGGCGGTGCCGCCGCCCCTCGGGAGCGAGACGATCCGTCAGCGGGACGCTCGGGTGGCGCGCTCCATGGCGCGCCTCGACGACTTCGCCGAGTTCCGTCGCTCGCGGCGCGATCCGGACGACGGGCCCATCCCCGGAATTCTGCTCACGAACACCGACGCCCGCGAACTCCTCGACGTCGTGGCGCACTTCGACTTGTTTCCCATCGCCTTTCGCCGCAGCGAGCCCGCCAGGGGCTACGTGGCCATCGACTTCGCTCGCGGGCAGATGCAGCCCACCAAGGACTTCGACTACATCAGCGAACGCTACGCGAAGAACACCATGTACATTCGCGGGCCTCTGCGGCGGAACCCGCTCTTCCGCAGCGCGGCTCGGGAACTGATCCGTCGCTTCGGGATCCCCGCGCGGGACCTCGAGGTGTGCTTCCTCGTCCCGCGCCCGTTCATGGCCTACCTCAACTGGAAGGCCTTCAAGACCTGCGAGCAGGCCGGCGTAGATCCCGCCGCCGTTCGGGTCTGCAAGGGAGCGCTCGTGCGCCGCGGTCGGACCTGGGTCTTGCGCGTCGAAGAGTTCGCCATGAAGGACGGTCGACAGATTCCCGTGCGGGGGACCGGATGAACCAGGACCGCTCGGACGTCCCTCATCTTGTGGGCCTGCACGGCGTCTCGTACCCTCGCGAAGTCGCCAGCAGGCCGCGGGCCCGCGGCCCCGAGGAGGCCACGTGAAGCACTGCTGCCTGCTGATCTGCTGCGGACTGCTCCTGGGTGCGCCGGCGCGCGCCCAAGAGGCCGTGCGCGACGAACACCTCGAGCGGGGCGACACCCTGTTCAAAATGGGCGACTACGTGAAGGCCAGCGAACACTACCGCCTCGCCCTCCTCGACGACCCCTCCAGCCCTTGGAAGAAGCTGGCCTTCGGCCACGCGCTCTTTGCCATCAGCAATTACAGCTACGCCAGCTACGCCCTGCGTCGGGGCGTCGCCGAGCTCGATCCGAGCAAGCCCTTCATGCCGGAGGTCGCGGCCCTCTTCCCCTCGCGCCGCGCCTTCACCGAGGCCCTGCGGAACCTCAAGCGCTACGTGACCTACAGCCCTCGCGACCCGGCAGGCCTCACCGTCTTGGGCTACGTCCTCTACACGGTCCCCGGCGAGGAGCGCCGCTGTCGCGACATGTTCCTCTACCTCAAGCGGCTCGACCCCGGCGACCCCTTCGCGGACTTCTTCCTCGCTCAGCTCCGCCGACGAGCCAAGCTGCCGACCTCCCGTGCGCGGGTCGTCACGGAGGAGCCGACTTCCCGCCCGAAGGTCGAAGTCCCCCTCGAAGCCCCTCGGGTGAAGCCCCCTCAGCCCATTCCCGACGTCGCCCCCGGGCCGCCGCCTCCGGCCCCGACGGCGCGTGGGTCCGAGGCGCCGCCGAAGCGCCTCGAGGTGCGGCCGGTGCGTGAGGTCGTTCCGCCTCCTCCTCGCCAAGGCGAGGGCATCGCCGAGCGCGAGTGGCCCAAGCCCGTGCCCTCGCTCAAGGAATAGGAGCGCGCTGCCCATGTGGATCGTCAAAAACCCCCTCAAGGCCACCCTGACCTTGCGCGGCCTCGGGGTGTCCATTGCCGCGGGGGAGGAGATCGACCTCGACGCTGCGCTCGGTCGCGAGCGCGCCGAGACCTCGAACCAGGTCCAGGTGGCCTTCGAGGAGGGCTACCTGGAGAACGTCTACAAGGAACCGCGCGAAGAGGCGCTCCCGGCGCGGCCGCGAAGCGGGAACACGACGGAGATCGACGTGGCCGCGCTCTCCGCGGCGGAGTTCGACGACCGCATGGAGCGCTTCAAGACCGAGTTCCTCGCCGAACTCCGCGAGCGGCTCCCGGCGCTGGGGTCTGCGGAGTTGAGCGGGCTGCGCGAGTCCATTCATGCGGACGTGAAGTCCCTCGTCGACGAGATGAAGACCCTCCGCGAGCGCTTCGCTTCGGTGAAGGGGCGCGTGGAGCGGGACGAGAGCCTCTCGTCCGCCGAGGTCAAGGCGCGGCTCGCCTTCCTCGAGGAGCAGGAGCGCGAGCTGTTGAAGAACTTCGAGACCGTGGGCAAGCGAGTGGAGAGCGACGACGGCGACGTCATGGACATGGCCGACAGGCTCTCGGAACTGTAGGAGACCGGACGCATGGCCAAGGCAGTGGACATTGGAACTTCGTTCATCGTGGGCGCCTTCCTGCGGGACGGGAAGGAGGTCTTCACCGTCGAGCGCGACGCCTTCTTCTCCATGGACCGCGAGGACTTCGCCGAGGAAATGCTCGACGACGCCGGCGCCAACTACCTCGTGCGCGGCAACGAGATCTACGTGGTGGGAGAAGACGCCCTCAAGTACTGCATGATCACCGGCAAGCAGGAGAGCTACCGGCGGCCCATGGCGCAGGGCGTCCTCAATCCGGGCGAGGAGGAGGCGATTCCGCTCATCGAGATGCTCATCGAGGCCATCGTCGGCAAGCCTGCGCATCCGGGCGAGGTCATCGCGGCGACCATTCCCGCGGCGCCCCTCGACGCGGACCTCGACGTGACCTTCCACAAGATCGTGCTCGAGCGTTACCTGAAGAAGCTCGGCTACGACGTGAAGATCCTCAACGAAGCGCTGGCCATCATCTACGCCGAGTGCCCCACCGTCGTCGAGGAGGGCGGCGCGCGCGCTCCCTTCTCGGGCATCGGGATCTCCTTCGGGGCAGGCATGACCAACCTGGTCGTGGCCTGGCGGGCGAAGAAGCTCTTCGAGATCTCCGTGGCCCGGGGCGGCGACTGGATCGACCAGAGCGTCTCCAAGGTCCGCAACGTCCCCGTGGGCAAGGTCACCCACGAGAAGGAGCGCAACCTCGACTTGTCTCGGGTGGACCCGCGCAACGCGCTCCACATGGGGCTCGAGATCTACTACGAGGAGTTGATCCAGCACGTGCTCAAGGAATTCGGAGCGCACTTCAAGGGAGTGCAGACCACCTTCAGCAACCCACTCGACGTGGTCCTTGCCGGCGGGACTGCGTCGGTGCCGGGCTTCGTCGACAAGTTCAAGGAGTGCCTTGCCGCGCAGGGCGCGCCGATTCCCGTGGGGGAGGTGCGCCTCGCCAAGGATCCGCTCCGCACCGTAGCCAAGGGAGCCCTGGTGGCGGCGGTGAGCATGGAGAAGAAGAAGAAGGCCAAGGCGGCGCCAGAACCGGCGCCCGAGGCGACGCCTGCGCCGCCGGCCGCCGATGCGCCGGAGACGCCCAGCGACAGTGGGCGTCTGCCCGACACCATCGACATCGAGGCGGGCGTGTAGCCCGCAGGAGGGCGGCATGGATCCGCTCGAGATCACCGTCGAAGCCGACGCGGTCCCCCGGGGGACCGTAGACCTCAGGGCCCTGGACGCCCCGCGGGGCGCCGCGCCGCCCGCGCGCTGGCGCGGGGAACAGGCGCCGCCCGCTTCGGCCTCCGCTCCCGCGGGCGCGGCCGTCGCGGCGCGGGGCGGCGAGGCCGCGCCCGCCGGAGAGACCGCCGCTCCGGAGGAGTGCGCGGAAGAGACCACGGTCCCTCCTCCGGGGTTGCGCGCGGCTGCACCTGCCGAGGACCCCGCCGAGGCGCCCACCCTCCCGCCGCCGAGTTCGCCCCTTCGGCCCGCTCGGCCGGGCAGCGACACGGCGGTCCTCGAGGCGGCCGCGCGCGCGCCGCTCCCGACGCGACCGGCGGCAGCCGACGCTTCGCCTTCGAGCGGAGTCGGCGCTCCCGCGCCGGTTGCCCCGGCGGACGGACCGCCCTTCCTCGACGACGAGGCCTTCGAAACGCGCATCGGATCGGGGGCAAGCCTCGCCTTCGAGGCGATTCGCCTTGCGCTCGTCCTCCTGGTGCTCGTCGGCTTCCTCGGTGGCCTCTGGCTCTACCTCACCGACACGGTGGGGAGCGACCCGCTCGCCGACGCGGGCGCGCGCCGCGAGACGGCCGAGCTCACCGTCCCTTCGCCCGGAGCGCCTGCGGCCGGTCCCGAGACCGGTGAGGGGGCGGAGGCTCCCTCACGGACAGCGGCCGAGCCCGAGGCGGCCGCGCCAGAACCCGCGGCGGCACAGCCCGAGGCGGCCGCGGCGGCACAGCCCGAGGCAGCCGCGCCGGAACCCGCGGCGGCACAGCCCGAGGCGGCCGCGGCGTCACAGCCCGAGGCGGCCACGCCCGAGTCCGAACCCGCCGAGGCTGCCTCGGCGGCGGACGGGGCCGCGCCCGAGGCGAGCCCGCCGGAGCCCGCGCCCGAGGCGAGCCCGCCGGAGCCCGCCGCCGACACCGAAGCGCAGAAGCTCGCTGCCTTGCGGGCCCTGGCCGCCAAGGCGAACACGGGCGGAGAGGTGGGCAGCGAGGCGGAGCCCGAGGCCTCGGGCTCCGCCGGAGGCGCAGGCGGCGCAGAGCGAGGCGGCAGCGAGGCGGCAAGGGCCGAAGCGGATGGTGCCGCCGACGAGGAGGCGGGCGGTGCCGCCGAAGAGGCGATCGCGGCCCTGCGGGCGGAGGCGCTCGCAGCCCTGCGGGCGGGCGAGCTCGACGCCGCCGCCGAGCGCCTGCAAGCGCTCCTCACCCGCCGGCCGGACGACGCCGACGCGCACTTCCGCCTGGGCCTCGTCCGCCAGCGGCAGGGAGACCTCCAGGCCGCGGAGGCGAGCTACCGGGCAGCGACGGAGCGGGCGCCCGGAGACTTGCGCGCGTGGAACAACTTGAGCGTGGTCCTCTCGACCCGCGGCGAGGCCGTGGCCGCACGGGAAGCCCTCGACCGTGCCCTCGCCCTCGCGCCCGAGGACCCGGCGGTGCTCACCAACCTCGCCAACGGCTTGGCCGCGAGCGATCCCGCGCAGGCGCACGCCCTCTACGACAAGGCACTCAGTCGCGACCCCCAGCACGAACCGGCCCTGCTCGGACGCGCGCGCGTGCGCGAGCGCTTGGGCGACGACGCGGGCGCGCGCGCCGACTACCGGACCCTGCTGGAGCTGCGCTCGAAGCTGCGCCCGGAGGCCTACGACGGGCTCGGGCGCATCGCGGCGCGCGCCGGCAACGCCGAGCACGCCATCGCCTACCACCGCAAGGCCTTCGAGGACCGTGGCGACGCACTGCCCGGCGCTCGCGTCGACTTGGGGCTGGCGCTGGTCGCCGCCCGTCAGTATCCGCGCGCGGTGCGCGTGCTGTCCGACGCCACGCGGGCCCAGCCCGACGACGTGCGGGCCTGGCAGGCGCTCGGCTACGCCTACACACGCTGGAGCGAGGACGGGCGACCGGGCGCCCTCTACGAAGCGCGCAAGGCCTTCGAGGCCGCGCTGGAGCGGGAGCGTTCGGCCCTCAACCACTACAACTACGCCCTCTGCGCGGAGCGCTTCGGAAACTTCCCCGTGGCGATCCTCCACTACGAGAAGGCCCTGGCCGCAGACCCCACCACCTGGAAGGCCGCGGTGAACCTCGCGCGCCTCTACGAGCGTGCCGGGCGCCTCGAACGCGCCCTCTCCTTCTTGGAGAAGGCCGCCCAGGCAAGCCCCGAGGTGGCCGACCTGCATTTGCACCGCGCCTACCTGCTTGGACGGCTCGACGGGCGAGAGGCCGAGGCGCGCGCGGCCCTGCGTCGCTTCGTCGAGCTTGCGCGGCCAGGGGATCCTCGCTTGGACCAGATCAACCGCGCCCTGGGGGAGTGAGGCACTCGTGAACACGCGGCGCGAGCGGAGCCTCCTGGCTCGCGTGGTCACGCACATCGGCGTTGCCTTCGTCGCCGTGGAATTGGTCGTGTTGGCCATCAGCGTGGGCCTCTTGTGGAACTCCCTGGTGGACGAGCGCGTCGAGCACGTGGCCCGCTACGCGGCCGCCGTTCGCGAGCAGGCGCGCTGGGCCCTCCTGCACGAGCCGAGCCAGGGAGAAGGACGTGCCCTCGACGCGGCGCTCGACGCCGCGCTGGAAGGGAATGCCCGCCCCGGCGAAGCGGAGGAGCCACCGCGCTTCCTGCCCCCTTCCGGTGCGCCGGTGCGCGTGTGGGTCTTCCGTGGCCTCGAGGCCCGTGAGTTCAGCCGCGACGGGCGACTGCTGGCGGCCTCCGAGGCCCCCTGGCCGGCGACGGAGTGGCCGGCCGTGGTCCGGGCGCGGCTCGCCCACCCCGAGCTTGCCGCCACCGTGGACGTGAGCGCGCGACGCGTGCAGCGCCTCGAACCCCTCGCCGACGTGGGCGCCCCGGCCGTGCTCTACCTGCAGAGCAGCCTGCGCGACGTGAACCAGAGCGTCGCGCTCTTCGCCCTGATCGCCTTCCTGGCGGGCGGCCTGGCGCTGGTCTTCGCCGCGACCATCACCATGGGCTTCTTGCGCAAAGCACTGCTCCTGCCGCTGGCACGAATCATCGAAGCGGACAATGCCGCTCGGCGCGGCGACCGGGAGGGCGGCGTCATCGACGCTGGAGACATCCCCGACGACGAGGTCGGCGCCATCATGCGCAGCCGCAACCGCCTCTTCGAGGGGATGCTCCGCGCCCAGGCCCAGCTCGACGCCAACAACGCCGAGCTCGCTCGCCAGCGCGAAGAACTGCGCGTGTGGGGCCGCGAGCTGGAGCGGCTGGTGCAGGACAAGACCGCGGCCCTCCTCCGGGCTCGCGAGATCCTCCATCGCAACGAGAAGCTGGCGGCCCTCGGCCGCCTGGCCGCCAACGTGGCCCACGAGATCAACAACCCGCTGGCTTGCATCGCAGGCTACGCCGAGGAGGCCCGCGAAGAGCTCGAGCGGGGCGGCGAGGCCGGGGTCGTCGCCGAGGCGCTCACGACCATCGAAGAGCAGGCTTTCCGCTGCAAGGACATCCTGAAGCGCCTCCTTGGCCTGGCTCGGGCCGACGAAGTGCGCCCCGAGCCGGTCGAACTCGTCTCCCTCGTCCGCGAGACCGCGGCCCTCGCCGAACGCTCCCTGAAGAGCCGCGCAGTCGAACTGCGCCTCGAGCTTCCCGAGGGGGAGCTCTGGCTGGACTCGGACCCCACCGCGCTGCAGCAGATCGCCTTGAACCTGATCGAGAACGCCGCGGACGCGGCGGTCGTGGGCGAGCCCCCCGCCTGGGTCGTGGTCTCCCTCGAGGGAGACGCCGGGGAGGTCTGCCTTTGCCTGCGCGACAGCGGACGGGGCATCCCGGCCGCCGAGCTCGGGCGCATCTTCGATCCCTTCTACACGACCAAGCCGGTCGGGCGGGGCACCGGCCTCGGGCTCGCCATCTGCCAATCCCTCGTCGAGCGCCTCGGCGGACGCATCGAGGCAGGGAATGCGGACTCGGGTGGGGCGGAGTTCCGGGTGCGCCTTCCCCTGCGACCCCGTGCCGCCGAAGCGCCCGCGGCCGTCCCCGGGACCCGCAGCGCCGACGCCTCGCCCCTGGTCGAGGTCGCCCTCCGGGCCGTCGGCGACACCGCCGACCCCGACGCCTGAGGGGGAGCGCCCCCCGCACGCTCGCCCTCCCCGCGACGCCGCGGGCCGGACTGCCGGCCCCGTGCGCCTGCGGCCCATCCTCATGACCACCCCGGCCATGATCTTCGGCATGCTGCTGCTCGCGCTCGGCACCGGACCGGACAGCGAGTCGCGCGCTGATGGCCTCGGCCATCAGCGGAGGTCTGGTCACCTCC
>RFHU01000038.1 GCA_003695705.1 Planctomycetota bacterium
CCCGAGGACGTGGGCGGAGGCTCCTAACCCGGTGGTGGTCGACAGCATGGAACAGCAGCAGCAAGAGCAGCAGGGCGCCACCACCAGGTGGTTCGTGCTCCGGGTGGGCACCAACCGCGAAAACCGGGTGAAGAAGCAGCTCCAGGCGCGAATCCAGAGCCACGACCTCGGGCATCTCATTCCCGAGATCCTGGTGGTCACCGAGCGGGTGACGGAGATCAAGGACGGCAAGCGCCGAACGGTGGAACGCAAGGTCTATCCGGGCTACGTCATGATCCAGATCGCCGTGGACCCGGTGACCGGGGAGATCCCCCCGGAAGTTTGGCATCTGATCCGCGAAACGCCCGGCCAGATCAAGTTCATCGGCAGCCCCGACCAACCCAACAAGCCGTCTCCGCTCTCGCCGGACGAGGTCGCCAAGATGCAGCAGCAGATGGCGCGCCTCGAGGACGAGGAGGAGCAGGTCAGCATCGACTTCGAGATCGGCGAAAGGGTCCGCATTCGCGAGGGCTCCTTCGAGAACTTCGAAGGAACCGTCGAGGAACTGCAGCCCGACAAGGGCATGGTCAAGGTGTCGATCATGGTCTTCGGCCGTCCCACTCCGATCGACTTCGAGTGCTGGAAGGTCGAGAAGGTTGAAGAGTAGCCATGGCTAAGGAAATCAAGGCCAAGATCAAGCTCCAGTGCCCGGGCGGGCAGGCGACGCCGGCTCCGCCGGTGGGGCCGGCCCTCGGCCAGCACGGGGTGAACATCGGCCAGTTCGTCAAGCAGTTCAACGACCGTACCCGCGACGCCGGCGGCCTCACGATCCCCGTCGAGATCACGGTCTACGCGGACCGCACCTTTACCTTCGTCACCAAGAGCCCACCGGCCAGCACGCTGCTCAAGAAGGCGGCGCAGGTCGCCAAGGGGTCCTCGGAACCCAACCGCGACAAGGTCGGGACCGTGACTCGCGAGCAGGTGATGGAGATCGTCAAGACCAAGAAGGAGGACCTCAACGCGTTCGACGACGAGGCCGCCTTCCGCATGATCGCCGGGACGGCCCGATCCATGGGCATCCTGGTCGAGGGTTGAAGCCATGGCTGAGGACCAGGACCGGCAAGAAGAGATCCGCGCCCGGGCCCAGGCGACCAAGTCGGTCGGCGCGGCCATCGAGGCGGCGGCCGCCGCCACCGAGAGCGAGAAGAAGAGCAAGGGCAAGAAGTGGAACCGCCGCTTCAAGCCCAGCAAGCGCACCAAGGCCGCGCGGCGGGCGCGGGGGGTGCGCACCGAGACGCACCCGATCCCCCAGGCCATCAAGATGGTCAAGGGCTTCAAGAACGTGAACTTCGACGAGTCCATGGAGCTTCACGTCAAGCTGGGGGTCAACCCGAAGAAGTCCGACCAGCAGGTGCGGGGTACCTTCGTCTTCCCGCACGGCGTCGGGCGCTCCAAGCGGGTGATCTGCTTCGCCGAGGGGCCGGCCGCCGAGGAAGCCCGCGAGGCGGGCGCCATGGAGGTCGGGGGCGAGGAGCTCGCCAAGAAGATCCAGGAGGGCTGGTTCGACTTCGACGTGGTCATCGCCCATCCGGCCATGATGCGCGTCGTTGGGCGCCTCGGTAAGCTCCTCGGCCCGAAGAAGCTCATGCCGAACCCCAAGGAAGGGTCGGTCACTCCCCGGGTCGGGCAGGCGGTCAAGGAGTTCAGCGGCGGCAAGGCAAAGTACCGCGTGGACGACACCGGCAACCTGCACGTCGTCTTTGGGAAGAAGAGCTTCGACGAGCAGAAGCTGATCGAGAACCTCGAGGCCTTCCTGCAGCACCTTCAGAGCGTGAAGCCGACCACCGCCAAGGGAACGTTCATCCAGAAGGGCTACATCTGTTCGACCATGAGCCCGGCGGTGGCCATCGACGTCGGACCCTACGCCTCCTGAGGCGGGAAGCGAAGAGAGCGAGCCATGTCCAAGGCGATGAAGGCCATGATGCAGCGCGAGCTGCAGGAGCGCTTCGACGGCGTCGACGGCGGCGTCTTCGTGAGCAGCCAGGGCCTCGACAGCGAGAAGACGTACAACTTCCGCAAGAGCATGCACGCCGCCGGAGTCAAGTTCACGGTGGTGCGCAACGCCTTCGTGCGGAAGGTCTTCGAGAGCTGGGGCTACGACGGCGCCAAGCTCGCGGAGGTGCTCAAGGGGCCCCGCGGCGTCCTTTACACCACGGAGGACAACTCGGCGGCCACGGCGGCCAAGGCGCTTCACCAGTGGAAGAGGGCCAACAAGGACAAGATCGTCAAAGTCGAGGGCGCCTTCGTCGAGGGCGAAGTCCTCGACAAGAAGACCGCAGCCGGCCTCAAGGACGCCCCAACCAAGGACGAGGCGCGCGCGCAGCTCCTAGGGGTTCTGCAGGCTCCGGCAGTCAAGCTGCTGGCTCAAATCCGGGAGCCCCACGCGCGGATCGTCTACCTGCTCAACGCGTGGAAGGAAAAGCGCGAAGAGGGCGGCGAGGCGGCCGCTTAGTCGCTGGAGACGAAGATCAACGAGTACCGACCCCCGCTGGGGGCGGAACGAACGAACCACACGCGGGTCTCTGCGGCCCGTAGGAGCAGAGACCAGGCGTCTCGGAGGAATGGAAAATGGCTGTTGCCGAGTTGGTCGAGAAGGTCAAGGGCCTTAGCGACGAGGATCGTACCGAGTTCTTCACGCAGACGTTCGAGAGCCTTTCGGTGATCAACGTCATCAACCTCGTGAAGCACCTCGAGGAGAAGTGGGACGTCAAGGCCAGCGGCGGCGGCGGCATGGTCATGATGGCGCCCGGCGCCGCGGCCGGCGGCGGCGCCGATGAGGCCGAGGAGAAGACCGACTTCGACCTGGTCCTCAAGGACGCCGGGCAGAAGAAGATCGCCGTGATCAAGGAAGTCCGTGGCATCACGGGCATGAACCTGAAGGATGCCAAGGCGCTCGTGGACAAGGCGCCGGTCACCATCAAGGAGAAGATGCCCAAGGACGACGCGGAGAAGGCCAAGGCCGCCCTCGAGGAGGCCGGCGCCGTCGTCGAGCTCAAGTAGCCCGACCGTCGCCCGGGGTCGCGGAGGCGGTGCTGCGCCCGCCACTCAGCGGCCCCACGCCGGGCGGCAGCTTCGTACAACTCGGTAGAGCTCTGAGAGCGGGCCGCGGGGCCTGCGGACGAGCCCGTCTTTCCGGCACGAGGACGACCCAGGCGCAGGGTCGACGAGGTGCCGGGAGACGGGCCGGCCGCGAGCTTCCGCGCCCGCTTTCTTCCGTATAGGAGTCAGGAATGGACATCAAGCGCTTCGGCAAGGTCACCGAGGTCATGCCGCCACCGAACCTCATGGAGCTGCAAACCAAGAGCTACGCGAGGTTCCTGCAGGCGGACGTCCCCATGGACGAGCGCGAGAACCGCGGCCTCGAGCGCATCCTGCGCGAGGTGTTCCCCGTCGAGAGCTACGAGGGGCGGAACCGGCTGGAGTACATCGGCTACGAACTCGGCCGGCCTCGCTACAGCCCGCTCGAGTGTCGGATGCTCCGCCTGACCTACGGCATGCCCTTCAAGATCCGCGTTCGCTTGGTGCGCGGCGAGGAGGAGTTCGAGGAGACCGTCTACCTGGGCGAGATCCCCAAGATGCTCGGCGGCGGCGAGTTCATCATCAACGGTGCCGAGCGCGTCATCGTCAGCCAGTTGCACCGTTCGCCCGGCGTGGACTTCGACAAGGAGATCCACTCTTCGGACCGTGTGCACCACAAGGTCCGCATCATCCCCGAGCGGGGAAGCTGGATCGAACTGGTCGTGTCGCGCAAGGACACCCTGACGGTTCGCATCGACCAGTCGGGCAAGTTCCCGGTGACGACCCTCCTGCGGGCACTTTTCGAGAAGTACGACAGCAACGAAGAGATCATCCGCACCTTCTACGAGACGACCAAGGTCAAGTTGGGGGGCAAGAGCGCGGCGAAGAAGATCGTCGGCAAGGTCGTCGTGTCGGACGTCATCGACCCGGAGACGGGTGAGATCAAGCTGGAGAGCGGCGGCGAGATCACCGAGCATCTCGCGGGCGAACTCGAGGACCTCGGGCTCAAGAGCATCGAGGTCATCGACGAGGTTCGCGATTGGCTGATCCTCAACACCCTCAAGGAAGACCTGACCAACTCCCACGAGGAGGCGCTTCTCAAGATCTACCTGCGCCTTCGTCCCGGCAACCCGCCGCAATTGGAGAAGGCGCGGGACTTGTTCAAGGACAAGTTCGGCAACGAGCAGAAGTACCGGCTGGGACGCGTTGGACGCTTCCGCATCAACCGGAAGTTCGGGATCGACGTCGACCCCAACGAGCAGACCCTCACCGAGCAGGATCTGGTGGCCGCGATTCGCTACCTGATCAAGCTGAGGGATCCGAACTCGCCCGCTGAGTTGGACGACATCGACCACTTGGGCAACCGCCGCATTCGGACGGTCGACGAGCTTGCGGCCGAGGAGTTCCGCAAGGGCTTCCTCAAGCTGAAGCGCACGGTCAAGGACCGCATGTCGGGTCTGGAGGAGCAGAACCTCACCCCGCGCTCGATCATCAACAGCAAGACGATCTCTTCGGCCATCGACTACTTCTTCGGTCGCGGGGAGCTCTCGCAGGTCGTCGACCAGACGAACCCGCTCTCGCAGCTCACCCACGAGCGGCGGCTCTCGGCCCTGGGCCCGGGCGGGCTCAACCGCAAGCGCGCCTCCTTCGAGGTGCGCGACGTGCACATTTCGCACTACGGGCGCATTTGCCCCATCGAGACCCCCGAGGGCACGAACATCGGCCTGATCGCGTCGCTCTCCATCTACGCGCGCCTCGACGAATACGGCTTCCTCGTGAGCCCCTACCAAGTCGTCAAGGGCGGGAAGCTGACCGGCGAGATCACCTGGCTGCGCGCCGACGAAGAGGACCTCGAGACCCTGGCGCCCGCCGACACGCCCGTCGACCCGAAAACGGGCAAGATCCTCGGCGACCACATCATGGCGCGCGCGAACGGCGAGTTCGAGTTGGTCGACCCCAAGCGCGTCCACTACGTGGACATTTCGCCTCGGCAGCTCGTCGGCGTCTCGGCTTCGCTGATTCCCTTCCTGGAGCACAACGACGCCAACCGCGCCCTCATGGGCGCCAACATGCAGCGGCAGGCGGTGCCCCTCCTGCGGACGGACCCCCCGCTGATCGCCACGGGCATGGAGCGCGCCGTGGCGGAAAACAGCGGCATGGTCGTGACGGCCCAGCGCGGCGGAACAGTGACGCGAGCGACCGCGGAGTTGATCGAGATCGACAACGATGACGTCTACCACCTGCGGAAGTTCGTCGGGCTCAACGAGCGGACCTGCCTGAACCAGAAGCCCATCGTCCGGGTCGGTCAGAAGGTCAAGAAGGGCCAGGTCATCGCCGACGGCGCCTCCACCCATCAAGCGGAGCTGGCTCTAGGGCGGAACATCCTCGTCGCCTTCATGAGCTTCGAGGGCTACAACTTCGAGGACGCCATCGTCGTTTCCGAGGAACTCCTTCACGAGGAGGTCTACACCTCGATCCACATCGACGAGTTCACCATCGAGATCCGCCAGACGAACCGCGGGCGCGAGGAGTTCACTCGGGACATCCCCAACGTTTCGGAAAAGGCGCTCCGGAATCTGGGCGAGGATGGCGTCATTCGGATTGGCACCCGGGTCAACCCCGGCGACATCCTCGTCGGCAAGGTCGTGCCCAAGTCGAAGAGCGAACTCTCCCCCGAGGAGAAGCTCTTGCACGCCATCTTCGGGCGCATGGGCGAGGACGTGAAGAACGACAGCCTCGAGGTCCCCTCGGGCGTTGCCGGCATCGTCATCGGCGCGGAGAAGTTCGCCCGCAAGACGCACCTCCCCGAAGAAGAGCGCGCGCGCATCAAGCGAGAGATCCTCGAACTCGACGTCCACTACGACGCCCTCGTCAATGCGCAGATCGAGCGCCTGATGGAGGCGATTCAGGACGTCGCGGGCGGCGACGTACGCAGGCGCGACACGGAGGAGCTCGTCGACGGGCAACTGCTGGCCTCCCTGCCCCCGGCGGAGATTCGGAACTTCCTCAACTACCGGGAACTCGAGTTCGACGGTCGTCCGACGAAGAAGAACTTCCGGGCGACAGTGAACCGCTACTGCGATCGGATCGAGGACCTCGAGGCCGAGCGGGAGCGGAAGAAGAATCGCCTCAAGCGCGGCGACGACCTTCCGCCTGGCGTTCTCGAGATGGTGAAGGTCTACGTAGCCACGCGTCGCACACTGTCGGTCGGCGACAAGATGGCTGGCCGCCACGGAAACAAGGGTGTGATTGCCAAGATCCTACCCAAGGAGGACATGCCCTTCCTCGAGGACGGGACGCCCGTGCAGATCATGCTGAACCCGCTCGGTGTTCCTTCGCGCATGAACGTCGGGCAGATCATGGAGACCCACCTCGGCTGGGCGGCGAAGACGCTCGGTTTCCAAGCCGTTACGCCGGTCTTCGATGGTTGCTCCGAGGCGCAGATCCGCAAGCTGAACGTGGTCGCGGATGGCTTCCGTGCTGGTGAACTCGACGCCGACGAGGCGGCCAAGCAGGTCGACTTGATCGTGGAGGGGAAGGACAAGATCCCCGAGGAGGTCTGGCAAGAGAAGACCTGCATGCGGACCCTCTACGACGGGCGGACCGGCGCGCCCTTCGACCAGAAGGTCACGGTGGGCTACATGTACATGCTCAAGCTCCACCACCTAGTGGATGACAAGGTGCACGCGCGCGCCACGGGTCCTTATTCGCTGATCACCCAGCAGCCTCTCGGCGGCAAGGCGCGCTTCGGCGGGCAGCGCTTCGGCGAGATGGAGGTGTGGGCGCTGGAAGCCTATGGGGCGGCCAACATTCTCCAAGAGCTGCTCACGGTGAAGTCGGACGACGTAGACGGTCGGACCAAGATCTACGAGTCCATGGTGAAGGGGGAGAACGTCCTCGAGCCCGGCATGCCGGTCTCCTTCGACGTGCTCTGCAACGAGATTCGCGGGCTCGCGATCAACATGGAGTTGAACAAGCGGAAGAGCGGTGAGCCGTAGGGCCGCCGCCCCTCCGTTCGTCTTTGTCGTTGATCGCTACATCTGCCAACCGAACTAGGAAATAACGCCATGATCGACCGTCCGAGCCTCTTCCCCTCCTCGCCCTACGACCTCGGCCGCCAGAACGAGATCGAGAGCGTCACCATCCGCTTGGCCAGCCCGGACAACATTCGTCAGTGGTCCTACGGCGAGGTCAAGAAGCCCGAGACCATCAACTACCGCACCTACCGCTCCGAGAAGGAAGGGCTCTTCTGCGAGCGCATCTTCGGTCCGGAGCGCGACTGGGAGTGCTTCTGCGGCAAGTACAAGGGCATCAAGCACAAGGGAATCAAGTGCGACCGCTGCGGGGTGGAGATCACCCACTCCCGCGTTCGTCGCAAGCGCATGGGGCACATCAACCTGGCCGCGCCGGTGGCCCATATCTGGTTCTTCAAGGCCATGCCCAGCCGGCTGGGCTCGCTCCTGGCGAAGAAGACCAGCTCCCTCGAGCGAGTGATCTACTTTCAGGACTACATCGTCACAGATCCCGGCGATACCCCCCTGGAAGAGAAGCAACTGCTCACCGAGGAGGAATACCGTCGCTACCGGGAGCAGTACGGGGACGCCTTCGAGGCAGGGATGGGCGCCGAGGCGATCAAGAAGCTTCTGGAGCGCCTCGACCTCGAACTCTTGCTCGACCAGCTCTACGTCGACCTGCGGGAGACCCGCAGCAAGCAGAAGACGAAGGACATCATCAAGCGCCTGAAGACGGTCAAGGCGCTCAAGGATTCCGGAAACCGCCCGGAGTGGATGATCCTCGACGTCATCCCGGTGATCCCGCCCGATCTGCGGCCTCTCGTGCGTCTCGAGAGCGGCAGCTTCGCGACCTCGGACCTCAACGACCTCTACCGGCGGCTCATCAACCGCAACAACCGCCTCAAGAAGCTTCTCGATCTCAACGCGCCGGACGTGATCATTCGCAACGAGAAGCGAATGCTGCAGCAGTCCGTGGACGCCCTCTTCGACAACAACCGCTGCCGGCGTCCGGTGCTGGGCTCGAACAACCGGCCGCTGAAGTCGATCACCGACATGATCAAGGGCAAGCAGGGGCGCTTCCGCGAGAACCTGCTGGGCAAGCGAGTGGACTACAGCGCTCGCTCGGTGATCGTCGTGGGGCCGGAGCTCAAGCTCCACCAGTGCGGTTTGCCGAAGAAGATCGCCCTCGAACTCTTCCAGCCGTTCATCATCCGCCGGCTGAAGGAGATGGGCCACGCCGACACCATCAAGTCGGCGAAGAAGATGCTCGAGCGCAAGGACGAAGAAGTCTGGGACATCCTCGAGGAGGTGATCGACGAGCACCCGGTCCTGCTCAACCGCGCGCCCACCCTGCACCGCATGGGCATTCAGGCCTTCGAGCCGCAGCTCATCGAGGGCAACGCGATCCGGCTCCACCCGTTGGTCTGCGCGGGCTTCAACGCCGACTTCGACGGCGACCAGATGGCCGTACACTTGCCGCTGTCGCTGGAGGCGCAGGTGGAGGCTTGCACCCTGATGCTCGCCACCAACAACATCTTCTCGCCTGCGAACGGTAGCCCCATCATCGCGCCCAGCCAGGACATGGTCCTGGGCGTGTATTACCTGACCGAAGTCGTGGAGGGCGAGAAGGGCGAGGACCTCGACCAGGTCTACCGGGACCTGAACGAGGTCTTCATGGCCTACGACCAGCGCAAGGTGATGCTCCAGACGAGGATCAAGCTTCGCTTGCCGGCCGGGGTCAAGGTAATGAGCCTCGCGCGGGATGGAAGCCGCGAGCTGGTGAAGCCGGACAAGAGTCGCATCGTCGAGACCACCGTAGGGCGCGTGGTCTTCTTCGACATGCTCCCCGAGGGGATGCCCCTCTACAACTACCCGCTCAAGAAGTCGCGGATCAAGGAGATCATCGCCGACTGCCACAAGATGCTCGGTCGACAGGCGACCTTGACCCTGCTGGACGACCTGAAGGATCTGGGATTCCGGCACGCCACCTTGGGTGGAATCTCCTTCTCAACCTACGACCTCAAGCTCCCCGAGGCGAAGGCCGAGATCCTGGCGCGAACCCAGAAGCTGGTGGACAAGATCCAGCGCGACTACGAGAAGGGGGTGATCACCGAGCTCGAGCGCTACAACCAGATCATCGACAAATGGACCGAGGCCACCGAACAGGTTGGCGAGGCCATGTTTGCGACCCTGCGCAACGACAACCGCGACGGGAAGCGCTACTTGAACCCGATCTGGATGATGACCGAGTCGGGCGCGCGCGGGTCGGCCCAACAGGTCCGCCAGCTTGCCGGCATGCGCGGTCTCATGGCCAAGCCGTCGGGCAAGATCATCGAGACGCCCATTCGCGCGAATTTCCGCGAGGGCCTGCACGTGCTCGAATACTTCTCTTCGACGCACGGCGCCCGAAAGGGACTGGCCGACACGGCCCTCAAGACGGCGGACTCGGGATACCTGACGCGCAAGCTCGCGGACGTCGCCCAGAACGTGGTCGTCAACGAGAAGGACTGCGGGACGATCCGCGGAATCACGAAGGGGCCGGTCCTCTCGGGCGACCGAATCGTCATTCCGCTTGCGCAGCAGATCCGCGGGCGCACGGCCTGCGATCCCATCGCCGACCTGGTGACGGGCGAGACGATCATCAGCGCGAACGAGTTCATTACGGAGGAGAAGGCGCAGCGGATCGAGGAGCTCGTGGGCAAGAAGGGCAAGATCCGCGTTCGCTCGGTGCTCACCTGCGAGGCCCCAGCGGGTGTGTGCGCGGCCTGCTACGGCGCCGACCTCTCCACCGGGCGCTACGTCGAAGAGGGCACCGCGGTGGGCATCATCGCCGCGCAGTCCATCGGCGAGCCCGGCACCCAGCTCACCATGCGGACCTTCCACATCGGCGGTGTGGCGACGGGTCGCCGGGAGGACCCGGAGATCCGCGCCAACAACCTGGGCGTCGTGCGCTACGAGAAGATGAACGTGGTCACGGTGGGCAAGGATCGCATCGAACTCGAGGGCAAGGGCCGCATTCACGTGCTCGACAAGAAGGGCCGCGTCCTCGAGACCCACGACGTGCCGCTGGGCGCGATTCTGAAGGTGGAGGACGGTGAGGAACTCAAGCAGCGCGGCAAGAAGAAGCCCGTCCTGTTCGAGTCCGATCCCCACATGGAGCCCATCCTTGCTCTGAAGGGCGGCATCGTCGCCTACGAGGGGATCATCGAAGGGGTTACCTACAAGAAGGAGATCGATCCGAAGACCAAGGTCGAGCGCAAGGTGATCATCGAGCACAAGGGCGATCACCACCCGATGATCTTGGTCAAGGACCCCAAGACGGAGCAGACCATCAGCTCCTATCCCGTTCCCGAGCGCGCGCACGTGGAGGTCAACGAGGGCGACAAGATCGTCCCCGGATCGCTGCTGGCGAAGACCCCGCGCGAAATGGGCGGGACGCAGGACATCACGGGCGGTCTGCCTCGGGTGAGCGAGATCTTCGAGGTCCGCAAGCCCAAGAATCCCGCCGTCATCGCGGAGATCGACGGCGTCGTCTCCATTGGCCCGAAGAAGCGAGGCAAGGGCACGATCATCGTCACGAGCGACTCGGGGGAGGAGCGCGAGCACGTCTACCAGCACGGTCGTCAGCTCCGCGTGCACTCGGGCGACCGGGTGCGCGCCGGCGAGCCGCTGACGCGCGGCGCGTTGATTCCGCACGACATCCTGCGCGTGCTCGGGCCCGAGAAGCTGCAGGATTACCTGCTCAGCGAGGTGCAGGGCGTCTACCGCTCGCAGAACGTGACCATCGACGACAAGCACATTGAAGTCATCATCATGCAGATGCTGCGCAAGGTGCAGGTGGAGGATCCCGGCGACGTGGAATTCCTCCCTGGACAGATCGTCGACCGATTCGAATTCGAAGCGGCCAACGCGCAGATCCGTCGGCGCGGCGGAAAACCTGCCACGAGCCAACCCTTGCTGCTAGGGATTACCAAGGCGTCGCTGTTCAGCAACTCGTTCATCTCCGCTGCTTCGTTCCAAGAGACGACGAAGGTGCTCACGGAGGCGGCGCTTGCCGGGCGGACGGACTACCTCGAGGGGCTCAAGGAGAACGTCATCCTCGGCCAGCTCGTCCCGGCGGGCACCGGCCACCGGAGCTACAACGAGAAGGTGGTCGAGAAGCTCGTCTCCGAGGAGGAACTCGTGCAGCACCTTGCGGAGTCCGAGGAGGGCGCCGAAGGAGATCAGACGTTGCAGACCCAGCTCGGGATCTGAGCGAGGGGGACTCGGTTTCCGGTCCCGGACGGGCCGCAGGACGCCGCGCGGGCAGAGCCTGCGGCCCGTGCGCGTACGGGACAGCCCAGGTAGCGCGCGCTTGCGGTCGTGCGGTCGGTCGGCGCGTGTCCGCGCGCGGAGCGCGGGCGTCGGGCGACTCCGAGGGCGGGCGCCGTCTGGGGCGGCGAGCGAGGCGGAGGCGCAGCGCGCTGGACTTCGCCGCCCGCCGCGCGGCGGGCTCTGTGGGCTGCGAAGAGCGGTGCTCGCGGACGTCGGGCACCCAGCGAGACCGTGCGGGAGGTGGGGGTCTGGAGACCGTCGCCGGGAACTGCGCCGGGCTAGGTCTGGGGGCCGCGCCGGCGGGGGCGGCCGCGCTTGCCGCCGCGGCGAGCGGGGGAGCGGTTGCGCTTGGGTCGGCGGGGAGAGGCCTTGCGCCCCTCGCAGGGGCGCGGCGGGCTCGCGTCGCGTAGGGCTTCGAGGGCGCGCAACACCTTGCGGGCGCTCGGCATTTCGCGGTAGGGGACGACGGGGCCCTCCAAGCCCCGCAAGGTCTCCTCGTCGAGTCGGAGGCCGCGGTCGAGGGCCAGCACCAGGCGTGGGGCGCCGTGTTGGGCGAGTGCCTGCAGGCGACGGGCGACGCCGCCGCGACGCCAGTAGCCGAGAAACTCCAGCCACCCCTCCCAGCCGGACTCAGGGTGGACGAAGCGCAGGTCTGGGACGACGACCTCCCCGCCGAGGTTGAGGACGGGGACCTGTTCGTCGACGCTCCAGTCGGGGGCGAGTTCGGCGAAGCGGGCCGTGAAGGCGCCGACCATGTCGGGCAGCCACGCGCCCGCGTCGCGGCGGCGCCCGACCAGTCCGACTTCTGGCGAGAGGCGGAAGCGCCGGGAACGACGCGACTTGCCTAGCCGCACGTCGGCGTCGAGTTCCCAGCGCGGGCAGAGGAGCAGGGCGGGCAGGAAGCCCGCCATGCGGACTCCGTAGCGGGCCGTGTTCCCAAAGAGGGAGAGGGGACCGTCGAGCTCGAGGTGCACCGTCGTTCCTTTGCGCTCTGCCCGGGTCAAGAGACCGTGGAACTTCACGTTGCGGAACAGTTGGCGCAGCCGCGGAGGCGGAGCGTCGTGGACGGCCACGCGAAGCGCGAGGGCACGGAGCAGGACCGCCTGCGCCAAGCCGAGGTTGTATCGTTCGAGCAGCTCGCGTGGACGAAGCCGCGGAACGGACACCACGAGTTCGTTGGCCTTCAGGTCGGCGTAGAGCTGCGCTTCCACTTGGCCTGCGCTCCAGCCGCGCGCCTCGCCCACCCCCTGCAGGATCGCCTCGCGGTCGAAGTCGCCTTCCCGGCGGGCCCGCGCCGCTGCGACGAAGACTTCCCTGCGCAGCCCGGCGGCTTCGCCAGCGTCGAGCCCACGGAATTCGGTCGCGTCTTCGAGCAGCTTCGCCAGGCCTCGGTCGACCTTGAAGTCCGGTCGCCCGCGGGTGCGCTCGGCCAGGGCATCATCCAGTTCGCCCCGTCGGCGCCCTTCGTGGTCGGCGAAGAGGGCGATCAATTCGGCGGCGCGGGCGAGGTGTTCTTCGGCCACTTCCCCCTCGAGGGGCAAGTAGCGGGGCTGGACCTCTCCCTTGCGCACGTCGGCGAGGAGCAGATCAGCGGTAAGCACTGTGCTCCCTGCGTCTCTTGCTGGCCTCTTCTTCGCTCGTGTCCGCGGTGACGACTTCGTAGAGGATCGCGCGTTTGCCCTCGCGACGGCGCAGAAGCCGCCCGAGGCGCTGCACGTGTTCGCGGACCGTGGCCGTGCCGGAGAGGACGACGCCCACTCCGACCGAGGGAAGGTCCACACCTTCGTTGAGGACGCGCGAGGTCGCGACCACGGGCGTCGAGCCGTCGACGAGACCTTGGAGAATGGCCCGGCGCTCGGGAGGGCGGGTCTGGTGAGTGATGACGGGCACCAGGAAGCGCCGCGAGACTTCGTAGGCACATTCGTTGGCGTGCGTGAACACGAGCATCCGTTCGTTGGCGTGGCGCGAGAGGAGATCCGCGAGGACTTCGAGTTTGGCCGGTGTGGCGAGGGCGATGCGGCGCTGGGCGCGCCAGGCCGCAAAGGCGGCTCGCCCTTCGGCGCTGGCGCTCGTGGCGGCAAGGAAGCGCGCCCAGCCGAAGCGCCCCCCGAGGCGCAGACCGCGTTCGCGGACGAAGGCACGGTAGGTCTGGCGGGCGGCTTCGTAGGCCGCCCGCTCCGCAGGGGGAAGGGACACCTTGATCCGCACCGTTTCGTAGGGACTCAGGGTGTCGCCGGCGAGGTCGACGATCTCCTTTCGGTAGATGACGGGGCCGAGGGTGCGGATCAGGGCCTGCATACCCTCTCCGTCGGGCGGGGTGGCGGTCAGGCCGAGTCGGAAGGGGGCCAGACACATGCGGGGCCCGCTGGCGTAGGTCTCGCCCGTCAGGTGATGCGCCTCGTCGCAGATCAGGAGGCCGAAGCGATCTCCGAGGCGCTCGAGGTGCAGGTAGGCGGAGTCGTAGGTGATCACGGTCAGCGGTCGAACCTCGAAGGAGCCGCCGCCGACCGTGCCCACGAGTTCTTCGCCGAAGGAGCGACAGAGCACGTCGTACCACTGGTTGAGGAGGTCGAGGGTGGGCACGACGACGAGGGCGCTGCGCGCGGTCTCGGCGATGGCCCACAGGGCGAGCACCGTCTTGCCGGCGCCGGTGGGGAGCACGACGATTCCGCGGCGCCGCGCGGTGTGCCATGCGTCGAGGCCTTCGCGCTGGTAGTCGCGCGGGTCCGGCAACCGCTCGCGCGGGAGGGAGCAGTCCTGGTACGCTCGGGCGCGGTCTTCGAAGGGAACGCCTTGGCGGACCAAGTGCCGCACGGCGAGATGGTAATGGTGGGCGGGCAGGCGCACCGCGCCCACGCGCCGATCGAGCAGTGCGTCGGGGAGGGGCGCGCTCACCTCTTCGGGGAGGCCCCGCAAGAGGACGCTCCCCCCTTCGAAGCTCAGGGTGCAGGGAGACACGGCAAGAACCTAGCCTGTACCTCGGACAGCCTCGCTGCCATGGTCCCGCGAGGAAGGGACGGAGCGCGCCCCGCGACGCCAAGGTCGGGGGAGCGGTGCAGCCCCTTCGCCCGCAGCGGGTGTCCGCGGCGCACCCGCCGGCGTTGCGCGTGCGGTCGCGGGGGGCGAGGCAGGGCAGCGGGCGACCCGACTCAGGCGGAGACCGGCTGGGAGCGCACGCCGCCGCAGGCGTAGATGGAGCAAGCGCCGTGCGCGGCGAAGCACTCGGTGTGGTGGAGGGTGTCGCACTCGCCGCAGGCCACGAGCCCCTCGTCTTCGGGGGCGAGCGCGTCGCGGCAGTAGGGGCAGCGGGTGGCGGTGTGGCCACCGGTCCATGCGTAGCGGCGGCGCGCGCGGACCACCACCGGACGTCGCTCGTAGAAGCGCGCAACCCGAGCGAGGCGCCGGCAAAGCCAGGCCAGCCAGCGCGCCGAGAGGCGGGGGAGTACGGTCTCCAGGTAGAGCCAGCCGCGCTCCGCCACGAGGCGCTCGTCGACGCAGTAGCCCAGCAGCTCCTCGAGCGCGGTGCCGAGCTCCGCGCCGCCGTGCTCGAAGACCTCTTCGGCGCGTCGTCCGCTCCCTCGGGCCAGGAGCGCCGCCTCGCGGGTCCCCGGGACCCGCCGACCCCGAGGGCCGAGGAGGCGCTCGAGGAGGCGGGGAGCCCGGACCTCGAGGCGCACGTCCGGGTCGACCTCGACGCCGAGCTGCAGACGGTAGCCCCCGAGGTCTGCCTCGACCACCTCGAGGTGCACCTCGCGCCCTTCGAAGCGCCCGCGCACCCTGGTCCCCGCGAGGGAGGGCGCGCGGGGCGACGCCTCCGGCCCCGCCTCGAGCCGAGGGTCGGCGAGGTGTCGGGCGAAGGAGCGCAGCGCCTTCCAGGCCCTTGCCGCGCGGCGCTGGGGGCCGTGTTTCCGCAGCGAGGTCCAAAC
The DNA here is from genome assembly GCA_003695705.1 of Planctomycetota bacterium. Classification (GTDB taxonomy): domain Bacteria; phylum Planctomycetota; class J058; order J058; family J058; genus J058. The sequence goes on from RFHU01000038.1 coordinate 15,311, forward strand.
CCAACCCCCCAGTCCCAAGAACAGGAGCCAGGTCAGCAGAAGGAGGAGCTTGGGGCCCACCCGGCCCATCCTTTCCTTGGCTCGTTTGCGTTGCAAGAGCCGTCCGCACAAGGGCTCAAGGGGTCACAACCGTCGCACGCGTGGTTCGTGCACGGCACGGTGTTTCCCTAAGGCGTTTGGCAACAGTCCATTGGGGCCTGGCGTAGCCCTTGCTCCTCCCTCGGGCAACAGGAGCGGAGACGAACCCGCCCGGGGGGTATTGGCGCATGGGCCGCAGCGACCGCGAATTGCTGAGGATCGGCGTGGAGCGGGGCTACCTCGAGGCCGAGGTGGCCGCCCGCGTCCGGCGCGAGGCGGAGCGTCGCGGGCGGCCCGTGGAGAGCCTCCTCCTCGAGCGACGCCTGCTCAGCGCGCGCCGCATCCGCCGCCTGCGGGTGCACGTGCGCTACCGCCACATGCGGAAGGCGGACAAGCGCTACGCCGTCCTGGCCATCTCCGAGGGACTCGTCAGCGAGGCGCAGGCTCGGGCAGGGCTTCGGCATCAGCGCCGCGTCTTCGAGCGCGAGCGGACCTGCGTTCGCCTGGGAAGCGTGCTCATCGATCGCGGACTCCTGGACGTGGAGCAGGACCGCGCCCTCCGCAGCAAGCTCGGCGGTCGTCGCGTTCCCTCCGAGGCGGTGCGCAAGGTCGAGGGCGACACACCCAGCTCGGCGGCGACCCTGGCCCTGCACGAACAGAGCATGGGGCCTCGGGTTACCGCCAGTTCCTACGCGCAGATCGAAGAGGCCGTGCGTCGCGTCGAAGCGCTTCGCGCCATGGCGCAAGACCTCTCCTGCAGCGACAACGTGGGCGCCGACGCGGACAGCGCCAACGAAATCGAGAACGCCCTCGCGGTCCTCGCCCGGCGACGGCTGGGCGCCGCCGACGCGGACGCGCCACCTTCCCCCGCGCAGAGGCCGCGGCGGCGGGTCCAAAAGAAGACCACCGGCCTGCTGCGCATCTTCCGCCAAGGCGCGGCCTGACGGGCCCGTTGCGACGGCCCGGCAGTGCCTGGAGTCGTCGACGGGCCGGTCGTGCGGGAGGTTCCTGCGCCCCGTAGGGAACGCGCGGGAGGATCGGTGCGGAGGCGGTTCCCTCAGGAGGGGGAATCCCTGAGCGGACGCCGAGCAGGGCGGGCCCCGGCCCTCGGGGGGGCCTCCCGACCGTTTCGTCGCGATGCGAGAGCCCCGGGACGCTCCGGGGTGCCCGG
>RFHU01000039.1 GCA_003695705.1 Planctomycetota bacterium
ACCAGCGTGATGGTCCTCGCCTGCGAGCGGCTGCGGGATTGGGATCCCGAGCGACTCTTCGAGAACGTGATTCCCAACCGCCAGCCCCTGGCTCCGGGGCAGATCCACTACCGCGACTTCATGACCGCTTCCTGGGTCCAGCCGAGCCGCATCCAGGCCTTGGACCCGGCCTGGAACCACTTCAATCTGGTGAACGAGCGGACCAAGCTCGTCCACTTCAGCCACGTCCGCTCGCAGCCGTGGAAGAACCCGGATCACCCCCTGACCGATCTCTGGGAGCGGTGGTTACGCAAGGCGCTGGTCGACGGTGCCCTGCGCCGCCGGGAACTCGTTCGCGAGATCCTCCGCGGTCACGTGCACCGCCGCTTCCTGCGGATCTTGCCCTGGTCTCGGCGCACCGCGCGTCTCCTCGACCGCGTAGCTCGGTGAACTCCTCCTTCGACATCTACCTCGGCGACGATCCCTTCGTTCCGCGCTGCCAAACCGCACTGCTCCAGGAGAGCTTGCGCCAGGCCTTGCCCGAACGCTCCGTGCGCTGGCACTACGCCTCGCGGCTCGCCCTCGCGGACCAGGAGACGCTGCCCTGGGTGGGGGCGCGCCTCGAGTGCAAGCGCCTTGCGCTCGAGAGTGCGCACGCGCTCTATCTGGACGCGCGCCTCTTCGTTCGGCCCTCCGTAGGTCCTTTTCTGCGCGCGCCGGGGGCGCCCCTCAGCGCCGATGCGGAGCGACTGGGCGAGGTCCGCCTGTTGCTCGTGCGCGGCGCGGCGCCGGCCCGCGTCCTCGCGCCAGGTCCCTACTCCGTGCTGAGCGCGTCGCGACTCCCTGACTGCGCGCCTCTCCCGCCGGGCCTGGAGCCAACGAGCCATCGCACGAATCCCGAAGCGCCGGTGTCCGACACCTGCCGCGCTCCCGAGCGCCCCTGGCGCAGTCCCTTGGCGCCGGCAGCGGCGGCCTGGACGCGTGCTCTGCGCGAGGCCTTGGCCGCCGGTGTCGTGGCCCTGGGGGACGTGGAGGCCGACCTCGAGGAGGGTCTGGTGCGCCCCTCCCTCCTCTGGCAGCTCGAGACCGGCCTGGACGATCCCCGCTCCTTGCCGCGGGACTGGATCGAAGCCGACTTCGAGGCCTCCTACGCCGAGCTGTCTCCGAGCCAGGCACAGAGGGCGCTGCTCTCCTCGAAGTCCTTCCGTCGCCGCATGCTCGCCTTGCGCTTGCTCAACAAGGCGCGCGCGCAGGGCTGGCGAGCCTTCGCGCGCGCCAGCGGACGCAGGGCGCTGGCGCGCGCGCGCAAGGCAGCGCGCCGTGCGGCCTCGCGCGCGCTTGGTCGGAGACGGTTCGCGTGATCCCTTCGCCCCCGCTTCGAGAGATCGTGCACGCCGGGTGGCGCCTCTTCGTGCGGGAATTGCGTCTGCGCTACCGGCGCGCCTTCTTCGGCGTGCTGTGGTCCGTCTTGCCCCTCGTCGTCGCAGCAGCGGCCTACCTCTCGGTCGCGCCTCGCCCGGAAAGTTCCGGCGAGCGAGGAGCTGTCCCTACCGTTCTCGACGTGCTCGTGGGACTGGTCCTCGTGCAGGCCTTCGTGGACGGCTTGAACTACCCTCAGCAGCTCGCGCGTCGCCTGCGGACCCTCCTGGCGCACTCCTCTTTCCCCCGCGAATCCCTCCTCGTCGCGGGGGCGGGGTTCGTGGGCTTCAACCTGCTCGTGCGTGCGGCGGTGACCGCGGCGGCCCTGGGCCTCGGCGCCGAGCCTCTGGCCGCCACCGCACCCCTCGCCTTGGGCGGGGCCCTCCTGCTCGGAGGCCTGGGCCTGTGCGTCGGCGCGTTCCTGGCGGCGCCGGCGCTGCTCCTGTGGGACGTGCGCTTCGGGCTCCCCTACGTCACGGGCCTGCTCTACCTGGTGACCCCGGTCTTCTACCGGCCTGGAGAGGAGGGGCTCCTGGCCTGGGCCAACGCCCTCAACCCGCTCACCCACGTGCTGGAGGCTTCGCGAGCGCTCGTGTGGGGCGCGCCGATTTCGTGGCTCCCCTTGCTCTCCGTGCTGTGTCTGTCGTTCTTCCTCGCCCTGCTCACTCCGCGCGCCCTGCGGCGCGCCCTCTGCTGCGCGCTCCCCTACGCCTGATGGCCGGCGCGACCCTCCAGGCCTTCGACCTCTACGCCGCGACCTGCCCCGTACTGCGGCGCGCCGAGCGCTACGCCATCTTCGACATGCTCCTCGGACGCCCGGCCGCGTTGCGCCCCGGAGAACGCTGGCTCCTCGAGGGCGTCTCCCTGCGGGTCGCGCCGGGCGAACGCGTAGGGATCCTGGCCACGTCGGGTGCAGAGGCCCTTGCCCTGGGGCAGCTCCTCGCGGGGGTCCGCCTCCCCGCCCGCGGGCGGGTCGAAGCCTCGGGGCCCGTGCGCCTTTTCTGCGCCCCCGGCAAGGGGTTCAAGTCCCTCCTCAGCGCGGACGAGAACCTGGATCTGGCGCTGGCCTTGCACGGTGTCTCCCCGAAGGAGTTGGCGGCCCGCAGGGCCGAGGCCTTGGCGCTCGCTGGGCTGGAGGGACGAGGGCGTAGCCAACTCCACGATCTCGGGCGCGAGGCAGCCCGCCGCCTGGGGCTGGCGGCCCTCCTGGCGGCTCCGGGCGAGCTCCTGGTGCTCTGCGACCTGCGCCTGCCCAAGGGGGACTCCTGGCGTGCGGCCTTCGCGCGCCGCCTCGACGCCGCCAGCGCCGTGGTGGTCACCACGCGCCCCGACGAGTTGTTCTTCTCGGCGCAGCGGCACTTCCTCCTGCATTGCGGTCGGCTGTTTCCCTCCCCCGACTCCGAGGCGGCGTGCGCCCGCTGGGGCGAACTCCTCGCCGAAGCCTGCGGTCCGGGCGGCGACGCCCCCCTGGCCTTCGACGAGGACGAGGACGAGGACGAAGACGAGGACCGGGGCGAGGAGTCCTCGACGGCCGGCGGTCGAGCGGGCTCCGCTGGCGCCTTGGTGGGCCATCCGCGGGTGGACGGCCGCCCCACCCACCACCGCGAGGCCAGCTTGCTGTGCGGCGACGGCCAGCGGCTCCAGGTGGAACTGGACTACCGCCCGCGACGACCCGCGCGCCTGCGGGAGCTCTGCCTGCGCCTGAACCCCGACGGAGTGCGCACCCCCGTGGCGCTGGCGCGACTCGAGGGCAGTGCGCTCCTGCCGGGGGGGAACGAGGAGGCCAGGCTCCTCCGCCCCGACGAGCCGGTCTGCCTGGCCTTCGAGTTCGTGGTTCCGCCCCTCGCCCGCGGCCGCTTCGAGGTCTGCGCCGATCTGTTCTTCCACGACGGGACCCGTCAGACGCTCGAACTCTTCGCTCTCGGTCCGCGGAACGCTGCCCCGCCAGGCGGCTGCCTGCGCCTCGTGGCCCGCGCGCTCTCCCCCAGCTCCGCAGAGGCCGAGGAGTCCGCGTGACGGACTTCCGCCTCCGTCCGGGCGATCTCCCCGAGCCGCGGCATTCCCCGGTGCGGGTGCTCTTCTGCGGCCGAAACCGCGCGGCCTCCTGGGAGATCCGCGGGGCCCAGGTCGCGGCCACCCGCCACGAGTGGGTTGCCCAGCAGGACCTCGACGCGGTGGAACTCGATCGTTTCGACGTGGCCTGCGTCGTCAAACGCCCCCACCCACTCGACGTCGAGCGCCTGCGTGCGCGAGGGCTCCTGGTGGTCTACGACGTGCTCGACTCCTGGGCGCAGCCCGACGACGGCCTGCGCTGCACCACGCGCGCGGCCGCGCGCGACTTGTTCGCCACGCGCTGGCGCCCCTTTCGCTTCGACGCCTTCGTGTTCGCCAACCGCTGCATGCAGGCGGACCTCGGCGCCCTCGTGCCCGTCTCCAGCACCATCTACCACCACCACTGGCCGGGGCTGCGCCCTGCTCCGCTGCGGGAGCGCGCCCGGACCGTGGGCTACGTGGGCGCGCCCCACTACCTCGGTCCCTGGCGAGCGGTGCTCGAGGAACAGTGCGCGGCGCTCGGGCTCAGCTTCCTCGTCAACCCTCCTCGCTTCGCGGACATCGACATCGGAGTGGCCGTGCGAGGAGGCGTCCACGACAGCCTGCTCGCCAACCGCTACAAGTCGAACGTGAAGCTGGCCAACTTCTATGCGGCGGGCATCCCCTGCCTGGCGGGCGCCAAGGAGCACGCCGCGCACGAAGTCGACACGGGCGACGTTCGCTTCTTCGTCGACCCCGAGCAGCTTCGCCGGGGCCTCGAGGCCTTGCTCGACCCCACGGAGCGGGCGCGAGTGCGCGCGCGCTTCCTCGCGGCCAGCGAGCACGGCACCCTGGCGCGGGTGGCCGAGCGCTACGAGTCCTTCTTCCTTTCCTTGCTGCGCCGCTCTCCTCGGCGCCGCCCACTCCCAGCCAAGAGGTTCTCCGTGATCTTCCCCCGAGGGCTCTCCGCTCGGTTCCGTAGCCTGCCGGTGCGTCTGCGCCGGCTTCGCGCGCTGCTCGCGGAGAACGCGCTCCTGCGCGCCCAGCGCGACGCGGATCGCGTCCGCCTCAAGGAGCTCTGGCAGCGGGCCCAGCGCGCCGAGCGGCAGCTCGCTGCGTTGCGCGCAGGAGAGGCCCAGGCGACCATCGACGAGTTCCATCGCCTGTTCTACGCCAGCAGCGGGTGGCGGAAGGGACGTTGGCAAGGGGTTCCCTTGCTCAAGAACCCCCTGGACTTGTTCCTCTATCAAGAGCTCCTCTGGCGGCTGCGGCCTCTGCGCGTCGTGGAGCTCGGCGCCCATCGCGGAGGAAGCGCCCTCTACTTCGCTCATCTCTTCGACCTCCTCGGCGGCGAGGGCCGGGTGATCAGCGTGTCCATCGACGACGCCTGGGACGAACGCGTGCGGGGACACCCTCGCATCACGACCATCGCCGGCGATAGCGTCGATCCGGAGGTGGTCGCCGAGGTGCACCGTCGGGTCCCCGCGGGGAGCCCGTGCCTGGTGGTCCTCGACAGCGACCACTCCCGCGACCACGTGCTCGCCGAGTTGCGGGCCTACGCCGATTTGCCCGCGCCGGGGCACTATTTGGTGGTCGAAGACGGGAACATCAACGGGCACCCCGTACGCCCGGACCACGGGCCGGGGCCCTGGGAGGCGGTGGACGACTTCCTCGCCGAGGACGAACGCTTCGTCCTCGACCGGGACCTCGAGCGGCGCTTCTTGTTCAGCTTCGCCTGTCATGGGTTCCTGCGCCGCCGTGCCTCCGAGCAGGAGTCCCCCGAGCAGGACGCCGCGGCGAAGCGCGGCGGGACCGAGGATTCCGCCCGGTCGGGCTGA
>RFHU01000415.1 GCA_003695705.1 Planctomycetota bacterium
CCGCGTCTTCCGCGTCTTCCGCGTCTTCCGCGTCTTCCGCGTCTTCCGCGTCTTCCGCGCACTTCGCAGCGTCCGTGCCCTCTTCGACGACGGCGGCCGGGGCGTCCGCGGCGTCCCGGTCGGGGCGCTCGACCGGGGTGGGGTCGGGGATCTCTGCGGGAGCGGACCGGGGGCGGCTGTGCACGCGCGTTCGCGGTGGTTCGAAGGGCGACGCGCCGCCGCCGGTGGCGTCCCCAGCTGCCTCGCCTCCCTCTCCCTCGGAAGCGCTGGAACCCTCCTCCCGCGCCCGGCGGGCGATCTCCTCCCGCACCAGGGCGATGGGCGTCTGCCCGCTGCGCGCCGGCGCCTCCAATTCCGCGCCCAGCTCCGAGAGGGCTTCCTCGCGCAATTGCTGGGTCCGGGTCTTGGCGGTCGGCGCCGACGGGGTCGCGGTCATCCGCGGGAACGAGCCGCTGGCCGCGAGCTCGGGGAAGCTGCCGCTCTCGCGCAGCGAGGACCAAGTGTCCCCGGAAACGCCCCCCACGGCCTTGAGGCGCCCCGTCATGGAGAGAATGCGCCGCATGCGCTTCGACTCACGCCCGATCTCGTCGCGCCACTTGCCCTCTTGATCGCGGGACAGGCAGGTGCGGAAGGCCCACTGGCTGCGCCGGCGCGCGACGCGGGCACGCTCGCGTTCTCCGGCGGCGGCGTGGCGCTCGGCGAGCCGCAGCATCACCACTCCCAGGTGGAACAGAGGGTCGGGATCCTGCCAGTCGACGTCCAGCTCGATGGCGCGCTCGAGCTTCTCGGCAGCGCCTTCGAGGTCGTCCTGCAGGTATTCGAGAAGCGCAGCCCGCAAGAGCAGGCGGCGGTGCTCGGCCAGCGAAGAGCGGTCGGTCCCGTAGGACTGCTGCCAGGTGAGCACCACGCTCAGAAGCACCACGAGCACCAGTCCGGCCAGGGACACGCTCCGCAAGGTTTCCGGGTGGTGCGCCGTCGAGTGGAGGGTGGAGCCAAGGAAGAGGCCGTTCAGGGCGGTGATGAAGGCGCTGAACAGCAACGCTCCTTGGACGGTTCGGTCCAGGTAGAAGTGCCCCGCTCCAGGAACGACGCTGAGGAGCATCGCCACCAGGTTCGAGGGGAGCCGCTGCCGCGCGCCCGGCGGTCGGCACGGTTCGGAGGTCTCGCTCGTCACTGCGACCCGAGCACGGCTGGGTCGACGAGCCCGCCCACCTCCAGCGAGGTGAGGAAGACCTCGACGTTCTCTGCGTAGATTGCCAGGTTCTCCACGTCCTTGAAGGTCCCCCCCTTGCCGGCGCGCGGCGGCCCGTCTCCCACCGCGTAGCGAGACACGAAGCGCTTGCCCCGCCGCGGGTCGGTCAGCTCGATGTTCATGCGAATCGGCTCGCGCGCCGGCAAGGGCGGCGTGGGGGCGGTGAGGATGGATTCCAGATCGCCCGGCCTGCGCAAGCGCACGGGGAAGCTCCCCCAGGCGGTGCCCACCCCGCGCGGACGACGAGCCGAAGCCCCCACCAGCAGGCAGAGGCGGGCGCCATCCCGCGGCGCACGCGCAAGGGCGAAGCCGAGGGTCGCCTCAACGAGTTTCGCGATGGGCAAGCGCAAGAGGAGCAACACCGGCGCGTCGAGGGCCGAGACCTTGAGGGCCGGGGGGGCGCCGCGAACCGGTGCGCGGTCCTTGCTCAGGGCGCCCTTTCCGGCGAGGACTTCAAGATCCGCGAGGAGCGCGTCCCCGCGCCCGAAGCGCACGAAGCAACCGCCGTTCTCGAAGGCCTCCACCTGGCCCTCCCCGGAGAGTGCAGCTCCCACCGCCTGGCGGATCCGCGCTGCGGAGAGGCCCGGCCCGCGCCTTTTCAAGCTGCGGAGCTTCGCGAAGCGCGCCGCTCGGGCCTGCCGGACCTGCTCCCGCAGTTCTCGCCGCACGTCCTCGCGCTCCCGCAGGATCCAGGTCATGAGCTCGATCTCGCGCACGGCGTCGTCGTATCGCTGCCGCTCCACCAGCCGCTCGATCCGCCGGCGAACCGCCCGCAGCTTCTCCTCGAAGGCCGCGCGAACCTTGTTCTCCACGCGCGCGATGGTCTCCTTGCCGACGGGCGAGCCGCGAACCTCGTCGGGGAGATCCAGCACACGGTCCAAGGCGGGTTGAAAGAGTCCTTGGTCCAAGTCGGCCTCCACGGCGCGCTCGTAGGCGCTGAGCGCGGCTTGGATCTGCTCCCGGCTGGGTCCTGCAGAGCGCGGCTCCACGGGGTTCCGTCCCGCCGCGTCGCCTCCCGCTGCCGAAGCGCCGCCTTCCCCCGAGCCCGAATTCGACGAGGCGTCCGCGCTCCCCCCCACGTTCGGGGCGCCTCCGCCGGCGACCTCCCCTGCGGTCGTCCCGGGTCCTGCGCCTTCGGTGCCGCTCCCGCCGGAGAGCGCGAACACGAGCCCCACGCCCAGGGCCACGACCAGGAGGGCCGCCGCCAGGAAGACAGACGCCGGCTTGCGCCCCTCCCCGCCAGCGGGGCGAGGCTCCGCCTGCGCCCTGCCCCTCGCCGGTGGACGCGTAGACCCGGGGCGGCGGCCTTTGCGCGCCCGCTCCAGGGTGGCCTCGGCGATGACCGTGCTCAAAGTCTGACCCTGATGCCCTTCGTCCTGGGTCTGTTCGATGTCGTCGGGACTCCACTCCTCGGGCCCCACCCGCGGGGCGCGCTCGATCTTGTCCTTGTTCCACTCGCCCGAAGGCTTGGCGAGGTTCTCGGAGTGGAAGTCCCATTCCTCGATGGAGATGGCGTTCTGGTCGGTGGGCTCGTCGAGCTCCTCGAGGCTGTCGAGGTCGAGTTCCTCTACCTCGATGGGAGGCGCCGAACGCTCGCCCGACACGGCCGGCAGTTCCCGCGAGGCGTCGAGGCCTTGCAACGGCTCGAGCAAGGCAATGGCCTGCTGCGGGCCGCTCGGCCTGCGCGCAGGGTCCTTGGCGACCATGCGCACGATGACCTCGGCCACCGGACCGGGTACGCTGACCTCGTCGGGCGGAGGCGGAAGGGTCTCGGTGAGGTGCGCTTTGAGGACCGCCCGCACGTCCTCGCCGTCGAAGGGTCGAACGCCGCACACCAGTTCGTAGTAGAGGATGCCGAGCGCGTAGATGTCGGTTCCCGGCGTGGGCGCCGGCAAGCGCTCCTGCAACACTTCCGGGGCCAAGTAGGCGGGGTGACCGAACTGCATTCCGTAGCGCCCGTAGCCGCTCCCCAGGCACGCCGCTTCGGCGAGGCCGAAGTCCGCCACCTGCGCGGTCCAAGAGCTCGGCTCCACGTAGATCTTTTCCGGTCGCAGGTCGCCGTGGCAGAGACCGCGGGCACCGGCCACTTCGAGCGCGCGGGCGATCTGGAGCACGATCGACGTCGCCTCGGAGGGGGCAAGCGGGCCACGCTCGGCGAGGAGGTCTCGCAGGCACCCTCCCTTCGCCCGTTCGTAGATGACCAGCTCGCGCCCGGAGCCGCCCCGCATGGCCTTAAGGGCACGCAGTACGTGCGGATGGTCCAGCGCGGCCGCGGCCCCCACGGCGCCGACGATGCGCCGCTGCAGTTCGGGGAATTGGGCGAACTTCCGCGAGATGACCTTGATGACCACCTGCCGCCCGCCCAGCTTTCCCTCGTAGCAACTCCCTACGGGGCCGCGACCGAGCTTGCGGCCCAGCTCCAGTTCCTCGGTGCCGCTCGCCACCGGAGCCATGCGCTGGGTGTCGCTCGTGGCGTGGGCGTCGATGTCGTCGAGGCCGGACGGCCCCACGGCCGGGGCGCGCTCGATGGCGCTCGCCGTCCACTCCTTGCGGTGGCTGGAGACATCGACCTCCTGCGTGATCCGCCCCCAGTCCTCCTTGGACAACCCGGGGTCTTCCGTCGAGGCCTCGGGCTCCGGCGGGGGAAAGAGGGGCTTCCCCTGCAAGAGGCGCTGGATTCCCTCCACGAGCGCACCCGGTCCCTGCAGGCGCTGGCTGGGAGCCTTGGCGGTCATGTTCAAGATCAAGTTGGCGACCGTGGCGCTGACCGTCACGCCCGGGGGAGGCGGAGGAAGCCGACGCTCGAAGTGGGCCTCGAGTTGTTCGCGCACCTCCCCGGCGAAGGGCAGCCGCCCGCAAACGAGCTGGTAGAAGAGGACGCCCAGCGCGTAGACGTCCGTCGCCGGGGTGGGGGCCCGCAACTCCTCCTGCAAGACCTCGGGGGCCAGCGCGCTCGGGTGGCCGAAGGGGAGCCCGAACTGGCCGAATCCTTGCGCCAGGGCCGAGGCCCGTGCCAGGCCACCGTCGAGCAGGGTTGCGTGCTTCCCGTCGTAGAAGACCTTTTCGGCGCGCACGTCCCCGTGGGCGAGTCCGCGACGCTCGGCGGCGGCCAGCGCAAGGCCGACCTCGTAGACGACGCGCAAGGCCTTGCTCGCCGGAAGCGGACCGCCTTCGAGCAGGACACGGGCCAGGCTCTTCCCAGGCGCTTCCTCGTAGACGATGACGTCGCGCTCGTTGGAGACGCCCACCGCGAGAACCGCGGCAAGGCGAGGCGTCCGCAGGCCCCGCCAACGCCGTACGTCGGCGAGCACCTGCTCGAGCACCTCGGGATGCCGGCGGAAGCGGCGAGAGAGGACCTTGACGACCACCGGCGCGCGGTCGCTCTTGCGGCGACCCCGATAGGCGGTGCCCACCGGCCCGCGGCCCAGCCGCTCACCGAGTTCGAAGTCGTCGAGTCCTTCGCCGTTGAGGGAGAGGTCGTAGAACGCTCCGCCCTCCCCCGGGCCCGGCTCCCCGCCCTGGCCCGGCAACGGAGGTGGGCCCGCAGGCGGCGCGGTCGCCTGCGCAGGCAGCGGGGGCGACGCCCCCACGACCCGCCCGCGGAAGCTCTGTCCGCTGAGGTCGGTGCGGCCGACTCCCGCCCCTCCCCCGTAGCCTCGCCCGGGCTCTGCGCCGACCCGCGACAGCTCCTCACGGGTCTTCGCATCGCAGGCGCGGGCTTGATCCTCGCCCATGAGCCCCAGCCGGACCGCGACCTCCATGGCGGTGACCGGCTGGCCCCGCTGATGCTGCTCGTCGATGACCTGCAGGCAGCGCAGGGCGGTGTCTCGCTCGATGGCGCCCGGTTCGCGCATGGCCACGCGCAAGAAGGCGATGTCGTAGTTGGTCGCCAAGAGGGGCCCCGCAGGAGTCCAAGCAGCCTACGAGCGACAGTTTAGCGCCTGCTGCCGGGTTGTTGGAGCGACCGGCGGGATCAGAATCCGTCCACGTGGCGCCGCCACTGCCCTTGCACGGCTTCCCAATTCACTCCTTCCCAGGAGCCCTCGAAGGCCTTGCGGGCGTCTTGGCCCGCGAGGAGGCGCGCCACGTAGTCGCCGAAGCGCCGCCGCAGGGCCGGCTTCGCCCCGTGGAGGAAGAAGTGCACCATGGACCAGGCTTGGGCGTACTTCGCGCTCGCAGCGCCCTGAGGGAATTCGGCAGAGGACTGCAGCATCAGCCGCGGAAACGGCACGGGCCCGCCCCCGCGGCGGAGGAGTCTGCGCAGGTCCCGAAGGCGGGCCGGCAAGACCGAGCCGACGCCCACCACCCGTCCGGCCTCCACCCGGCAAGCCGAGTAGTAGTCGGCGAAGCCCTCGTCGAGCCACGCGGGAAGGTCCGGGGCCAGTCCGTCGATGAACTGGTGGAAGGCTTCGTGGTAGAGCACCCGGCGCGTCTCGGTCCGGGTCGCATCGTTCCGGTCCTCGTAGAGGAGGAGCTGCCGGTAGCGGGGGAGGTAGTAGCCGAGGAGCGACTCCACCCGATCGTCCGTGGTCAGCTCGGCGTAGGAGCGGAAGCCCTCCTCGGTGTCGAAGATCAAGACCACCGCACGCCGGGGGTCGGCGGACGCCCCGAACTGGCGGACGTAGAAGGAGCGGATCCCCTCCAGCTCGCGGGCGTACTCCGCGCAGCGCTCCGCGGAGATGTCGGTGCGCACCACGTAGTGTTCGGTGGCGCGCTCGAAGCTGCGCTCCCAGGGCGGACCGCGCACGACGTGCCGCACGTTGCGCCGAAAGGAGCGAATGGCGTCGTCCCAGGGGGCAAGCGCGAGCGCGAGGTCGAGTTCGGCTAGGGCGCCGCGCTGGTCCCCCGCGAGGAAGAGGACCAGGGCCTTCGCCGAGCGCGCAGGGGCGTAGTCCGGGCGATGCCCCAAGGCGGCCTCGGCGGCGGCCCGAGCTTCCGGAAGCCGCTCTCGCCGCGCGAGCAGCCGGGCGCGCTCGGCGTAGGCTTCGTAGAAGCGCGGACAGGAAGCGATGGCCCGTCCGAGCTCCTCGAGGGCCTTCTGCGGGCGCCCGAGCGCCTCGAGGACGAGCGCCCGCCGGTAGCGCGCAGCGGCGAAGTTCGGCGAAGCCTTCAAGGCTTCGTCGAAGGCCTCCAGGGCCGAGAGCAACGCGAGCGGAGTCCCGCGGGTGGCTTTCAGGCAGCCGAGGGTGTAGGCCGCCCGCGAGTCGCGGTCGGCGGCAGCGAGACCGTAGTCGTCCTCCGCCGAGAGAGGCTCGGCCGGCGGCTCCGCGCCGGTCCGCGCAAAGACCCGGTTCCGCTCGCTGGCGGCCAAGGCGGCGCGAAGACGCGCGTCGAAGGCGCCAAAGGCCTTGCGAAGCCACTCTCGCCGCACCCGCCCGCGGACGACCACGCGCTCGAACGCGGCGCTTCCCGGACCGTCTGCGGCGACCCCGACGTGGATGCGGCTGCGCTCCCAGGACCGATCCACCGCGACCCGGAAGACGACACGGCGGTCGATCTTGACCGCGACCCGTTCTGGGGTGAGGTCCAGCACCACGCGCTTGGCCCGGCGACCGAGTCCCTTCCGACGCTCGAGGACGCGCACCTCGCCCCGCTGGTGCTCTGCCAGCAAGGCCTCGCCCCGCGTCGGGTCCACCGCGGCCAGGTAGCGGACCTCGGCCCGCCCGGCGACCCCCAGCGAGATCCCGAGCACCGCAGAGGAGCCTGACCGCAGAGGTCCGAGGGCGGCCTCGATCTGGACGCGGCCCACGAAGCCGACCTCGCGCAAGGTCGCCAAGGCGATGCCCGTCCCGCGAACCACGAAGCGGCCCGCCGCGGGATTGACCCCACCGCCCGCCCGGGGCATCAGTTCCCAATCCGCTCCCTCTCCTGTGTCGCGAAAGTCGTAGCGGACCGAGAGCAAGGCCCCTTCGCGCCGCACGCGCCCCGCGAACAAGCGCGCGCTCCGGGCGAGGCCCGAGATGTCCGGAACTTGATCGCGCAGGCGGGGGTCGAGCGCCACCGCCCTCCCGAAGGCCGCGCGCGCTTCGTCGAACAAGCGCTGCTCGAGGCACCAGCGGCCCAGGCGCAGGTGGTCCTCGGCGACCTCCCCGCGCACCCCCAGACGTCGCACGCGCAGCGCAAGCTCGGGCTCCACGGCGCTCCACGCGTAGGTGTAGGCCCGCCCCTCCGCCTCGAGGGTGAAGCCGCGCTCGGTCCAATTGCGCAGGATGGCTCCGCGGACCGCAAAGCCGCCCAGGAGTTCCACGTCGAGAGGCGACCGGCGGCTCGCGGCGCGCGCACGCCGCAGCTCCTCTCCCTCGAGGCGGGCGAGGCGCGCCTCTTCGGCGGCGATGGCCCGGCGCAGTTCCTCGACTCGCCGCCGTCCACGCTCGGCCAGGCGCGCGAAGGACGCCACCCGTTCGGGCGGTTCGGGGCGCAGGGAGGCGGCCTTCGGGTCCTCTTCTCCGTCGAGGCGCACCTGGCTCTGCTGTTCGGCGAGGCGTGCGCGCAGGTCGCGCAGCGCCTCGTCGAGCATGCGCATGGGCGGGGCGTCGACCAAACTCGCGTGCTCCGCGCGGAAGGCCTCCAGCGCGCGCACTCCTTCTTCCAGCTCCTTGGTGTGCCGCAACCCCCGCGCCGCCTCGATCCGGCGCTGCGTCTCCTCGGCGAAGGAGCGCAGGCGCGCCAGGCGAGCTTCGAGGGCGGCGACGCGATCCCGCCCCGCCTCGCGGGCCTGCGGAGAAAGGCCGGCCAGCAGCTCGATGGCCGAGGAATACTCGCCCGCTGCCTCGAGCCGCTCCACGGCCGCCACGACCTCGCCAAGCGCCGACTCGGCCTCGCCCCTCCCCGCGTCGTCGGCCTCCGCTCCTCGCGCGACCGGCCCGCCGCCGATCCCCTCCCCGTCGTTCGCGGCGGCGTTCGCCCCCCCCGCCGAGCTCGGCACCGCCGACCCGCCCTCTCCGGCCCCGCTCGCGCGCGCGCCGCGCGGAGGTGGCTGAATGCTCGCCAGCCAGCCAAAGAGCCCCACCAAGAGGACCGTGGCCAGCCCGCCGAGGAGAGGGCCGAGCGGCCGCTGCGCGCCTTCCTCGGCGGACACCGCGGATGCGGCCGCCAAGGCATCCAGGTCGAAGCGGCGGGTCTCGACCTCGCCCAACACCGAGCTGTCCCCGCCCGACGCGGCTCCTCCGGCAGGGAGGGCGGGGCGCTCCCCCCCTCCCCCGGAGGCTTCCGGGTCGACCGGCGCCAGCGAGGCCCGCGCCGAAGACCGCCGACGGCGCGGCCTCGGGCGGACGTCCACCCGCGCGGTCTCGTCGTCCCGCTCTCCGCTTGGGCCGAGTTGCCGGCCGGCCCCCAGGGAACGAAGCAGTTCGGGCGAAACCAGCTCCCGCTCGACCAGAAACGCGGCGAGGTGCACGCGCCGTCCCGCGCCGCGCAGGCGCCCCAGCAGGTCCAGGCAATCGCGCGCGGCCTCCCCCGTGAGCGCCCCCGACTCCACCAGAAGCTCCGCGAGCCGCCGCTCCTCGTTGCTCGGCCCCGGAGGCTCCACGGACGCCCCGTCCGCGCTCGTCAAGCCTCGGGGTCCGCGGTCGCCGGGGCCCTCTCCCCGGCGCCCGCAGCAGCGCGTGTGGCCTCGGCGCGCTCAAGGGCCTCGGTGAGGGCGACGATGTCGCTCCGGCTCGGCAGATCGAGGGCAGCGCGCAGGGAAGCGCCGAGGGCCTCCACGAGCGGCTTTACGCGCTGGCGCGCCCGCTCGGCCCGACCTTCCAGCCGACCCCGGAGCTCGTCCCACACCCCTTCGGGGACCTCGTCGAGGTAGCCCTCCCGCTGCAGTCGCTCGAGTTCGGCCCGAAGTGCGGACTCGATGGTTTCTGCGCGTCCCAGGGAGAGCAACAGGTCTTCGAGCATGGCGGAGTCAGGATAGCGTTCGCGCGCGGGAAGCGACAACCATCGCCTGCAGCGCAGGACCCGAGTCGCCGGCTGATAGGATTTGCGCATGGGCAAGAAGGGGAAGGGGCGCCCTCTCCGCCGCGCAGGGGAGCCGAGGTCCGTCGAGCACGTGTGGCTGGTGCAGCCGCCGGTGGGAGGAGACTCCATCGACATCACCCCGCCCCTCGGGCTGCTCCTCCTCGCCGCGGTCCTCCGCGAGCGCGGACTCACGCCGCACATCGCCGACCTGAACCTGGCCGCCAAGCAAGGCCGCCTCGACGCGCGCCGCTCCCTGCGCAACCAGTTCGTCCGAGCGCTCCCCAAGCGGGCCTCGCAGGTGCACCTGATCGGCGTGAGCGCCTGGTCCTACAACTTCGACCTGGCCATGGAATTCGTGGAGGCCGTTCGCCGCAAGCACCCCCACGCCCCCATCGTGGTCGGTGGACCGCACACGACCTTCGTCGATCGCGAAGCGCTCGAGGCCTTTCCGAGCATCGACTACGTCCTCCGCGACGAAGGCGATCGCACCTTCCCCGCACTCATCGAGGCCCTCGCCCGCGGAGCGCAACCCGAGGAGCTCGCGACCATCCCCGGGCTCACCTGGCGGGACCCCTCGGGAGCGATCCGCCGCAACCCCTCGGGCCCCGTGGTCGAAGACCTCGACGCGCTCCCCTACCCCGCCTACGACCTGATCGACGTCGCCGCCTACCTCGCTTGCCAGCCCACCCTGATGATCGAGGCGGGGCGCGGTTGCCCCTACAACTGCAACTTCTGCTCGACGACGAACATGTTCCAGCGCAAGTACCGGGTCAAGAGCCCCGAGCGCCTCGTGGACGAAATCGAGTGGACGATGCAGGTCACCGGGAGCAACCGCTTCGAGTTCCTCCACGACAACTTGGTCGCCGGCAAGAAGTTCGTCAGCGCCCTCTGCAAGGAGATCCGTCGGCGCAACCTGGACGTCGACTGGTCCTGCACCTCCCGCACGGACAACCTGACCGAAGCCCTGGCCGAAGAAATGTTCCTGGCCGGCTGCAACGCGATCTTCTTCGGCGTCGAGAGCATGAGCGCCGAGCGCCAGCGCTGGACGGGAAAGCGCCTCGACCCCCTGCGGGTGGAGGAGGCCGTGGCCATGACGCGCAGGCAGCACATCACCCCCGCCCTGGGCATCATCGTGGGCTTCCCCGATGAAACCGAAGAGGAGTTCGACGCCACCGTCGGCGCCGCCGCCCGCTGGGCCGTCCCCCCCGTCGCCGCGGAGATCTCGACCGCCATGCTCCGCTACTACCCCGGGGCCGACTTGTTCGCGCGCCGAGAGGAACTGCGCTACGACCCCTGGGCCGCAGCCGACGCGGCCGCGCTCCCCGGTTACCGCATCCGCCCCGTGTGGCGCGACCTGTGCACGCTCTTCCCCCTGCAGGCCATCCACACCCCTCCCGAAGAAACCCGCACGAACCTCCTCCGGCGCAATTTCGTACGCACCTTCACCAAGGTGTGTCCACAGACCTTCCTCGGCTGCCTGCTGCACCTCGGCAAGGGCCCCCGCGCCCTCTTCGACGCCCTCAGCGAGGGGCGCGAGTTCCGCTTCCTCGAAGAAGGCCGCCGGACGGAACTGATCTGGAACGAGGCCCTCGCGGCGCTGGGGGCCACCATCGCGGCCTCCGGAGACCCCTACCTGCGCGAGCTGTTCACCCTCGAAGTCCCCTTCTGGGAGAGCGCCCCGGTGGTCGAACCCCTCGACCGGCTCGAGCACATCATCCACCCCAAGCGCTACGTGCAGGACCAACTCGTCGCCTACGCGCGCGGGGAACGCAGCGAGGCTCCCGAGACCGTCGATGGCCTCTCCATCCTCGCGCTCCGCGCCGGTCCCGAAGCGGTGGTGTGGATCACTCCCGAGCCGGAGCGCGTCCTCCGCACCTTCGAACAGAGCTACGCCGAGGATCGGGCGGCAACCGTAGCGTTCGTGCAAGAGCTGCGGCGCGGGCTCTGACGGCGGCCCCTCCGCCCTGCGCGCACTCCCCGCCGTCGTTACCATGTCGTCGCCAACGGACCCGTCAAGGAGGCCGACATGCTCGACGTAGGAGACCCCGCCCCGGCGTTCGCGGCCGTCGATCACACCGGCGCGCAGGTCGCCCTCGAGGACTTCCGCGGCAAACGGCTCGTCCTCTGGTTCTTCCCCAGGGCCGACACCCCGGGGTGAACGCGTGAGGGTTGCGGGTTCCGCGACCTCTACGCCGACTTCCAGGCCAAGGGTGCCGAGGTCCTCGGGGTCTCCTACGACCGCCCCGAAGACAACGCCGCCTTCGCCGAGAAGTACCGCTTCCCCTTCAAGCTCCTCAGCGACCTCGACCGGAGCATCGCCCGCGCCTACGGCGCCTTCGACGAAGACACCCCAGGAACTCCGCGGCGGAATACCTACGTGGTGAGCCCCGTTGGAACCATCGAACGGGTCTACCTCGACGTCAACCCAAAGACCTCCCCCAAGCACGTCCTGGACGATCTCTGAGCGCCCCCCCGAGTTCCTCCCCCGAGCGATGGCGACCCTGACGTCCCTCTTGGCGCGCTACGCACGCTGGCTGCACACCGGGTGGCCGGCCGGCACGGTGGAGCCCCTCCCGGTGGTGGAACCCGACGGGTCCACGCGAGTCCCTGGCCTCTACGTGGTGGGAGACCTGACGGGGGTTCCGCTCCTCAAATTCGCGGCCGACTCCGGAGCGCGCGCGGTCGGCACCATCCTGGAGAGCGCCCGCTTCCGCGCGCTCTCCGGCGAGGAGGCCCTGGACCTCGTCATCATCGGCGCGGGGATCTCGGGCACGGCGGCAGCCCTCGAAGCACGACGGCGGGGGCTCCGCTTCGCGCTGCTGGAGGCGAACCAGCCCTTCGCGACCATCGCCAACTTCCCCCGCGAAAAGCCGATCTACACCTACCCCACCGACATGCACCCCGCCGGCGCCTTGCGCATCGAGGGCCGCACCAAGGAGGAGTTGCTCGCCTCCCTCCGCGCACAAGCCGAGGAAAACGGCATCGTCCCCCGCCGCGCGCGGGCGGAGTGCGTTCGCCGGCGCGGCCCACTGCTCGAGGTCCGCTTGGCCGGAGAAGACCCGCTGCTCGCCAAGGCCGTGGTGGTCGCCATCGGACGCACCGGCGACGTACGTCGCCTCGGCGTCCCGGGAGAGGACGCCGAACACGTCTTCAACCGACTCCACGATCCCCGCGACTTCGCGGGGCGGCGGGTGCTCGTCGTCGGAGGTGGCGACAGCGCCATCGAGGCCGCCATCGCGCTCGTCCAGTGCGGCGCCCAGGTCACCTTGTCCTATCGCGGTCGCGAACTGACCCGCCCCAAGCCGGAGAACCTCGCCAAGCTCGAGGCCCTGCGCGCCGACCCAAGCGCCGACGTGGCCGTCGAAGAGCCCACTTCGGAGCGGGTGACCACGGCCACCGGTCGCTTCTTGCGCGGACGCGTACGACCCGGACGCCTGACCCTCCTCCTCGCCACCGAGGTCGCCGAGATCCGCGCCGAGGAAGTCCTCCTGAGCAACGGCGAGGCGGTCCCCTGCGATGCGGTCTTCGTGATGATCGGGCGCGACCCGCCGCTCGCGTTCTTCCGCCGCAGCGGAGTGCCCATCCGCGGAGAGATCCGCGGCTGGGGCTGGGTTGGCCTCCTCTTCGCAGCCGCGCTCTTCGCACTCCTCTACGTGTGGAAGGCAGGAGGACTCTACGAGGACCCCGGCCACTGGCCGTCCACCCTCCGCTCCTGGCTTGCCTCCTTCGGCCCGGCCATCGAAGCGCGGGTGGCGGATCGGTCTTCGCTCCTCGGCGTGCTCGTCACCTCCGCGAGCTCGCGCTCCTTCTACTTCACCCTTCTCTATTCCCTCCTGGTCGTGGTCTTCGGGTTCCGCAGGATTCGTCGTCGCAAGACCCCTTACATCACCGCGCAGACCCTCTGCCTGATGGCCGTCCAGGTCTTCCCTCTCTTCCTGCTTCCCGAGCTCCTCCTTCCCTGGCTCGGGGCGAACGGCGCCTGGGAAAGCGGGTGGGGAAAGAGCTGTGCCGACGCGCTCTTCCCCCTCTACGCGCCCGGCCTCAGCGACCTCCAGCCCCCCGAGTGGGGGCACCCTCGGGCCTACTGGAAGGCCTACGGACTCGTCCTCGCTTGGCCCCTCAACGTCTACAACGTCTTCACCCCCCACCCCCAGGCCGCCTGGCTCGCCATCTCCGCCCTTCAGACCCTGGTGCTCATTCCCCTCCTCGTATGGCGGTTCGGCAAAGGCGCGTATTGCGGCTGGATCTGCTCCTGCGGCGCGCTCGCGGAGACGCTCGGCGACGACCACCGCTCCAAGATGCCCCACGGGCCGCGCTGGAACCGACTCAACCTGCTCGGACAAGCCGTCTTGGGAGTCGCCCTCCTCCTCTTGCTGTTGCGCGTCCTCGGCTGGATCTGGCCCCGCGGTGCCGTCGACCGCTTGTTTCCCCTCTTGCTCGACGGCCGGGGCTCTCCCTTCCCCTACCTCAGCTACAAGTGGGTGGTGGACATCTTCTTGGCGGGCGTCCTGGGCCTCGGCCTCTACTTCCACTTCTCGGGCCGCGTGTGGTGCCGCTTCGCCTGCCCGCTGGCGGCGTTGATGCACGTCTACGCGCGTTTCGGCCAGTTCCGCATCCTCGCGGACAAGTCCCGCTGCATCTCCTGCAACGTCTGCACCTCGGTGTGCCACCAGGGCATCGACGTCATGGGCTTCGCCAACAAGGGCCTCCCCATGGAAGACCCCGAGTGCGTTCGCTGCAGTGCCTGCGTTCGGTCGTGCCCCACGGGCGTCCTCCAGTTCGGTCGCGTCGACCGCCGGAGCGGCGCCGTGCTGGCCGGCGAGCGCCTCCCTGCCTCGCCGGTTCGCCGGCGGGAAACGGGACGGGCCCTGCCCCTGACGCGTTCGTGACGGACCCCGCGCGCCTTCCCAGGGCAACCGAGACGACCGCGCACGCCCGCCCGAAAAAAAAAGGTGGGGCGCCGGGAAACCCGTCGCCCCACCTTCCCCCTTTTTCGGCTGCGGAAAGATAGAACTTCGCCTCGCCCAGAGCAAGAGAAGAGCAGGGAGAGATTTTCTCCCGCGCCTTGCCCCCGAACGCTCCTCCCGTCTCCGCGCGACCTCCCATCACGCCCGCGTCGTCGAGTAGAACGAAGGCCAGGTGACCCCATGACCCTCGACCGCTGGATCCGCACCCTTCCCTCCTGGCTGCTCGCGCTGGCCCTGGGGGGCTGCGCCGCCGCCGGACAGGCCCAGAACGCCGCCGGACAGGCCCAGAACGCCGCCGGACAGGCCCAGAACGCCGCCGGACAGGCCCAGAA
>RFHU01000416.1 GCA_003695705.1 Planctomycetota bacterium
CAGCCGGCCGGGGCCCTGGTCGCCGACCTCGCGCACGAGCCAGTTGCGGCCTCCGAGGCGTCCGTCGACGACCTCCGCCGGGACGCCGCGCAAGTCCCACACGATCCCTAGCTTCTCGAGCAGGCGCAGGATCGCGTAGGTGATGTCGATTTCGTACCAGCGGAAGCCCTGGCAGGCCGCCGTCTGGTAGTAGTGATGGTTGTTGTGCCAGCCTTCGCCGAGTGTAATCAGGGCGAGGATCAGGCTGTTGCGGCTGTCGTC
This sequence comes from Planctomycetota bacterium, assembly GCA_003695705.1. GTDB lineage: Bacteria > Planctomycetota > J058 > J058 > J058 > J058. The sequence continues at coordinate 262 of RFHU01000416.1, forward strand.
GCTGGTGGCGTAGACCCGCTTGCCGACGAGGTGGGTCAGCGAGTTGATGGTGAAGGTTCCGTGCCAGAGGAAGACGGTGCTGACGAAGCAGCCGTAAACCAAGGCCTGGAACCCGAGGCCGAAGTAGAAGGCCGCGCAGAGAGCAGCGAAGGTGAGGACCATGACCAGTTCGCTGTTGAAGAAGCGCAGCTCGGGGTACTTGGCGAAGTCCTTGATCTTGTCGTAGCGGGTCTCGGTGTAGCGGTCCGAGAGGATCCAGCCCACGTGGGCCCACCAGAACCCCCGCCGAGGAGAGTGAAGGTCTTCGGGCTGATCGGAGAAGCGGTGGTGGTGGCGGTGATGGGCCGCCCACCAGAGGACACCCTTCTGGAGGGTGGTCATGGCGCCGAGGGCGAGGAGGAACTGGAAGGCGCGCGAGGTCTTGAAGGTCCGATGCGAGAAGTAGCGGTGGTAGCCGGCGGTGACCACGAACATGCGTGCGAAGTACATGCCCACCGCCAGGAGGACCGCTTCGACGCTCGGGAGGCCGGCGAGGTAGGCCAGGACCCCGGCCGCTACGTGGAAGCCGAGGAAGATGCTCGTCTTGACGAGGTGGTGGGGGCGGGCGCTGGTCGCTGGGGCGCTGGGCATGAAGCCTTCCTTCGTTGCCCCTCCAGCATGGCGCGGGCGCTCCCAGGAAGGTCGTCAAAAGGCCCGTAGTGGGCGTCAAAGCTTCGTCACGGGGAGGTCGGAGCGCCTTGACGTGCTGCTCAGCGGACGAAGCGGTAGCCGACCCCGCGGACGCTCAGAATGTGTTGCGGCCTTTTGGGGTTGGGCTCGAAGTACTTGCGCAGGCGGAGGACGAAGTTGTCCACCGTGCGGGTCTCGAGGGTTCCCGGCTCGCCCCACACCTTCTCGAGGAACTCGGCACGAGGAATGACCTGCCCCTCCTTTTCGGAGAAGAGGCGCATCATCATCGCTTCCTTCCAGGTGAGTTGAACCTCCTCGCCGCTGTGGGTCACCGCCCGCAGGCTCTGGAAGTCGATGCGACTTCCGCCGAATTCGAGGACCGAGGGAGGTTCGTCTTCGCCACTCTCGCTGGCGGCCTCGCGGCGGCTCCATACGCGTCGGCGCAGGTGTCCGCGCACGCGGGCGAGGAGTTCCTCGAGGTCGAAGGGTTTGGTGACGTAGTCGTCGGCGCCCGAATCGATGCCGCTGACGCGGTCGGCCTGCTCTCCGCGTGCCGTGAGCATGATGATCGGGACGAAGTTGTCCTGGCGGCGGATGGTCCGTGCGATTTCGAAGCCATCCATGCCGCCCGGAAGCATGACGTCGAGGAGGACGAGGTCGAAATGTTCGCCCTCGAGTCGCTGGAGGGCCTCGGCGCCGGTCCGTGCGAGGGTCACGGCGTAGCCGGCGTTCTCTAGGTTGAAGCGAAGTCCCAGGGCGAGGTGCTCTTCGTCCTCGACGAGCAGCACACGGATCACGCGGCGGTCTCCTCTGCGGGTAGGTAGACGGCGTCGGGGTCGGGCGGCGGGGGAAGCTCGGGAAGCTCGATGCGGATGGTCGTTCCTTGGCCCTCGCCGGCGGAGCGGGCCTCGACGTGCCCTCCGTGGGCGTCGACGATCGCACGGACGATCCACAGGCCCAGGCCGGTGCCGGCCTGGCGGGGCGAATCGGAGCGCTCCTCCAGGCGCTGGAAGCGGTCGAACACGCGGCGCAGGTCGCCGGCGCGGATGCCGCGCCCGTTGTCGCGGACCTCCAGACCCACCCAGCCGGCAGGTGCGGGGCAGATGGCGATCTCGACCCGCAAGGGGGTGTCCTGGCGGCGGTACTTGAGCGAGTTGTCTACCAGGTTGTCCAGGGCCTGGCGGAAGAGCTGTCGGTCGAGGCCGACCGTGGGTCGGCCCGTGGCCGCAGGGCCGTCGGAGAGGGAAACGTCCACGTCTTCCTTGAGCTTCTCGACGGCGGCGCGACGGGCGGCGACGAAGTCGCGCAAGAAGGCGAACAGATCCACGGGCTCGGGGGCGATGCGCAGCCCTTCGGGACCGTCGACCTGGGCGGCGCGAAGGACGTTCGAGATCTGGGCACTGAGCCGCTCGACGTCGGCGAGGATCAGGTCGAGGAAGCGCTCCTGCTCCGCGCGAGGCAGCTCGCCGCGCCGCAGGGTCTGGGCGAAGAGTTTGATGCTGGCCAGGGGTGAGTTGAGCTCGTGCGTGAAGGTGGCTACGAAGTCGGCGAGGCGTTGGGTGAAGCGGATTTCGCCGAGGAGTTGCGCGCCGAGGACCGAGGTCACCGAGATCATGGTCACGAACAGGATCGAGCCCACGATGATGTAGGTGTAGTGAAACGTGGTGCCCGAATCCTCAGCGCGGGCGGCGAGCTCCCGAATCTGCTGGTAGTCGCTTACCAGGGCGATGTTCCAGAGCACCAGCAGGGCGACCATCAGCACGAGGGCGAGCACGAACAGCGTGACCGGGCCGCGCAAGCTGGAGCGGATTCGCTGCAGGTCCTTCATCGTCGTGCGCCGCGTGGTGTCGGCCATCGGTCCGAATGATAAACCGGGGAGCCCTGCCGCTGGCCGGCAGGGCTCCCCGAGACCCGCCCCCGCCGGCCGACGGCGGCGCTATCATGCCGCGCTCAGGAGGTTCCCATGAGCCAGGGCCGCATCGACACCGTGCTCAGGGAGGAGCGCGTCTTCCCGCCGCCGGCGGACTTCGCCGAGCGGGTGGGCGGGGCGAGGATCTCTTCGCTCGAAGAATACGAGCGCCTCTACCGGAGGTCCATCGAGGACCCCGAGGCGTTCTGGGGCGCCGAGGCAGCGGAGCTCGACTGGTTCGAGCCCTGGACGCGGGTTCTCGAGTGGGACCTCCCCGACGCCAAGTGGTTCGTGGGGGGCAAGACGAACCTGTGCCACAACGCCGTGGACCGGCAGGTGCTCGCGGGGCACGGGGACGAGGTCGCGCTGGTGTGGGAGGGCGAGCCGTGCCTCGGCGGCCAGCCCGAAGTCCGCCGGCTGACCTACGCGGACCTCCAGCGAGAAACGGCGCGCTTCGCCAACGTCCTGACGGCCGAGGGGGTGAGGAAGGGCGACGTGGTCACCATCTACATGGGCATGGTGCCCGAGCTCGCCGTGGCGGTGCTCGCCTGCGCGCGGATCGGAGCCGCCCACTCGGTCGTGTTCGGCGGCTTCTCCTCGCAGGCCATCGCCGATCGCGTCGAGGACGCCCGGAGTCGTGTCGTGGTGACTTGCGACGGGGCCTGGAGGCGCGGGCAGGTGGTTCCGCTCAAGGCCAACGTGGACCACGCCACCACCCTCACCGACCGCATCGAGCGGACCATCGTCCTGCGCCGTTGCGGGAACGAAGTCCCCTGGGACGCGCAACGAGACCGCTGGTGGCACGAGCTGATGGCCGTGGCCGAGGAGGAGTGCCCCTGCGAGCCGCTGGACAGCGAGGAAATGGCCTTCCTCCTCTACACCTCCGGCTCCACCGGCAAACCCAAGGGGATTTTGCACACCACCGGCGGCTACATGGTCTACACCTACGCCACGGCCAAGTACGTGTTCAACCTGAGGCCGGAGAGCGGGCAGGTCTACTGGTGCACGGCGGACATCGGGTGGATCACCGGGCACAGCTACATCCTCTACGGGATCCTTCCGCATCGCGTACCCAGCTTGATGTACGAGGGAGCGCCCAACTTCCCGGGTCCGGCGCGCTTCTGGGAGATCTGCGAGCGACATCGGGTAACCCACTTCTACACTGCGCCCACGGCGATCCGCGCGTTCATGAAGTGGGGCGCCGAGCACCCCCGCCAGCACGACCTGAGCAGCTTGGTGCTCTTGGGGACCGTGGGCGAGCCCATCAACCCCGAGGCTTGGATGTGGTACCGCGATGTCATCGGCGGCGGGCGGTGTCCCATCGTCGACACCTACTGGCAGACCGAGACCGGCGGGCACATGGTCACCCCCCTTCCCGGCGCGATTCCCACCGTGCCGGGTTCGTGCACGCGCCCCTTCTTCGGCATCGACGCGGCGGTGGTGGACGAGTTCGGGCGCGAACTCGGCCCCAACGAGGGCGGGCTGTTCGCAGTGCGCAAGCCGTGGCCCGGGATGCTGCGGGGGATCTACGGCGACCGACAGCGCTTCGTGGACACCTACTTCGGCAAGATTCCGGGCGCCTACTTCGCCGGCGACGGTGCGCGGCGCGACGAAGACGGCAACTTCTGGATCATGGGGAGGGTGGACGACGTGATCAACGTCTCGGGCCACCGCCTGGGGACCATGGAAGTCGAGTCGGCCCTCGTCAGCCACGACGCCGTAGTCGAGGCGGCGGTCGTGGGCATGCCCCACGAGATCAAGGGGACGGGGATCGCGGCCTTCGTGACCTTGGCCCCAGGCTACGAGCCGAGCCAAGAGCTCCGCGCGGCGTTGCGGGAGCACGTCGCGGCCGAGATCGGAGCCATCGCGAAGCCCGACATGGTTCGCTTCACCGACGCCCTTCCCAAGACTCGCTCGGGGAAGATCATGCGGCGTCTGCTCCGGGACATTGCCGCGGGGACCGACTCGGGTCAGGACACCACGACCCTGGAGGACTTTTCGGTGCTCGCGCGGCTGCGCGAGTCGGAGGAGGGCTGAGCCCCGCAGCGGGGAGAGGCTCGGATCGGCCGGGCCGTCAGCGCCCTTCGTCCCGCAGCGCGTCCAGGGAGAGTTCCGCGCCGAAGCGCGCGCGGTAGGCCTCGAGGAGTGCGGGAGGGAGCGGGGGAGGCACGCCGCGAGCACGCGCCGCGCGCACGGCGCGCTGCGCCGACTCGCGAGAGGCTCCTCGCTGGATGGCGAACAGGCTCCGGTAGAGAGGGAGGGCGGGGAAGTCGGGAACGGAGCGTTCGAGCTCGAACAGCCAGCGGCCCGCCAGGCGGTGCGGGACGCTCCCCGGTTCGGCGAGGCAGAGGTAGTCGAGGCCGGTCGTCCGGGGGAGCGCTTCGCCCGTTGCGTGGCAGGCGCGCTCGACCGCCAGCAGGCCGCGGTTGACTTCGCTTTGCTGCGCGTGGGGGTGCCTGGCGAAGGCGCGAGCGAGCAAGGCGCGCGCCTGGATGGTTGCCAACCAGGGGTCGAGCAGGCCGTAGCGCCCGAGACCTTCCTCGGCCAGGGCGAGTCCTTCCGCTGCCGCGCCGCTCTGCACGAGGCACCAGGCGCGCAGGCAGAGCGCGTCCAGCGCGACGAGCCCCTGGGCGGGGGCGGCGTTCGCCGCAGCGGCACCCTGGGCCCACTCGGCGCGCAGGCAGTGTTCCAGGGCGCGGGCGCAGGCGCCGTCGGGTCCCGCAGGTGCGGCGGCGAGGGCGCGGCGGGCCTCGAGGAAGCGACCGGCCCGCCACGCGGTCAGGCCCTCGAGGTAGGCCACGCGGGCGGGGGGTGCACCGGCGGCGCGGGCCGCGGCGAGGGAGCGGAGGGCTGCTTCGCTCTGGCCGCGGCCGAGGCGAAGGCGGGCGGCGAGGAGCGCGAGGCGCGGGGCCTTGGGCGCGGTTTCCTCGGCCCGCGTCAGAGCCTCGCGAAAGCCGGAGTAAGGAGCGCCGCGAAGGGCGGCGTCGAGCGCGGTGCCGAGGGGGGGCCGCGCGGCCGGGGGCACGTCTTCGAGGAGCCTGGCGCGGAGGGCGTGAAGTCCGGGGGCGAGGCCGCTCTCTTGCACGGGGCGCCCGAGGATGCGCTGGAAGCGGTGGCGGAGGGCGAGCGGGCGCACGGTCTCTAGGACGCCGAGGGTCTCCACGGGGTCGAGCTCGTGGGCACGCCGTACGGCCTCCTCGGCCGCTTTCCAACGACCGAGCATTTCGCGCGTCATGCCGAGGAGGAGGTGGATGGCGCTCTTCTGGTGGCGGAGGGCGAGCGCCGTCTCGAGCGCCTGTTCGGCGGCCGCGAACTGGCCCGCGAAGAGGAGAATGTGCCCTCGCAGGGCATGGATCGAGCCAGGGCTCTCCCCCCCGCGGGAAAGTTCGAGGGCGAGGTCGAGGCGCTCGAGCGCTTGCTGCGCCGTGAGGCGGTTCGCCTGGTAGCCGGCGAGCGCGGCGCCGAGGTGGGCCCGGACCATGTCGGGGACGAGGGTGTCCGTCAGGCGGCGGAAGAGGGGGTAGGCCTCCTCCGACCGTTGGGTGTTCAAGAGGGCAATGCCAAGCTGGAGGAGCGCGAGGGGGTCGTCGGGGGCCGCGGACCGCGCGCGGCGCGCGTAGCGCAAGGCCACTTCGTTGTCGGGATCGGGGCCGTGGCTGGCGAAGCAGGCGCGCGCGAGGAGGCCGAGGGGGTCTTCTCCGGAGGTGTCCTCGATCAGGTTTTGCAGGGCGCGGGCCCCGGCGGCCTGCGCCTCGGGGTCGGCCCCGAGGCAGCGGGCCAGGGCTCCGAGCAGCCGGGCTTCGTTGCGGCGCGCCGGGTCGTCGTCTGCAGCGAGTAGGTCGTCGCAGGCCCGTGCGCATGCGACGTAGCGACCGCGGCGGAACAAGTGATGGCAGCGGGCCAGCGCGACGCGGGCGCGGAGGCGAGGGCCGAGGGCCGCGGCGCCCTGCCGGGCTTCGTCGAGGAAGCGGTCGACGGTCTCCCAGGCTTCGCGGCGACGAGCAGCGGCTTCCGCGCGCCCGAGCGCTTCGAGTACCGCCCACTTCGACTCGAGGCGCGTCCGCTCTTCTCGGGCCGTCGGGGAGTCTGCGAACAGGTCGCGTGCGCGGGCGAGGAGCGCGCGCGCTTCCTCGACGCCGCGCAGGTCGCCGTTTGCGGCGAGGTAGTCGGCGCGGGCGAGGAGGGCGCGGGCGTCGGCGAGGCGCCGCTCGTCGGAGGAAGCGGGACGAGGGGGTTGGGCTCCCGGCGTCGGCGGTGCGGGCGCGGCAGGGGACGACGACGTGTCTGCGGCGCTCCAGAGGGCCGTGAGCCCTGTGCTGGCGAGCAAGGCGGACCCTGCAACAGCGACGAGGACCGCGCGTGGGCCGCGCGGTCCTCGGCTCGGCGATGCGCTGAGGAAGTCGCCGAGCGCGGCCGCGACCTCGCCCGCCGAAGCGAAGCGGTTTTCCGGGAGCGGCTCCAGGCAACGCCGGCAAATGCCCTCGAGCTGCGGAGGGACCTCGGGGTTCACCGAGCGCGCGGAAGGCGGTCGATTGGCGCCGACGCCCTCGAACAGGTCGCCCAGCCCTTCGCGAGGAGCTTCCCCCGTGAGGCAGAAGTAGAGGACGCCGCCAAGGCCGTACACGTCGGCGCGCGCGTCCACCTTCCCGCCGCGGAACTGCTCGGGGGCCATGTAGGCGGGGGTGCCCAGGGGGACGCCCGTGCGGCTGAGCCGATCCGTATCGCTCCTCGAGCGCGCGAGTCCGAAGTCGAGGAGCCGGGCGTGGCCGTCGCGGTCGACGATGATGTTTGCGGGCTTCACGTCGCGGTGGAGGATTCCTTCGCCGTGGGCGTAGTCCAGCGCGAGGGCCGCTTCGCGGACGAGTTCCACCGCGCGAGACAGCGTCAGGCGGTCCTGGCGGACGAGTTCCTGCACGGTGTCGCCCGCGACGTACTCCATGACCAAATAGGGGCGCTCGGCGAAGGTCCCGGAGTCGTGCACGGCGACGATGCCCGGGTGGCGCAGGCGAGCGCAGGCGCGCATTTCCCGCTCGAAGCGTGCCAAGGCGCGCGGCTGGCTCTTGGTGAGGATCTTGAGGGCTACGTCTCGGCCGAGCTCGGGGTCGTGGGCGAGGAACACCGCGCCGAAGCCGCCCCGGCCCAGCTCGCCCATGAGCACGTAGCGACCGAAGCGGTGCCCCGAGCGCCAACTGCTGCTGGCGGCGAGGCGACCGCTCCCCGCGGGGACGGTGCCTCGGCGGGTCGATCCATGCAGCGGAGGCGGGGGACGGCGTCCGCTCCCGTCGGCGTGGGTCTCCTGCAGGTGCCGGGGCAATGGAGCTGCGGAGGGCGGAAGGCAGCCCGGGTCCGGCCCCGACCCGTTCGCCCAGCGCCGGCGCGAGCTCGATGCGAGGGGAGGGCGCGAGTCGTGGGGGCGGTGTGGCGGCCAGGAAGGGTCCGGCGGCGGGCTCGCGGGCCAGGTCGGGTCGGACGGTGGAGGCGGGCGCACATCGGAGTGTAACGGCGCCCTGCTGCCTGGGCTTCCCCGGCCCCCCTTGGGGTGATGGAGGCGGGCCAGGCTCGACCTGCCCGGAAGGCCGCGCGACCGAAGGGCGTGGGCCCTTAGCCGGCGGCCGCGCGGGCGCGCTCCGTTGCGCGTTCGAGGCGCTCGAGGGGCTCGCGATACCCCTTTCGTTCGCGGGAGCGCTGGTTGGCGCGGGCGTTGAGCCGCGCGACGCGACCCGCGGCCAATGCGAGCTCGGCCGCGGCAACGGCGTCGTTGACCAGGTTGCTGTTCCCGCGCTCGGCGACGACGGCAGCCGCTTCGGCGATGCGCACCGCGGCCTCGAGGATGCGCAGCGGAACCCGGACGGCCTCGGGGCGGGTCTCCTGCAACGCAGCCTTGCGCAGGGGCCCTCGCGGAAGGCGGAAGGCGCTCATGAGCCGGGCGAAGGCCATGTGATCGGCCGCGACCAGTTCGAAGAGTTCGTGGGTGGGGGGGAGGCCCTTCTCCAGAGCGGCGAGTTCCTGCTCCGAGAGGTCGCCGCGACCGTCCCGCGAGAGGGCGAGGGCCTTGCGCAGGCAGGCGCGCGCGAGCACCAGCCCTGCGGCCACGGCGCTGCCGCCGCCGGGGTCCAGCGCGTCGTTGCCTGCGACTCGCTCCGCCAAGAGGCGGAGCGGCCCTTCGGGATCGAGCACCTCTGCCTCCAGGCGATCCTCGAGGAGGCGCTCGCCGAACAAGGGGTCGGAGCGGAGCAGATCGTCTGCGGCGGCCACCGCCAGGCTCCGGGGGACGAGTCCGACCAGTTCCGAGCGGGCGACGGCGACTCCGGCCGCGCGGGCGCGCTCTTCGACCTCGCGGTAGATCCGTCCCGGGCCGATGGCGTGGGGAGCCAGGAGGTTTGTGCTGACCTGCACCCGCTGCTGGCGGGCGAGGGGAAGGCCTTTGGCTTGGACGCCGGGGAGCCCGCCCGAGGACTCGCGGATGGCCCGCGCGATGCGCCGCGCCAGGCGCAGGTCCTCGCTGGCGAGGTCTACGTTGAAGGCGACGAGGACGCCTCGGGCGCCCACCGCGGTCGCGCCCGCCGTGGGGTGCGGTCGCGGAGGACCCTCGTCCGGAGCGCGCTCGGGGCTCGCCAGGGCGTCGGCGAGCCCCTCGTAGCCGGGTCGGCGCAGCCAGGGGAGACGCACCCGTTCCGGGCGTCGGGCCGCGGCCGCGTAGAGGTAGCAGGGGAGCGCCCAGGCCTCCGCGCAGCGCCGCGCGAAGCGTTCGGCCATCTTCGCACAGTCGCTCAGGGTCGCGCCCCGCAAGGGAACGAAGGGGATCACGTCCGCGGCACCCAGGCGGGGATGCACGCCGTCGTGCGCGTTCATGTCGATGCGCTCGACGGCGACTCGCACCGCCCGGAACACGGCCTCTTCGACCGCCGGGGCGTGTCCGGCCACCGTGAGCACGGTGCGGTTGTGGTCGGGGTCGCTGTGGACGTCGAGGAGCGCTGCGCCGGGGACGCTGCGGGCCGCTTCGCACAAGGTAGCGATGACTTGCGGGTCGCGGCCTTCGCTGAAGTTGGGGACGCACTGGACGAGCATGCCGCGCAGGATACCCCGCCGCTGGCGGGGAAGGCGGCTGCTGGGGAGGCTGCCGGACGAAGTGGGCTGCGCTGGAGCCCCGCGCAGCGATCGCCGAGGGCGCGGTCGGGGCGCGCGGTCGCGTCGTCGTGTGGGTGCTTCCCGGGCGGAAGTCGCGGCGGCCGAGCGGTGCGTTCGCGGCCCGTCGAAGGGAACTCGAATCGCGGGCGGTGTCGGCTCGGCTCCGGAAGCGACGGGCCCTTCGGTCGGGAGGCGTCGGGAGTTCGGCGCCGGCCCTCAGGCCGTGCGCGAGACGACGAAGTGGGCGAGCTGGCGCAGAGGGGCGGCCTCGGGTCCAAAGGCCGCCAGGGCGTCACCTGCGGCGGCCTCGAGGGAGCGGGCCTTGGCGCGCGCTCCTTCGAGGCCGAGGAGGGCCACGTAGGTGAGCTTGTCCTGGGCCTGGTCCTTGCCTGCCGTCTTGCCGAGGGCCTCCGTCGTGGCGGTGCAGTCGAGGATGTCGTCGGCCACCTGGAAGGCCAGGCCGACCGCGCGCGCGTAGGCGTCGAGGGAGGCCCAGCGGGGAGAGCCGGCGGTCGTGCCGGCGCAGCGGGCACCCATGAGGACCGCCGCGCGGAGCAAGGCGCCGGTCTTCTGGGCGTGGATCGCCTCGAGGGCTGCCTCGGAGCGGTCTGCAAGGGCGGGGGCCGCCATGTCCAGCGCCTGCCCGCCCACCATGCCGGCGGCGCCTGCGGCCTGGGCCAAGAGGCCCACGAGGTCGAGGCCCAGGGGCGGGTCGCTCGCGTATTCCCGCGCCAGCACCTCGAAGGCGAGCGCCTGGAGGCCGTCGCCGACCAGGATGCCGGTGGCCTCTCCGTAGGCCTTGTGGCAGGTCGGGCGGCCGCGGCGCAGGTCGTCGTCGTCCATGGCCGGAAGGTCGTCGTGGACCAGCGAGTAGACGTGGATCATTTCCAGCGCGCAGGCGGCTGGGAGCGCTCGCGAGCGCTCGCCCCCCGCCGCCGCGCAGGAGAGCAAGCACAGCGCGGGGCGCACCCGCTTCCCTCCGCCCAGCGTGCTGTAGCGCATGGCCTCGCGCAGTCGGGTGGCGTCTCCCTCCGCAGGAGGGAGGAGACGATCGAGTTCGGCCTCGACGGTCGCTTGGATTGCCTTCAGTTCCGTTCGTAGGGCAGCGCTCATGAGCGCGGAATCTTCGCCGCCCGGTGCCGGCCTGTCCACTGCCCGGGCCTCCTTGCGCCCTGGCCGCGGGTGGCGTTCCCGTGGGGCGTGCGGAACCGAAGCCGGTGGGTCCGGCCCAGCGGGGCCGGGCCGAAAGGAACGCTGGTTCAGCCCTCGCTGCCCTCCTCGTCGGCGGGCGTCAGCTCCTCCATGCGTTGTTCGGCCTGGCGCAAGACCTCCCGGCAGGCGCGCAGGGTCTTGACGCCTTCTTCGTAGCGGCGCAGGGAGTCTTCCAGGCTCAGCTCGCCGCTCTCGAGTTCCGTGAGGATGGCCTCGAGGGCGGCGAAGCGCTCCTCGAAGCTGGGCGAGGCGGTCTGCTTCTTAGGCATGGGGACGTGTCTCCTCGGGGTCGACGCGCTCGACGCGCGCCGTGAAGGCGCCGTCGGCGAGGCGGGTGGTGACCTCGTCGCCGGGCCGTAGTTCGCTTGCGCGGCGAACGATCCGGCCGTCGGCGCGGGCCGTGAGGCTGTAGCCGCGGGAGAGCACTCCGAGCGGGGAGAGGGCCTCGAGGCGGCCCGCGGCGGCCGCGAGCCGCTCGCGGCGGGCGGCCGTCGCGGCGCCCGCCGCCTGGCGCAGGGCGGCCTCCGCGCGGTCGAGGCGGGCGGCGAGCTCGGGGAGGGCATGGCGCGGGCTGGCGCGCTCGAGTCGCTCGCCGAGGTTGGCCAGGCGCTCGCGGCGTGCCGCGAGCGCGGCGCGCGGGTGGGCGCGCTCGAGGCGGGCCGCGGCGGCGGCGAGGGCGTCGCGGGAGCGGGCCAGGCGCACGGCCGGGGCGTGGAGTCCGTGGCGGCGGGCGGCGTGGTGCAGGCGGGCGCGAGCGTCCTCCAGGCGACGGTTCACGGCCACCCGCATGCGGCGCCCCCGCCGGTCGAGTTCGGCAAGGAGTTCTTCGCGCACGGGGACGGCCAGCTC
>RFHU01000417.1 GCA_003695705.1 Planctomycetota bacterium
GCCATTCCTGGTCCCCGGGGAGGAGGGGCTGGGTGCGATCGAAGACAGGCTCCTCGGCCGGGGGCGGCGCGTTGGCGGGCGGCTCCTTGCCGCGGGCGCGGGCGGGGCGGCAGGTCGTTACGCGCAGGGCCGGCGCGGGCTTCGTCCAGATCTTGCGCAGGGCGCCGAGCATGACGTCGTCCTCCTCGCCGGGGCACGGAGCAAGCGTCGTTCCTCCCGAGCGGGGCCTCAAAGGACGCCCCCTTCGGGCTTCGCTCGGCAGGCGGGGCGCCCGCGCCACCCCCGGCGAAACCCCGGGGGGGCGGTTCGCGCCCGAGGACGGGGCGCGGCGTGGAAGGTGGGGCATCGGCTTCTGGCGGGCAGCCTGCGCAGGGACTGGCTGGGCGTGGAGCGAGAGGCCTAGCGCCCGCCGGCGACGCGGGGCAGGGCGCCCGGGAGCGAGGTGATGCGGACGCCGAAGGCGTCGTCCACGACCACGATTTCGCCTTGGGCGACGAGGCTCCCGTTGACCAGGACGTCCACGGGCTCCCCGGCCCTGCGGTCGAGCTCGATCACCGCGCCTTCGTGGAGCTCCAGCAGGTCCTCCACCTTCATGCGGGCGTGACCGAGCTCCACCGTGACGGGAACCGGAATGTCCAAGATCAAGTCCAGGTTGCCGCGGCCACCGGCGCGCTCGCGCGGCCCGGACTCCTCGAGTTCGGGCAGCTCCGCGCGGCGGACGTCGACCGGGTCGGGAGGCAGTCGCCGGACGCTCGCGGTGCCCTTGCCGGGAGGGACGCGGCGAACGCTCGCCGTGCCGGGTGGCGGAGAGCTCACCGGCTGCTGCGGGTCGGGGGTGGCGTCGTCGCGATCAGGCATGAGCGTCGCTCCTTGCGGGGGTGGGGGCTGAGGAAGCGGCTGGCGGAGCCGATGTGGGGTCGGGGCGAGGCAGCGCCGCCGACGGGCGGCGGGCAGTGGGTGCGGGCGGAGGGGGCGTTGCGCTGAGTTTGACCACACGCTTCCCTCTACGCCGCCCGGGGAGACCCTGGAACTTCACCACGCCGGAGACGCGGACCTCCACGGGGTCGTGGGTGCTCTGCCCCAGGGTGAGGACGTCTCCCACTTCGAGGTTGAGGAGCGTACGCAGGGGGATCGGTGTCTCGCCGACCACCGCGCTCACCTCCAGCGGGAGCTGGCCGACGAAGCCGCCGGCGTCGAGCTTGCGGACGGGGTTGCCCTCCTGGGTGCGTTGGGGTCGCTGCAGGGCGCCCGCGAGCAGGCGCGCGGGGAGCGCGAGGCGGACCGTCCCCTTCACGGGCCCCGCCACGACCTCGAACTCGTAGGTCACGAGCGGCTCGCTGGCTGGCAAGGAGCGGCTCAGCGGAGCGTCCACCTCGACTCGTTCCACCGAGAGGGTCAGGGGCGCGAGCTCGCGGAGGACTTCGCGGAACGGCTGGAGGAAGGCCTCGGCCAACCGGCGCCCGAGGCTCAGCGCCGCGCGCGTCGGGTCCCCTCCAGGGGAACTCGTCCCCTCGCCGCCGAGCATGCGGTCGACGGCTCGAGCCAGGAAGTCGGCCTCCAGGACGAGCGCCCCGAGACCCTCCTCGGGGGCGAGGGAAAGAGCGAACAGGACCGACGAGGGCGGCAGGCCGTCCAGGAAGCGACGAACGCCGACCTGCGCGCCGAGGGGCGGGCTCACGGCCGTCGCGACGCGCAACAGTCGCCGGAGGGGGCCGACGGTGGCGCGCGCGCCGCGCTCGATCAGGCGCTCGAGGCGGGAGTGCTCCCGGGGGGTCAGCTTGGAGCGGCGCTGGAAGTCGTACGGCTGAGCTTCGCGCGCGCGTACGGCCGACTTGCCGGCGCCGCGTCCGCTCCCGACCAAGTCGAGGAGGGCGCCGAGCTCTTCTTGGGAGAGGAGGTCGCTCACCGGACACCTACTGGATGAGGAATTCCATGAAGAACACTCGTTCGGCGACCACGGGGCTCTCCGAGAAGACCGTGCGGTTGAGCAAGTCGAGCACCTCGAGCTTGATCGCCTCTTTGGCGTCTGACGACTCGACGCGGTCGATGGTCTTGGCGGAGAGCAGGCGGATCAGCATGTCGCGGACCACCACCTTGTGCTCGTTGAGTTCCTTCAACGCCTTCTCTGCGCCTTGGCCACGGAGCTGGACCGCAAGACGGATCTTGAGGTAGCGCTGCCCTTGGCTTCCCGCCAGGTTGACCACGAGCTCGGGCATCTCATGGAGGGCGGACTCTTGGGAGCGGTCCGCGACTTCGGCGGCGTGGGGATCGTCTGGCGCCGTCTTCTCCGGTGGGTGGCTGAAGGCGCCGAACGCGGCCCCTCCGCCCAGGGGCGCAAGGACGAGCAAGAGGATGAGGAGGCGTCCGTTCCGCGGGGAGGGGAGTTCGGCGTCTTGAGCGTCGTCGTCGGCCATCAGGAGTCCTTCCCGTCCGTCGTGCGGCGAATGCGGCCCATTCGCAGCGAGACTTCGGCGGCCTGGTCGGGCGCCAGGGCCGCGAGCAGCTTGGCGGCCTTGCGGGCCTTCATCAGCGAGAGAACCTTCGCCTGCGTGTTCAGGTCGAGGCGGCCGAGGCGCTGCGCGGCGGAGTCGGGGCGCATCGCTTCGAAGGCCTTCACCATGGGACCGAGCGCGGCGCGCTCCTCCTCGTTCATGCGAATGCGGTGCGCCTCGAACTCGACCCGGTCGGCTTCGAGCTTCGCGCGGGCGTTGGCGAGCGAGCTCATGACCTCGTCGACTTCGGCGCGACGTTCGTCGAGTTCCCGGGCGAGGCGGTCGAGCGTGGCCCGGCGGTGCTCGAGGGCGATCAGCCCTTCGCGATAGCGGTCGCGGGCGCTCCGCAGCTCGCGCACAAGCGCCTGCAGTTCCTCGGCCTCGAAGGGGCGGGGCAGGTCGAACACCTCGTCCACCGCCGTCTCGGCGGGGTGCGCAGGGGCTCCGTGCTCCGCCGCCTCTTCGTCGTGGCCCTCTCCCTCTCCATGGGCCGATTCCTCTGCGGCGTGGGCGCTGCCGCCAAACAAGGCGCCTACGCCCGGAAGTCCCGCGAGGCCGGCGGCGTCGAGGTGGCCCCGGGCGGCAAGCGCGGCCGCGGTGCCCCCTGCGAAGGCCAGCAACGGGAGCAGGGCCATTCCCAGCTTGCGGATCACGGGCGGTCCTCCTCTCTGCGTCGCGAGGCAGCGAGTTCGTCCAGCGCTCGGGACTCGCGCCGGAACGCGGCCGCGCGCTCCGCGCTCCGGCGGCGGGCGAGCAGGTCTTCGAGGAGGCGGCGTTCCCGGCGAGCTGCGTGGAGCGAACGCGCCGCGACGTCGACGGTCGCGACGGCCCGGGCCTTCGCTCGCAGCGCGTCGTCGCGGCGGCGAGCGGACGTTTCGACGTCTTGTCGCGCGCGCTCGACGGCGCCCAAGTCCAGGGGACCGCCGCCGACCTGGGACGCCAGCTCCTCCATGGCCGCGCGCTCTGCCCGCTCGGCGGCCGCGAGGGCCTCCTCGCTTGCGACGAGCTCCTGGGAGGCGCGCGCCAGGGAGGCGCGCGCCAGGGCTTCGGTGTGCAGGCGAAGGCGGAGGACCCCGGCGAGCGAGCGGCGGCGCTTCATGCGGAACTCCCGGCGCGGAGCGCGTCGGCGAGCGCGTGTACCGTGTCGTCGATGCTGCGCGGTTGGCCCGCCGCCTGCTGCAAGAAGCTTCGCAGAGGCTCCACGCAGGCGATGGCGCGATCGAGGAGCGGATTGGTCCCGGCGCGGTAGGCTCCGACCTCGATCAGGTCGCGGGATGACTCGTAGGCGGAGAGGAGGCGGCGGGCTTCGCCCACCACCTCGCGGTGTCGGTCTTGGGCCAAGAGGGAGAAGGTCCGGCTAACGCTCGCGAGCACGTCCATGGCGGGGTAGTGGGCGGCCTCGGCGAGTTCCCGGCGGAGGACGATGTGCCCGTCGAGGAGGGAGCGGACCGTGTCGGCCACTGGTTCTTGCATGTCGTCGCCTTCGACGAGGACGGTGAGCAGCCCGGTGATGCTGCCGCGCGCGGAGGTGCCCAGTCTTTCCACGAGGCGCGGCAGTTCGGTGTAGAGGGAGGGAGGGTAGCCGCGCGTGGTGGGTGGCTCGCCGGCCGCCAGGCCCACCTCGCGAAGGGCGAAGGCGTAGCGAGTGACGGAGTCCATGACGAGGAGCACGTCGCGACCCTGATCGCGAAACCACTCCGCGATGGCGACGGCGAGTTGGGCGCCCTTGAGGCGCTGCAAGGACGGCGCGTCGCTGGTCGCGGCCACGACCACGGACTTGCGGCGGCCTTCGTCGCCGAGGATGTGTTCGACGAACTCCCGAACCTCGCGGCCGCGTTCGCCGATGAGCGCCACCACAGCGACGTCGGCGGAGGAGTTGCGCACGATCTGGCCGAGGAGCGTCGATTTGCCCACCCCGCTCCCGGCGAAGATTCCAACGCGCTGACCGCAGCCGATGGTCGTGAACGCGTCTATGGCTCGGATTCCGGTGGAGAGGGGACGGTCGATGAGCGGACGGCTGAGTGGGCTGGGGGCTTCACGCCGCAGTGGGGTGGTGGATGCGCACAGGAGCGGGCCGCGACCGTCGATCGGTCGGCCGAGGCCATCGAGGATGCGGCCGAGGAGTTCGACGCCCGCGGGAGCGCGCAGCTCTTCGGCCTTGCGCTCGACCCGGTCGCCCTCCGCCACGGGGCCGAGGCGGGCGAGGGGGAGGAGGCGCAGGCGGCCGTCGCCGAAGCCGACGACCTCCGCGGGGAAGGTCCCCTCGCGTGTCGTGACTTCGCAGAGGGTGCCGACGGGGAGGGAGAGTCCGGTGGCCTCGAGGGTCAAGCCGCGGACGCAAGCGATGCGGCCTTCGCTGCGGGTGAGTTCGGTGCGGGCAAGCTGCGCCCGCACGTCGCGGAGATCCCAGCGCAGGACACTCACGGGAGTACCTCGCTGCTCAGGAGGGCGTGGCGGACGTTGGCCAGCTGGGCCTCGATCGTCGCCACGATGCGCCCCGTGGGGCTTTCGAGGACGATCTCACCGGGGCGCAGGCTCGGGTCGGCCTCCAGGCGCAGATCGGGGGGCGCGCATTCCTCGAGGCGCGCCAGGTCGTCGGGATGCGCGAACAGGATCGCCTGGGTGGCCTCCTGGGCCTGTTCGAGGACCCGAGCCACGAGGGCTTGAACGTCGTGGCGTCCCGCGGCCACCTCGCGCGCCACGATCCGTTCGGCTACGACGAGGGCCAGTTCGACCAGGCGAGCCTCGACGGCGCGGAGCGCCGCGGAGGCTTCCTCGCTCTGCTCCCGCAGGCGCTCCCCAAGGGAGGCCAGCAGGGGGGCGAGCTGGCGTTGGGCGACTTCCTGCCCTTCGCGGAGGCCGCGGCGGTAGGCCCGCGCGCGTTCGCTCTCTACGTCGACCGGGGCCCCGCTGAGGAGAACTTCGCGGCGACCGGCGCGTACGGCGAGCACCGGAGCGCTGAGGCGAATGCGATGGAGCTCACTCGACAAGTTGGGCCTCCTTGCCCCGCTGGAGCGTGAGCTGGCCGCTGTGGATCAGGCTGCGGACGACCGAGGTAATCTCGGCCTGCGCCTCTTGGACCGCAGCGAGCGGTTGAGGTCCGAGAAGTTCTTTCTCCTCGATGACGGCCTGCCGAGCCCGCTTGGAGAGGTTCCCGAGGAGCTTCTCGGCGACGACCTCGTCGCAGGCCTTGAGCGCCATGGCGAGGACGCGACCCTCGATCTGGCTGAGCACCTTCTGGAGCGATCGCGCGT
The DNA here is from genome assembly GCA_003695705.1 of Planctomycetota bacterium. Classification (GTDB taxonomy): domain Bacteria; phylum Planctomycetota; class J058; order J058; family J058; genus J058. The sequence continues at coordinate 5,747 of RFHU01000417.1, forward strand.
CGAGCTGGGCTACGTCGTCGAAGACGAACATTTGCTCCTCGATCTTTTCCGCAAGGCCTTCGTCGACTTCGCGCAGTCGCTCGAGAAGGCTGCCTTCGCCTTCCTCGTCGCTCTCGAGTTCGTTGAGGACGTTGGCTGCCCGGCGGAGGCGCTCGCTGGGATCGGGGCCGCGGCCTCGGCCCTTTCGCCGCGCGGCGCGACCGGCGCCGAGGGCCGCACCGACTTCCACGGCGAGCTCTGGCGAGACGTCCTCGGTGCGGGCCAGGCGGAGGAGCAGGTCGAGGCGCTCGTCTTCGGGACGCTCCGCGAGAACGGCGGCGGCGGTGGAAGCGGGGACGTTCGCGAGGACGAGCGCTTGCACCTGAGGAAGCTCGCCTTCGAGAACCTGCGCCAGCGCCCCCGGCTCGAGTTCGGCGAAGTCCTGGAAGGGGTTTTCCGCCCGGCGCTCTCGTTCGAGCTCTTGCAGGAGCGCCTCCCCTCGTTCTGGTCCGAGGGTGGTGCCGAGCAGGTCCCGCAGGGCGCGCTGGTGTCCCGCGACACCCTGGGCCCTACGCTCGAGGTCGGCGCGGAACTCGCCGAGCACCGCGTCGACCGCCTCGGGGGGGATCGGTTGGCGTTCGAGTTCGCTTACGGCCTTGGCGAGATGCTGGAGGGAGGCCGGGCTCATGCAGCGCAGGGCATCGGCCGCGGCCTCGGGCCCGAGGGCGAGAACGAGGACGGCGGCTTTGGTGCGTCCGTCGAGCTTCACGCCGCGTCCCCCGTCTCTCCCAGCCAGGCCTCCAGGAGTTGGCCGGCGACGGCCGGGCTCTGGGCTACGCCTTGGGCGGCCGCCGCGCGGAGTTGCTCGCGTTGCGTTGCGGGATCGGTTGCGGGGAGGGAGCTCGGAGCGTCCGTGGCCGGCGCGTTCGCCGCCGGCGTGGGGGGCGCACTGCCGCGGCGGAGGGCGAGGAAACCGAGCACTCCGGCGAGGAGGACGGCCGCGGCCAGAGTGAGTTCCGGCAGGAGTCGGGTCCAGCCGGCAGCGGGGGGGGGGGCGTCGAGTTCCTCGCGGGCGGATTCGAGGAGCCCGGGCTCGAAGGGCACGGTCGCCTGCTGGTAGGTGTCGCCCCGCTTCGGATCGAAGCCGACCGCCTCCTTGACGATGCGCTCCAGCTTGGGTGCTTGCTCGGCGAGCCGTTCGTCGATGAGCAGGCCTACGGTAAGACGCTGGATGCTGCCGGGTTCCTTGACCATGAGGGAGGTGCTGCGGCCGACCTCGTAGGCCGTCTCCTCGGTCTCCTCGACCTCCTCCTGCCCTGGGCCGGCCGAGCTCGCCCGGGCCGTGGCCGGCGAGGGGGCGGCGCCCTGTCCGCGGGTCGTGCGCCGCTGGGTGGTCTTCTCGCTCACCGGGACCGTTTCGAGGGTCTCGCGCCGCTCCTCGACGCGTTGCGTGTCCAGGCGGGCGGTGACGCGCACGACCGCGCGGCCGGGCCCGAAGGCGGCGTCGAGAAGGCTTTGGGCCTTGCGCACGAGATAGTCTTCGGCGTCGCGCGCTCGCGCGAAACCGGGCGCCGGGGGCGACTCTCCGTCGAGCCCCGGTCCGGCCAGCGCGGCTCCGCTCGCGTCGAGGACCGAAACCCGATCCGCCTCGAGGCCGGGGACGCTGGCCGCAACGAGCTGGCGGATCCCGCCGAGTTGGCGGGCGGAGAGGGAACGGCCCGGCCGGAGGCGTAGGACGACCGACGCGGTGGGCTTCTCTTGTTGGCGGACGAAGACGCTGCGGCGGGGACGTCCGATGTGGACCACGGCTCGCTCCACCGGTTCGAGGGCGCTGATGGTGCGAGCCAGTTCGCCCTGCAGGGCGCGCGTGTAGGTGACCTGCTCTGCGAATTGAGTCTGCACGAAGCCGCCGCGGTCGAACAGCTCCAGACCTTGGTCGTCTCCCTGGACGGCGCCGTCGGCAGCCAGCTCGAGGCGCAGTTCCGCCACGCGCGCCCAGGGGACCAGGACGGTTCGCCCACCGTCTTCGAGGCGATAGGGAACCTGCTTGCTGCGGAGGCGGTCGAGCACCCGCGCGGCGTCGGCCTGACCAAGTCCGTGGTAGAGCGGGGCGTAGTCGATCGAGCGCGAGGCGACGAGCAGGATGACGCCGACCAGGAGGAATCCGGCGGCGGCGACGCTCGCAAGCAGACGGCGGCCGGCGGGCAGGTCGGCCCAGATCTTGGCGATTTGCTCCCAGCTCGCGCGCAGGCTCACGGGCTACACCTGCATTCGGGAGACCTCTTGGTAGGCCTCCACGAGCTTGTTGCGGACTTCGAGCATGAGCTTGAAGGAGAGGTCGGCCTCGGTCATGGCGAGCATGACGTCGTGGACGTCGTCGACCTTGCCCGCGACGAGGTCCTCTGCGGCGGTGTCGGCGCGGTGCTGGAGGTGGTTCACCTCGACGAGGGTGCGTTCGAGGAGTGCGCCGAAGTCGGTCCCCTTGGAGGCGGCGGGCGTCGAGGCAGGCCGGGCGGAGTCGGGGATCCCCGTTGCGCGCAGTCCGGAGAGGCCGTGGAGGGGTCCCATCAGCGACCTCCCAGCCCGAGGGCTTGTTCGCTGATCTCCTTGAACGCTCGGAGGGCGGCGAGGTTTGCCTCGTAGACGCGTGCTGCGGTGGCCAGGTCGACCATTTCCATGGGCAGGTTCACGTTCGGGAGGAGGACGAATCCTTCGGGATCGGCGTCGGGATGCCCCGGGCGGTAGACGCGAGGCAGTTCGCTGGGGTCCTCGCGAACCTCCTGCACCTCGACGCCGGCGAGTCCGCGCTCGCGGTCGAGCACAGGGGCGAACTGGACGACGCGGCGACGGTAGGGCTTCCCGTCGGGGCCGCGGGTGGTCTCGGCGTTGGCAATGTTGCCCGCCACCACCTCCATGCGGGTGCGCTCGGCGCGTAGGGCCGACGCACTGGGGTGCATTCCGCGAAAGATGGAGTCGACGTTCATGGCGCGACCCTCCTAGACTCCACCGCGACCGAGGATCGCGGCACGGAGCATGCTCGTCTTGCTCAGCGTGCTGCGGACCAAGGTCTGGTAGAGGAGCGTGTTCTTGGAGAGATCCACCAGTTCACGCTCGAGTTGAACGCTGTTCCCGTCGGGGCCGACGGGGCTCTCCTCGTCGATCCGCACCGAGGGGTGCGACGAGTCACCGCCTTCCAGCGCGGCGCGCAACGCGGCGTCGAAGTCGAGCTCTCGGCGCTTCCAGCCCGGTGTGCTCGCGTTGGCGATGTTCGACGCGATGACCCGGTGCTGGGTGGCCGCAAGGTCCAGGAGGCGGGCGAAGGGGTCCAGTTCGGCGCGCAAGTTCATGCTGCGGTGCTCCGAAGAGGCAGGCAGGGCCGCCCCTCGCGCTCGTATTTCTTGAGGCGGTTGTAGAGGGTGCGCACCGAGATCCCGAGGATGCCGGCCGCGCGGACGCGGTTTCCGCCGGTTTCTTCCAAGGCGGCGACGATGGCCTCGCGTTCCATGTCCTTGATCCGGCGGGAGCGTTGGGATCCCGTTCGCGAGGGCGAGGCGCCGGAGGTCGGAAGGGCGGCCTCGAGCTCGATGTGCTCGGGCAACACCACCGGCGCTGGATCGAGGAGCACGACCCTGCGGATCGTGTTCTCCAGCTCGCGGACGTTGCCGGGCCAGGAGTGTCGCTCGAGCTTGCGGAGGGCCGCGGGAGAGAAGCGTTCGACGCGCGAGGTGGCTTCGCGGCGGTAGAGGCGCAGGAAATGCTCGACAAGGAGGGGAATGTCGTCGCTCCGCTCGCGGAGCGGCGGCACGCGCACGGGCATGACGGCCAGGCGGTAGTAGAGGTCCCCGCGGAAGTTGCCCTTGCAAACCTCCTCTTTCAGGTCGCGATTCGTGGTCGCGACGACGCGCACGTCGAGCTTGATGGTCTCGTTGCCTCCGACCCGTTCGAGCTCTTGCTCTTCGAGGACCCGGAGAAGCTTGGCTTGAATGCCCGTGGAGACCTCGCTTACCTCGTCGAGGAGGATGGTCCCCCCGTTGGCGAGTTCGAAACGGCCGCGGCGGCGCTCGTGGGCGCCGGTGAACGCGCCGCGCTCGTGCCCGAACAGTTCGCTTTCGAGGACGCCTTCGGCGAGGGCCGCGCAGTTGACGCGTACGTAGGGGGCGTCGCGCCGAGGGCTGGCCTCGTGCACCAGGGCCGCGAGGCCTTCCTTGCCGGTGCCCGACTCCCCTTGGAGGAGCACGGTCGCGGTCGAGCTCGCAGCGCGGCGAACGCGGTCGATTACGCGGCGGAGTGCGGGGCTGCGGCCCACGATGCCCGGGGTTTCGGCGGGGGAGGGGGGCACCAAGAGCCGCGAGAGGAGGGCCTCGACGTCGGCGGGGTCCACTGGCTTGAGCAGGTAGTCGGCGGCTCCGGCCCGGAGGGCGGCGACGGCGACGTCGACCTCGGCTCGCCCGGTGACGAGGACGACCTGAGGACCGCCCGCAGCGCGCGCACGGCGCACGAGCTGAATGCCGTCGGGGCCGGGCATGTTCACGTCGGAGAGGACCAGGTCCAGCTCGGTTCGCTCGAGGGCCGCCGCGGCCTCGTGGCCGTCGCGGGCCTCCAGGACCTCGTGGCCCTGGGAAGCCACGATGGCGCAGAGGAGTTGCCGTGAGAGCCGATCGTCGTCGGCGACGAGCACGCGTCGCTTCACGCATTCGCTCCTTTCTGCGCGAGGACGAGGGTGAACCGCGCGCCGCCCTCGGGGAGGTTTTCCGCGAGGAGGCGTCCGCCGTGGAGGCAGGCCACACGTTGGGCGTAGACCAGTCCGATTCCGCTGCCGCCGGCCTTGGTCGTTGCGAAGGCGGTCCCAACGCAGCCCGTCAGTTCTGCAGGGAGGCCGGGGCCTTCGTCCTCCACGACGAGGCGGAGTTCGTGCTCGTGGGTCCGCACGCGTAGGCGCACGGGCCCTGCGCGGTGGGTGGCCTGGAGGGCGTTTTCGAGCAGGTTGATGAGCGCTTGCTTGAGATGAAGCGGGTCCACGCAAGCACGAGCAAGGTGCAGGTCTAGCTGCACCACGTCCTCGCCGCCGACGGCGGCGATGGCCTGGGCGCAAAGACCGGCAAGATCGGTGTCTCGGCGGTCCGCGTGCTCGAGGCGGGCGCGAGCCAGGAAGGCAGAGCTGAGCGTGGACAGCTCCTCCGCACCGGCCACGATCCCCTCGAGGCAACGCAGCGCAGCGGGGTGGTCCGCCTTGGCGAGTTCTCGTTCGAGGAGGCGGGCGAAGCCGAGGATCGCGTTGAGCGGATTGCGGAGTTGGTGCGCCATGCAGGCGGCGGTCTCACCTACCGCGGCGAGCTGGGCGCGGGCGGTCGTCTGCTCGCGCAGGGAGCGCAGGCGGACCAGTTCGCCTTCCAGGCGCGCGGCGCGGACTTGGAGTCCGGCGTAGGCCGCGCGCAGCTCGTCTGCGCTGCGCTCGAAGCGATCGAAGGCCGACCGGAGAGCCTGTTCGGCGGCCTCCGGGCGGACGAGGGTCCCTTGCGCCGGCATCAGCGTTCCTCCTTGGCCGAGGACATGGCGCGCTTCCAGGCGATGAAGCGGCGCGCAAAGCGCGCCGCGTTGACGAAGGCGCCCGCCTCGGGAATGCTTTCGACGGCTTCGTAGAGGGGAAGGGCCTCGTTGGCTCGCCCGAGGCGCTCGAGGCAGCGCGCAGCGCCGTAGCGAGCCCGGGCAACCCGCGCCAGTGCGTGCTCTTTTTCTGCCTCTGCGCCTGCCGCCTCGTAGGACGCGAGCGCTTCGGCGAGCTTGCCGGCGCGTGCGAGGGCGTCGGCGAGGCGCAGAGGGTCCTTCGCCAGCGCTTCGGTCCGTTCGGGCTTGGGCGGTTCGGTGGCCGACGCCGCCTCGGCGGCGTGCTCGGCGGCGGCCTCGGCGGCGGCCTCGCGTGCGGCTCGCTGTCGAGCGAGGAGGAGCTCGTCGCGGAGGGCCGCGACGCGGGCACGCTCGAAGGCGATCTTCTCCTCCCCGGGGAGCTTGTCTTGCAGAGTCAACTCAGGCCAGGGGGCGGTGGAGGGAGCGGCCGCGTCGGGGAGCGGCGCGACCGCCACGATCTCGGCGAGGGTCGGGAGCGCGCCGGCCCGTAGCTTCTCGAGCATGGCCCGCAGGTGTTGCTCGCGGCGGTCGAGGGCGCGGGACGGGTCGACCGGCGCTTGCTGTGCATCGACCTGAGTCGGTGCGAGGGCTCCGCAGCAGCCCAGCAGCCAGGCGGTCCAGTGTAGGCGTCTCACGGGCGCTCCTCTCCAATGCTTCCTCGGGTGTAGGCCTCGACCGCGTCGGCGGCTCGGTCGAGCGCGAGCGCGGCGTCGCCGGCCAGGCGAGCCCGCCGCGTGCGTTGCTCTTCGCTGAGCGGCAGGCCGGCGGTGCCGCGGAGGGCGTCCAGACAGGCCCGCGGGGAGCCGGCGGCGAGTTCCACCTCGGCGCGGAGGAGGGCGAGGGCGGCGCGCGCCTCGGGTCGGTCGCTGCGGGCGCGCAGGAGCAACGCACGGGCTACGCCGAGCCGTCGGTCGGTGAGGGCTTCGCGCGCGGCGAGGAGGAGTGCGCCGCCGCGGGCTGCCTCGTCGGGATCGGGCACGTCCAGTCCGATTTCGAGGCGTTCGCGGAGCAGACGGGTTTGCGCGCTTTCGGCGCCGCGACCTCCGAGGGAGCGAAGGTGGGCGAAGGCGAACAGCGCTGCGAGGTGGTCGTCTTCGCCGTGGAAGGCTTCCCCCAGGAGCTGGAAGGCCTCCTGGGTGTCCTCCAGCGATCCGAGGCTGCTGCGGAGTTCCCGCGCCGCCTCGCGGGAGCGGCCGAGGGCGAGTAGGGACCGGGCGATGGCGAGCCGGGCCTCCGAGCGAAGCGAGGAATCGGCCTGGGCGTCGGTGGCGGCGCTGCGGAAGGCGCCCAGCGCTTCTTCGTGGTCGCCTTGGGCGCTGAGGAGGCGGCCGAGCTCGAGCCGCGCCGGGGCTGCCTGGGGGGACTTGGGAAAGCGGTCCAGCAGGTTGCGCAGGGCCCGCTCGGCGTCGGCGTCGCGGCCTTCTGCGCGGTAGCTTTCGGCGACGAGCAGGAGCGCCGTGGGACCGTGCTGTTCGCCGGCGGCGGAGTCGAGGAGGCGGAAGAGCGCCTCGCGGGCGCTGGCGTAGCGGAGGCGAGCGAGTTCTGCTTGGCCGAGCCCGAGCAGCACGTAGGGGATCTCGGGCGCCTCAGGCCATTGCTCGAGCACGCGCCGGTAGCGGGCTACGGCTTCGTCGTAACGGCCCTCGCGACGGTCGAGCTCCGCCATGGAGACTTCGGCGTGCGAGCGAGCGGCACCGCGGCGCTGCAGCGCTTCGGAGTAGGCGCGCCGGGCGCGGGCTCGGAGCGCTTCCGGCTCGGTGGGGAAAGGATGGAGGGTGAGGGCGTCCGGCTCCGGGCCGAGCTCGAGGAACAGGATGCCGGCGATCCGTTCCACGACCTCGCGGAGGGGCCGAGCGCGAAGCGCGCAGGTGACCGCCGCGTCCGCGAAGGATTCGGGAAAGCGCAGCGACACCCCGGCTCGGAGCGCCAACTCTTCCAGCAGCGAGCGACCGCTAACGCGTTCGGCCTGGAGGGTGACGCGTGGCTCGCCATCCTCGCCCGGCACGACCTGGACCACGGCGACGGACTGCTCGTCGACTTCGCCAAAGTAGTTCAGCCACGTGGCCTCGGCGAGGGCGCTGCTGCCGACGGCCTCGCCGTGCTCCGCGTCGGCGGCCGTGCGGCAGACGTCGCCGAGGCGGACCAGGACGTCCGCCCAGCGGTCGGTGCGGCCAGGCTGGGGAGCGTCCTCGCGAGCGTCCTCGCGAGCGTCCTCGTCTTCGAGGGCGAGTGCGGCGAAGTAGAGGCGGATCGCGGCGCGCCACTCGCCGCCGCGGGCGGCCTCCTCGGCGAGGGCAAGGACTTCCTTCGCGCCGTGGACCCGCTCGACTTCGGAGAGGGCGGCCTTGAGCTCTTCGCGCGCCTCCTCGGCACGGCCGAGGGCCTCGTGGGCGCGGGCCAGGCCGAGGCGGGCGGCGAGCCGCTCTTCGCGGGGAAGCTTCGCCGCGGTGGCGGCGCCTCGGTAGAGGGCGGCGGCGGCCTCCACGTCCCCAAGCGCCATCGCCCGATCGGCCCGCTGGATCATGTTCAGTTCCGTGTCCACGGCGGAGACTCCGGCGATGGGGTCCGCGCGGCGTTCCAGGCGGGCGAGGGAAGCGGCCACCTGCCAGGAGGCCAGGGCGCCGGCCGCCGAGGCGGCACTCACGCTGGCGGCGGCGAGGACGAAGATGAACTTGCTGGCGCGGTCGCTTCCCACGGCGAACCGAGGGGCAAGCGCCGTGCCGTCCGGAAGATCTTGCCGGTCCTTCCGGCAGCGCGTGCGGTTGTCGCGGAACGCATCAGCCTGGCGCGAGCCCCGGCAGTGCAGCGTCCACTCTGCGCGCGAGGCGCCCCCTGGGGGGGTGGGCGGCGCCGCGTTCGGGAATGCGGC
>RFHU01000418.1 GCA_003695705.1 Planctomycetota bacterium
CCGTTGCGACGGCCCGGCAGTGCCTGGAGTCGTCGACGGGCCGGTCGTGCGGGAGGTTCCTGCGCCCTGTAGGGAACGCACGGGAGGATCGGTGCATCGGCGGTTCCCCCAGGAGAAGGAATTCCCGAGCGGACGCCGAGCAGGGCGGGCCCCGGCCCTCGGGGGGCCTCCCGACCGTTTCGTCGCGATGCGAGAGCCCCGGGACGCTCCGGGGTGCCCGGCGCGCGGGTCGGGGGCGGGGCGGCCTGGGCGCACGCCCCAGCCAGCTCCGCCGGGCGGAGCCCGGGGTCGCGGTCGCGCGCCGGACGAGGATCGGTTCGCCGCGGGAGTTCCGCTCCCAGGGCGAGGCGACCGGGAGCCCCAGCGGGACGACCCGGAGCAGCGTTCGGTTGGGGTCTCCGCCTCGGGGGCCCGGTCCTGGCGCCCACCCCTTGGCGGCTTCGCCCCGCCCGGGGTCGTCGGCGCCGTAGGGCGAGTCCGCAGGACCCGGCTCCAGGCGGGGGGCTGCGCGGCGGACACTGGGTGCGGCCGGCACCGCGATCGCCCCGTGACCGTCCTGCGGTCGCAGGGGGACGGGCGGGTCACTTCGCCGGGCGGTAGCGCAGATTCCAGCTCACCCGCACTTCGTCGCGCACGCGGAGGGCGCCGAGGAGGGCGCGAAAGGGCTCGATGCCGAAGTCGCTCTGCGAGAGGCGGATTTCTCCGCGGACTTCCACTTCTTGGCCCGCGCCTTCCCAGGCGGCGCGCACGCACAGCGGATGGGGCCGCCCCCGCAGCCGCAGCTCGCCGTTCCGTTCCACCTCCCCTCCGGAGGGCGGGGGGCCTTCGCCGCGGTAGACCACCTCGGGGTGCCGGGCGGCGTCGAGGACCCGTGGGCCGCGCAGGGTCTCCTCGATGTCGGCGTGGTCCTTGGCCGAGAGGGGGATCACCTCGCCCGCGCGCACTTGCCCGAGGACCCGCAGGCCCGCGACCGGGACGCGGACTTCCACCCGGCAGCGCCCCTCCTCCAGCACGCAAGGAGCTCGCGCCCCGCGCGCTTCCAGACACAGGTCGTGGGCCGCGCGGGCCAAGAGGCCGTCTTTGAAGGTCCATACCCGAAGGGTGGAGGAAGGCTCCCTGAGTTCGTAGCGCACGCTCCCCTTATAGCGCGGGCGCCCGCGGGGCGAAGGCTCCGCGGGCGCTCGTTGTCGGCCGGGTGCGGCGCGGCCGTTCATTGGCCGAAGAGCTGGCCCAGCCGGTTCGCGGCGCCCTCGTACGCCCTGCCGGTGGTCTCGACCTGGCTCGCGCCTCCGCTGCGACGGGCGGACGGCGGCGTGCGGAGGGGGCGGCGCGGAGGCCCGTAGCCGGTGCCCCGGTCGTCTTCGGCACCGCGGATCGCTCCCGCCAGCCCCGAAGAGTCCCGGCCTGGGTCTCGGACCTGAACGCGCGTTGCGAAGGGGTCGGTCGGTCCTCCGCCGATGGGGGCGGTGACGAGCAGCTCCTTGCCCAGGGCGCGCCCGACGAAGCCTTCGAGGTGCTCGAGTTCGGGGGACGACGGGGCGGTCACGACCACCAAGCCGTTGGCGGTTCGGACCGCGCGTCCGGCCATGCCCGAGGGGTAGGCGAAGACGTAGCCCTGCTCGTCTTCCAGCGCTCGCACCCCGGTCGTTCCTTCGTCTCGTTGGCGGCCCAGGTGGCGGAGGGTCTCTGCGAACTGCTCCTCCAGTTCGGGGTCTCCTCCGCGGGCGACGAAGGCCAGGCCGCCCTTGCCCGAGTTCGCGTAGCTGACGCTCGGGAGGACGTGAGGCACGGGAAGTCCGTCCCAGGCGGCGTCGAGCAGGCGGCCGGTGCGCGCGTAGCTGCCGTCGATGGCCCCGCGGACCACGACCACTTGCCGTCCCCGGGCCTCGACCAGCAGGCCGGCGCCCTCGTCCGCCGGCGCCTCGGCGCCGTGGAGGGCGTAGGCGTAGGCTTGGTGCTCGTCGGCGAAGAGGAGCCGGTCCACCGTCGTCCCGTCGTCGAGCCGGACGCGGACCCCGCGGCCGAGGTCCCCGCGCCCAGGGCCGACCGGGTGCACGATGCGAGCGACCGAGCGGGCCCCAACGCGGAGGCGCTTGGCGAGCCCCAGGCCGTAGGCCTGTTCCTTGACGGAAGGGAGGCCGCGCACGAGCTGGACCGCCGGGACGCCGGATCCAGGTCGCTTCGTGCTGGCGGTCGTGTGACCCAGGGCCCCTTGGGCGTGGGCTGCCGGGCTTGCGGCCCAGAGCGCGCAGGCGATGAGCGCCCCCACAAGGGCGCGGCGCGGCGTTCGGGACGCTTCGCGCTTCGATTCCTTCTTCGCCATGATCCTTTTCCTTTCTTCCGCCTTGCCACAAGCAGCCCGCGTGCCACGGCAAGTCGTTTTCTGGCAAGACTCCGTCCGCAGGCGGACGCCCCTGCGGCCCCTCCGGGGTTCGTTTCGTCCCTTCGCTGAGCCTCCGGTCCGCGCCGGCGAGGAAGGAGCGCGGTCAGCGGGGGCGCGAGAGGTAGTCTTGCAGCGCGCGCGCGACGGGCGCGGGGACGACTTCTTCGAGCTCGGCGAGGCTGGCGGCCCGGATGCCCTTCAGGCTGCCGAAGCGCTTCAGGAGCTGGCTGCGGCGCTTGGGCCCTACGCCGGGGACCTCCTCGAGCCCCGAGCGCAAGGCGCTCTTGCGCCTCAGCTCGCGGTGGGCGCGCACGGCGGCGCGGTGGGCGGCGTCGCGCACGCGGGCGAGGAGGCGGCACTCCAAGGACGCGGGCTCGAGGAGCACCGGCGCGCCGCCGCGGGGCAGGTGGACGCGCTCGTAGCCGCGAGCGGCCTCCGGGTCCTCCTCGGGGCGAGCCTTGGCAAGGCCGACCAGCTCGGTCCGTTGCGGCGGGAGGCCTACGCGATGGGCCGCCGAGAGCGCGCGCCCGAGCTGGGCGGCCCCGCCGTCGACGACGACGAGGTCCGGCAGGTCCCCGCGCTCGAGCCCGCCCGCCAGCCGGCGTTCGAGGACTTCCTCGATGGCGGCGAAGTCGTCTTGCCCTTCCACCGTGCGCAGTTTGTAGGTCCGGTAGCCTTGGGGAACGGGCTCCCCGTCTTCGAAACGCACCTGGGCTGCCACGGTGAAGGCGCCTTGGAGGGTGGAGACGTCGAAGCACTCGATTCGTCGCGGTCGTCGACGGAGTCCGAGCAGCCGCTGCAGGCCCGAAAGGGCCTCGTCGACCACGCGGCGCTTCTCCTCGCCGGTGGAGAGAAGGAGCGCCGCGTTCTTGCGCGCGAGTTCGAGGAGGGCACGGCGCTCTCCCCGCACCTGGACTTTGACGGCGACCTGGGCGCCGCGTCGTTCGCTGAGCACCTCCTCGAAGAGGGCGCGGTCGGAGACGTCGCGATCGAGGATGACCTCGCGGGGAACGTAGCGCTGCGGGCGATAGAACTGGCCCAAGAAGGCGTTCAGGAGCTCGGCCGGGGGGAGGTCGCCGCGGAGCTCGTAGCTCGAGGGCTCGGTGAGTTGCCCGGAACGCACGTGGAGCACCAAGACGGCCGCCACCCCTTCCCCGGCGGCCACGGCGAACAGGTCTTGGTCGCCGGCTCCTTCGCGGGCGACGCGCTGCCCTTCCAGAGTGCGCGCAATGGCCTGGATCTGGTCGCGCAGTCGAGCGGCCTGCTCGAAGCGCAGCGCGGCGCTGTGCTCGCGCATGCGGGCTTCGAGGCGGGGGAGCAGGGTGTCGTTCTTGCCCTGGAGGAAGAGCAGCACTTCCTGCACGACGGCGTCGTAGTCTTCGCGGGAGCACAAGCGGACGCAAGGCCCCAGGCAGCGACCCATTTCGTATTCGATGCACGGGCGGGTGCGCTGGCGGAGTTCGGCGTCGCTGCAGGTGCGCAGCGGGAACCAGCGCTTCACGTGGCGCAGGGTTTCGCGCACGGCCCGCGCGCTCGCGTAGGGGCCAAAGACCGTGCCCCGCTTTCCGCGGCCGCGCGCCCGCACCAGCCGCGCCCGAGGCCACTCACCGTGTGTGGTCACCTCGATCATGAGATACGACTTGTCGTCGGTGAGCTTGACGTTCCAGCGCGGTGCGTGGCGCTGAATGAGCGTGTGCTCGAGGAGGAGGGCTTCCTTCTCGGTATCGGTGGCGAAGCACTCCACGTCGGCGAGGGCGGCGACGAGGTGGCGGTAGAAGCGCCGCCCGTCGTCTCCCTCGCGCAAGTAGGAGCGCACCCGCGCGCGCAGGTTCTTGGCCTTGCCCACGTAGAGCACGCGGCCCCGGGCGTCGAGGAGGGTGTAGACTCCGGGCCCGGTGGGGAAGAGGGCGACTTTCTCGCGGAGGGCGGCGCGGTCCACGCCCTTCAGTCTAGTCCGCTCCGCCGGGCCGAGCGCAGGGACGGCAAGCGCTGAGGCGCCTCGGCCGGCGAAGGCGGAGGCGCGGCGCGCCCTCCGCGATCCGGCGAGCGCACGCCGAGCCCGGCGTGGGTCAGCGGCCTTGGGCCTCGAGCCACTTCTCGGCGTCGATGGCCGCTTTGCAGCCCGCGGCCGCGGCGGTGATGGCCTGCCGGTAGTGGCTGTCGTGGATGTCGCCGGCGGCGAAGACCCCCTCGACCGAGGTGCGCGAGCTCCCGTTCCGGACCTTGATGTAGCCGGTGTCGTGCATTTCGAGCTGACCGGCGAAGAGCTGGCTGTTGGGGGTGTGGCCGATGGCGATGAACAGGCCTCCGTCGGGGGAGACGTCCAGCGTTTCCTCGAGGCCCTCGTCGGGTCCCGTGCCGCGGAGCACGATGCCCGAGAGGAAGCGATCGCCCGGCACCACGTCGACGACCACGCGGTTCAGCTTCCATGCGATCTTGGGGTTGGCGCGCGCTCGGTCGGCCATGATCTTGCTCGCGCGGAGGCCCTCGCGGCGGTGGACCACGGTCACCTTGCTTGCGAAGCGGGTAAGGAAGATCGCCTCCTCCATGGCGGAGTCGCCTCCACCTACGACGACCACGTGCCGGTCGCGGAAGAAGGCGCCGTCGCAGGTGGCGCAGGTGGTGATGCCTCGACCGAGGTACTTCTCTTCGGCCTCGATGCCCAAGAGGCGCGCGGAGGCGCCGGTGGCGACGATGACCGCTTCGGCGACGAGGCTCGTCTGGGTTCCTTCGAGCTGCTTGTCCACTTCGAGGCGGAAGGGGCGCACCGAGAGGTCGACTGCGGTCACGCGGCCCGCGACGAACACGGTGCCGAAGCGGGCGGCCTGCTGTTTGAATCGCTCCATGAGCTCGGGGCCTTGGATCCCC
>RFHU01000040.1 GCA_003695705.1 Planctomycetota bacterium
CAGGCAGCCTCCTTCCAGCGTCCCCTCGGAGAGTTCGGCGTTGCGGTGGAGGCAGCGGTCGCGCAAGGCGTGCGGCGCGCCGTCGGGGCCGCGGAACAGGGCGAGCGCCTCTTCGAGGACCACCCGGCCCAGGACCTGTCCGGGTTGGAGCTCCGCGGAGGTGCAGGCGACGTACCAATAGTCCCGCAAGAGGCCGCAGCGGTCGCGGTAGAGCGGGGCGCGGGGAGTCGTCTCCGGAGCGGGCGCCGAGGGAGGGGCGAGGTCGGTCATGACCCCATTGGAGCCCTGGGTGCGGCCCTTGGGAAGGCCGCGCCGGCGCGGAGGGCGACATGGCTCTCCTGCGCGCCGGAGGCCCTCGACGGGAGCCGCCCGGGGAGTCATGCTGCGGGAGCATTTGGAGACAGGGCGGCGCCTGGAGACCGTCGCAGTGAACAGGAACGCTCCCGCCGCCGCCACTCGATCGCGCGAGCGCGACGAAACCGTGTCCCTCGCCGAACGCGAGGAGCTGCTCGAGCTCTACGGGCGCGGCCTCTACCTGCAGGCGTGGGAGGCGTCGAAGGCATACGGCCCGCTGGAGGAGTGGCGGGGCACCGAGTCCCGCGTCCTCGCCGCTCGGCTCCTGCACAACCTGGGCGGGCCCCGCCGCTCCAACGCCTGGATCTTGCGCGCGTTCCGGGCCGACCCGCGCTCGCCCACCGCCTGCTACTTCGGCCACCGCGCGCTCTTCTACTCGCGGGGGCCGCTGGAGGCGTGGCGGAGCATGCAGTGCGCCTCGTCGGTCGTCGAAGGGTTCGACGACGACCAGCGCGCGGACTGGTACGCCTTCGAGGCCACGGTCCTCTCCTGCCTGCGCGACTTCGAGCCGGCGGAGCAGAGCATGGCTCGGGCGTTGGAGGCCGCTCCGGACCGCTCCTGGGTCCACGTGGAGCGCAGCGGGCTGCTTGCGCGCCAGGACCGGCATGGGGAGGCGTTGCAAGCCCTGCGACGGGCGCTCGAGCTCCGGCCTTGGTACCGGCCGGCCGTGCAGTCGCTGGCCCACGACCTCGTGCAGCAGAACCGGATCGACGAGGCCCTCGCCCTCCTCGCGGAGGCCTGCGAGCGCTTGGAATCCTGCCACGTCATCGCTCAGCGGGCCCAGCTGCTCGTCGAACTCGGACGCTACGAGGAGGCGCGGGAGGTCTGGGCTCGCTACGAGGGCCACGCTCCCCTCCTGGAGGAGAAGGGCAAGCGGTGGCTTCGGGCCAACCTCGCCGACGTCCACTACCTGTGCGGGGACCTAGAGGCGGCCATCGAATGGAGCGAGGGAGCGGGGGGCTGGCACCAGCAGGTGGCGCGCAATACGGCGTACTGCCCCGACGGTCGGCGCACGCTGCTCGAGGTGGGCTTCGTGCTCCAGCACCACCGCACCTGCGGTCCGGCCAGTCTGAGCATGCTCTGCGACTACTGGGACATGCCCGTCGATCAGCTCGAGCTGGCGGCCGAGATCTGTTACGACGGCACGACCAACCTCAGCGAACGCCGCTGGGCGGAGGGCCACGGCTGGGTGGTTCGCGAGTTCACCCTCAACTGGCGCGACGCCGTGGCGCTCGTCGACCGTGGGGTGCCCTTTGCCCTCTGCACCACCGAACCCACCAGCGCGCACCTCCAGATCGTCATGGGCTACGACGAGCGGCGGGAGACCTTTCTCGTCCGTGATCCCGGGCAGCGCTTGCATCAGGAGTTCCTCGCCGATCGGACGCTGGCGCGTTACCGTTCGACCGGTCCGCGTTGCATGGTGCTGGTTCCCTCCGCCGAGGCCGAGCGGCTCTCGGGGCTGAAGCTCCTCGACGAAGAGCTCTACGACTTGGTCTACCGCCTCGAAGGCGCCCTGGCCGACCATCGCCGGGAGGAGGCCGAGGAGGCCTTCGCCGAGCTCGCCCGGGCCGCGCCCGGGCACCGGATCGTGTTGACGGCGGAGCGGAACTTGTCCCTCTACGACATGGACACCGCGCGGACGCTCGCCGCGACCGACGCCCTCTTGGAGCGCTACCCGGAGGACGGCATCTTCGAGCTGCGCAAGCTCGGGTTGCTCGAGCGCCTCGGGCGTCGCGAAGAGCTGCTTGCCCTTCTGCAGGATGCCGCTGCGCGGGAGGGGGCCGACCCTGCGTTTCGGGAGCGGCTCGCCTGCGAGCTGCTCGCCGACGCGCGCCGGCACGGAGAGGCGAGGACCCTCCTGCGCCGCGCCATGCACCGGCGACCCGTCGCCGCGGTGAACCTGCACACCCTCGCCGACCTCCTCGGCAGCCAGCGTCGTTTCGCCGAGGCCTTGCCGCTCTACCGCTTCGCGGCTTGCCTCGAGCACAAGCACGAGCGCTACTCGCGCAGCTACTTCTGCGCGGCCCGCTACGCGGGCCGGGTCGAGGAGGGGCTGGACTTCTTGCGCGACCGCGTGGAGCGCTACGGAGAGCAGTCGAGTCAGCCCCTCCAGACCTTGGTCTGGGCCTACGACGCCCTGGACCGCGCGGAGGACGCCCGGAAGGCCATCGAGCGTGGGCTCGAGTTGCGGCCCGACGACGGGGAGCTGTTGCTCTTCGTCGCGGAGGAGTTCGGACGGAGAGGGGAGCTGTCGCGTGCCCGGGAGCTGCTCGGGCGGGCCGAGGGACGCGTCGCCCGGATCGCCTGGCTGCGGACGGCCGCCCTGGTGGCGCGCCTCGAGGCGCAGCCGCGGGAGGCCATCGAGCGCTGGCGAGAAGTCGTCCACGCCGACCCCCTGAGCGTGGAGGCGCACGCAGAGCTCGCCGGACTGCTGGCCGAGACGGAGGGGCGCGCCGCGGCCGTCGAGCACCTACTCGAGGTGCAGCGGCAGCAACCCCACAACCAGGTCCTGCTCAAGCAGCTCCTCGGCTGGTTCCGCGAAGGCGACGAGGAGCGGCGCGAGGCGGTGGTGCGGCAAATGATCGCCAACAACCCTCGCGACCCCTGGGCCTGGCGCGAGCTGGCCGTGGTGCTCGGGGACCGCCGCCGCTTCGCCGAGGCGCACGAGGCCCTCGACGAGGCCCTGCGGCTCGACCCGCACTCCTGCGCCGCCTACGGGATCCTGGGCGACCTCCATCGCAAGGCGGGGGAACTCGAGGAAGCCCGCGCGGCGTTCCAGCAGGCGTTGCTCCTCGACATCGACTACCCCTTCGCCATCGAGCGCCTGGTGCGTTGTTGCGAGCGCCCCGAGCATCGGCAGGAGGCCCTCGCCTTCCTCGGCGAAGAGCTGGGTCGGCAGCGCGTCTACGGCGCGGCCCTGTTGGCGATCTACGAGGAGTTTCGTGGCGCGGGCGACCCCGAGGAGGTCCTCGTCTTGCTGCGCGCGGGTCGCGAGGCCTTCCCGGAGCTCTGGCAGTCGTGGTCGGCGCTCGTCGGCCAGCTCGGCGACATGGGGCGCCTCGACGATGCTCTGGAGGTCGCCGAAGAGTCTCTGCGCCGTTTTCCCTTCAAGAGCCAGGTGCGCCGCGACCTCGCCTGGGTGCACCGGTTGCGCGGTGACGACGAGGCCGAGGTGGCGACCCTCGAGCGCTTGCTCGTGGTCGATCCCGCCGAGCGCAGCACGGTGCGCGTTCTCGCGGGCGCCCACCTGCGTCGCGGCCGCTTCGCCGAGGCGCGCGCGCTTCTCGAGCCCGAGGTGGCGCGCGCGCCCTTCGACGCAAACCTGCGCAACCTGCTGGCGCAGGTGCGCTGGGAGGTCGGCGATCGGGAGGCCGCCCTCGAGGAGCAAGAGCAGGCCCTGCGCATCGATCCCCACGGGCCCGGCGGAGGGTGGGCCCGCCTCGAGGGCTGGGCGACGGCGCTCGGGGTGCCCGAGCGCCCCCTGGCCCTGGCGCGCGAGCTGTGCGCAGCGAGGCCGCGCGACGCGCAGGCGTGGCTGCGCGTCGCGCGCATGACGCCGCGCGGGCGAGAGGACGATTGCCTGGCGGCCCTGGACCGTGCCCTGGAGATCGACCCGCACCTCGCCGAGGCCTACGACGAGCGCGCCGAGCGACTCGCCAGCGCCGGCGATCACGAGGAAGCCCTCGCGGCCTGCGAGCCGCCGGCCTTCTCCGAAGGACCGCCGCTGATCCTGCGCGGCCGTCGGGCCTGGGTGTTGGCCCAGAGGGGAGATCGCCGGGAGGCGATCGCGGCCATGCGCAGCGTCCTGGAGGGGACTCCGACCTACTACTGGGGCTGGCTGCGGCTCTCCGACTGGTGCCGCGCGGAAGGCGACGACGAGGGGCACCTGGAGGCGGCCCGAGGGCTCGTGCGTTTGGCGCCGCACGACGACCTGGCGCTGTCGCACCTGGGCTCGGCGCTCCTGCGCACGGGCGACGAGCGGGGCGCCCGACAGGCCTTCGCGCGCGCTCTGGAGCACGCCCCGACGGCGTTCTTCGCGGGGACGCGCCTGGCCGACATGCTCTGCGCGGAGGGCGACTTCGACGAGTCCGAGCGAATCCTCGTCCGCCTGGCGGAGGCCTACCCGCGCGACGAGGACGTGTGGGAGCGGGTAGTTTCCCTGGAGGCAGCGCGGGGGCGAAGGAAGGAGGCGCTGTCCGCTCTGGCCCGCCTGGCGCGTGCCCTGAGCGAGGACGGGCGCCCTTTGGAGCGCGCCGCGGAGAGGCTGTGCAAGCGGGGCTGGAGTCGCGGCGTGGCGCGCGTTCTCAACGAGGCGCTCGGCGACCCCGAGGCTTGCCCCAGGGTGGGACGCGTGTGGATTGGCGTCGAGGACCGGCTGGGGAGGCTCCTTGGCTGCGGGGAGGTCGTGGGATCCCTCCACGGTTCGCTCGGGCGGCAGGCGGAGGTCGCCTACCTCGAGCGGCTCGCGGAGTCCGATCGCGCAGACCGCGCCGACCGCGTGGAGGCCCTGGAACGCCACGTGCGCGAGCGCGCTGCGGAGCTGCGCTCCGTCCCCGAGCTCTGGGGGACCGTCGGTTACGCCTACAACTTCCTCGGCCTCTCGGCGCGCACGCGGGAGTGGCTGGCCGACTGGAGGGAGCGCGAGGACGCGCGGCCCTGGATGCTCACCAACCTGGCGCTGGCGTACCTCGAGCACGGCGACGTCCACGGCGCGCGGGAGGTCCTCGAGGGAGCGCTGGCGCTCCCGCCCGACCACACCACGCACCTGCACTCCGTCCTGCTCGGTTTCGAGCGCGCCCTGGACGGCGAGGTCGACGCGGCGGCGGAGCTCCTCCGCGCAGGCGACGGCCAGGAGCTGGGGCGCTTCTACGGCTTCGTGCACCTGCTGGGCAAGTCGCTCCTCGCCGGCGATCCCGCCGCCGCGCGGCAGGGCTTCGCTCCCGCCCGCGAGCTCTACCCGGGCTTCGCCGGCGACCGCTCCGCGGCCTTCGCGCACCGCCGTGCGGCCTGGCGCTGCGCGGCGGGGCCGCTCGGCGTGCTGTGGTTCCTGTGGGAGTGGCTGGCGGCCAAGTGGCAGCGTTGAGCTCTTTGCTCAGGCGCGCGCGGCGTCGGGGCGGTCCTGCGCGAGTACCTCGTGCCAGAAAGGTTCGCGGCGCAGCCCGGGGGGTTTGAGGTCGCCTGCGCGTTGGCCGCGCTGGGTCAGCGCGGCCTCGTAGCGCGCGAGGCCGTCCGACACCGCCACCGCGGCGACGGGGTCGAGCTGCCCGAGCCGCCGGCAGTAGTCGTAGTGGGGGTTGGACCGCAGGCCGCGTTCCACCGCCGCTGCCACCTCGTCGCAGGAGAGTCCGGGCGGGACCTCGAGGTAGAGGGTGTAGTTCGGAGGGTCGCCGGGGGTGGGGGCCAGGAGGCGGAACCGGACGCCGGGCACCTCGGCCAGGGCCTCGTCGAGCACTGCGTCGACGAAGGCGGGAGCGAGCTTCTCGCCGCGCAGGTCGCTGACGCCGTCGATGCGCCCCAGGAAGCGGACCCGAGGAGTCCGCCGGTAGCGACCGATCACTTCGAGGGCGTCGCCGAGCGGGTAGCGGTAGAGTCCCCCGGCCGTGCTGAGGATCGGCTGGTAGCGTTCGCCCACGTCGACCTGATGAGGCAGGAGCGGGCGCCCTGCGGGGTCGTCGAGGGGGCGCAGTTCGAGCAGGTGGCCGGCGACCGCGAGCACGGAGCCCTCGTGCCCGAGGAGGGGAAAGGAAACCACCCCTTCGGTGGCGAGGAGGCCCTTCCCCTGAACCTCGACGTCGGGGGGGAGGAGGGCGCGCAGGGCGGGGAGCTGGGCGGCGGCGGCGCCTTCGGTCCAGCAACTGACCAGGCGGAGGTGCGGCCAAACGCGCCGCAGGTCTGGTGTCGGCTCGGCGAAGGCCGCGCGGACCGCCTCGGCCTGCGCGGGGTCGGCTTCCGGCGGGCGGAGGCGGAGCTCCGGCGGGGAAGGACCGCCCGGCGGGGAGAGCGTGCCGTGCGCGATGTCTTCTACGAGCCGGTCGGCGTGCGCGCGGGCACGGTCGATCAGGAGCGTGAAGAAGCTGGGACTCCACACGGAGACGAGGCCCAGGCGGCGGTCCGCGAGCAGGTAGCGGAGGGTGACGTAGCGGCAGCGGTCGACGTCCTCCAGGCGGGCCACCTGCGGCGGGACGGGGAGGACCTGCCGCAGCAGAGCGCGCACGGCCGGGGGGAAATACTCCGTGTCGTCTACGAGGCCGATGGGGTCGCCGCCCGGCGTGCGCGCCTCGCGCCGGCCGAGGGGCGAGATGGACCAGTAGGCGCTCGTCTCGCGCAGGGCCGGGCGGTGGGTGTAGAGGTCGAACAGCCAGGGACCGGTGGCGGCCGAGAACTCGGCGAACAGCGCCGGTGGGTAGGGGATCAGCTTGCTCGCCTGCGTGGAGCCCGAGGTCCGCTCGAAGAGGCGCGGGTGCTCTCGGGTGAGGACCCGTCGCTCTCCGCGCAGCATACGCTCGAGGTAGGGCAGGTGCCCGGCGTAATCCCGCACGGGGACGGCGTCCTGGTAGTCCTCCACCGTGCGGATGCGTTCGAGCCCGTGGTCGCGAGCGAAGGCCGTCCCGCGGGCCCGCTCGCGCAGGGCGACGAAGCGCGCTCGCTGCGCTACGCGGGGGAGGCGGGCGGCGAGCTCGAAGCGCGCGGCCGCCGGGGCCAGCGCCGCCCGGTAGGCCTCCAGCAGGGAACGCAGCAAGAGAGAGCTCACCGCGTGGGAGCTTAGCAGCCTGGGGGGCGCCGTTCTGCGAGGTCTCGGCGAGCGGGGAGGGGGCTCGGTCCGCGCGCGCGGAGGGCCTTCGATCCCCTCCGCGCCGAGGGGGCCGAGCTCGCCTCGCCCGCGCGTGCGCAGAGGCCTCCATGGGGTAGAGTCTTCGCGCCCGCGGAGGCAGTCCATGAGCGAGAGGCCCGTTCGTACCCGCATTGCGCCCAGCCCCACCGGAGACCCCCACGTGGGGACCGCCTACATGGGCCTGGTCAACATGGTCCACGCTCGGCAGCACGGGGGCAGCTTCGTGCTTCGCATCGACGACACGGACCGGACCCGTTACCGCCACGGCTCGGAGGAGCAGATCTTCGAGGCCCTGCGCTGGCTGGGCCTGGAGTGGGACGAGGGACCCGACAAAGGGGGGGCCAAGGGGCCCTACCGGCAGAGCGAGCGGACTGCGATCTACCGCGAGCACACCGAACTCCTCTTGGAGCGCGGCGGAGCCTACCGCTGCTTCTGCACGCCCGAGCGACTGGCGAAGCTGCGCGCCGAGCAGCAAGCGCGCAAGGAGCGGACGCGCTACGACAACCACTGCCGCGAACTCGACCCCGAGGAGTCGGCGCGGCGGGCCGCAGCAGGAGAGCCGCACGTGGTGCGCTTGAAGATGCCGCTGGAGGGCTCGGTCGTGGTGGAGGACCTCCTGCGCGGTCCCATCGAACTCAAGCAGGACAACTTCCAGGACCAGGTCCTGGTCAAGCAGGACGGTTTCCCCACCTACCACATGGCCTCCGTGATCGACGATCACCTGTTCGAGATCAGCCACATCATTCGCGCCGAGGAGTGGATCTCCTCTGCGGCGACGCACAAGGTCCTCTTCGAAGCCTTCGGCTGGGAAATGCCGGTGCTCTGCCACATGCCGCTCCTGCGCAACCACGACAAGAGCAAGATCTCCAAGCGGAAGAACCCTACGTCGATCCTCTACTACCGAGAGGCCGGCTTCCTGCCCGCGGGCCTGCTGAACTTCCTGGCCCTCATGGGCTGGGGCGGCCCCAAGAACCCGGACGGGAGCTGCGAGGAGATCTTCGGGCTCGACGCCATGCTCGAGCACTTTCGCCTCGAAGAAGTCTCCCTGGGCGGGCCAGTGTTCGACCTCGAGAAGCTCCGCTACGTGAACGGACGGCACCTGCGGGCCCTTCCCTCCGACGCCTACGTCGAGGCCGTGCGCGGCTACCTGTTCGCCGAGGACAAACTGCGTCGGGTGTGCGCGCTGGCGCAGCCGCGCACGGAGACGCTGGGCGAGTTCCTCGACGTCACGAGCTTCTTCTTCGGGCGGGTGGAGCACGCCACCCCGGAGACCCGCAAGCGGCCTCTGCCGGAGCGGGAGCCGGTCGCTGGGCTCGTTCCCAAGGGGAGAAGCAAGGAAGAGACATGGTTCGCGTTGCGCATCGTGCAGGAGGCCCTCGATCGCCTCGATCCCTGGCACCACGAGGCCCTCGAGGAGACCTGCCGGGCGCTTGCGAGCGAGGAGGAGACGGGGTGGAAAGCGCGCGAGTTGTTCATGACCTTGCGTGTGGTCATGACGGGCCGCACCGAGTCGCCGGGGCTCTTCGAGACCATGGAGTTGATTGGCAAGCCGCGGGGCATGGGGCGCCTCGGGGACGCCATGCGCCTCCTCGGCGAGCCCGGCAAGAAGAAGCTCAAGAAGTGGGAGAAGGCGCGCGAGGCGCGTCGACGCTCGGCCGCGGGTGGGGGAGCGGTCCGCGCCTGAGCGCGTTGGCTCCTCGTCGGGAAGGGTTCGCGGACGCCCGCGCGGCTTCGCCGCGAGGCCGCCCGCAGGCGTGTCCAAGGCGAAGAGGCGGCGACCGGGTGGCGCGGGCTCTCCGCTCCGTTTAGGCTCCACCACCATGAACTTCGTCCCCGACATCGAGGGTCAGGCGAGGGGGGGTCCCGCGGTCGAGAGCGCCTTTCGGGCCGTTGCGGACGACCTCGGCCTCGTGCTGCGCGGAGGCCGGGACGGGGTCCTCCGCTGCGAATACACCCCTGGCTCCTACGAGCCGATCGAGTTCGCATTTCGCTTTCCCGAGGGGCTGGGGATCCTGGCGGTGGAGGGTGCGCTGGCTACCTTCGAGGGGCAGCCGAGCGAGGAATTGCGCCTCGCCATCAACTACTTGAACGCCGAGGTGCAGACGTATCGCTTCTACGTGAGCGAGGGGGAGGGACCGAGCGACTCGGTGCTGCTCGTGCGCCACGATTTGCTCCCCAACCTCGACGAAGCGCCCCCCTTTCACCCGCGGGAGCTGCGACAGATCTTGGCCGGGCTCTGCGCGCAGAAGGCCATCTTCGCCGACACCCTTCTGCAGATTCAGGAGGGGCGTCCCTGGAGGCTCGTCAAGGATGCGCTGCGCGCGCTTCGGTAGCGTTCTGCCGAGGAGCAGAGGGAGGCCGACTCCTTTGCGTCTTGGGCACGTCGTACCGTCGTGCAATGGCGCGATCGCGCACGCGATCGAGGGGAGCGGCTCGTGAGCACCTTGCAGGAGGACGTCGCCCGCGGCCTCGGGGCGCAGGGGCTGCGCGTCGAAGAGGATCGAGGGGGCCTCGTGGTCCGCGATCCGGGGGGCCAGCACGTGGTCAGCGTGTGGGTCGACGAGACCGAGCGCGTGGTGCGGGCCGAGGAAGTCCTCTGCTACCCGGTCGACGACTTCTCCGAAGAGCTGTGCGTCGCCATGGATCAGCTCAACGAGGCGCGGGTCGGTCTGACGATCAGCTACCAGGAGCAGCAGCGGGCGCTGGTGGCCGCCACCGTGTGGACTTCGCCCAGTCGCAGTCCGAGCAGCAACCAGCTGCACCTCCTCGTGGCCCTACTCCACGAGGCGCGGGAGCGCGACGCGGACGCGCTCACGCGCATCGCCGACGGAGAGGCCACCTGGTTCGACGTCGCCGACGAGCTGGTGGGCGCGTCCCGCGCCCCCAGGGTTCGGCCCGCGCGCGACGGCTTCGTCAGCAGCGAGCCGCCCACGCGCGCCTTTGGCGCGCCGGCCTGGGGCGAACCGCCGACGCGGCCGCTGGACCAGGTCGACGGCGCCTTGGAGCCCCGGGCGATCCAGCGCGGGGCCACCGCTCGGCTCGACGCCGGCGATTTCCAGCCGCGCCGCACCGAAGGGGTGGGCGCGCGCCGCGCCCGCGCTCGCGACGACGAGCCCGAGCGCCCTTCGCGCGCCCACTCGCGGATCGCCTTCCAGATGGCCGTGAGCGCGGCCGAGCCCAAGGGGCCGCCGAAAGTCGACCTTGCCGCCGAGCACCTGGGCCTGGGCCACCGGCTCATGCGCTGCTTCGGCTACTTGCTGGTCTTCGCCTTCGTCCTTGGCCTCGGGCTCCACTTCGGCCACACCTTTCGCCCGGACATCTTCAGTCTCGAGGTGTGGCTCCCGCGCGAGACCCACGACGCGAGCAGCCTGGAGGCGGAGTACCGGCGTCGCAGCGCCATGCAGCCCGGCCGGACCCTCTTGGCCCTCGAGCTCAGCGACCCGCGCGACTTCGCTTCGCTCGGGGTGCGCCCCGACTTCGTCCGGCGCTCCCTCGAGGCGCTGGGCGACCGGCGGCGCGAGGTGCTCGAGGATCTGATCGTGCGCGGCGCCTCGGAGGAGGCGCGCAAGCGAGCCTACCGCCTCTGGCGCGAGCAGGGCTTCCACACCGCGCCGGGGGCCCGCCTGGGGCTCTTGCGCAAGCTGGCCGCGGCGAACATCCCCGAAGACGCGGTCGTGGTCTATCTGGCCAACGACCTGCAGGAGTCGCCGCCGACCTTCGGAGAGGCCATCGAGGCACTCTCCTGGGCGCCCGGACCAGCCTGGCGAGCCCTGATCGAGTTCCTTGGAACGCCGGGCGAGGGCGCCGACGAGCGCGCGAAGGCTCTTGCGGCGCAGCTCCCGCGGGACACGGAGGACGCGGTCGTCCTGCGGGCGCTGATCGCCACAGGCCATGCGCCGGCGGACGCGCTGGCGCAGCTGGTGGACAAGCGTGGCCTCGAGTGGGCGCGCAAGGACGGCCACGAACTGCTCGTGAGCCTCGTCCGCAAGGATCCCCAGCAGGCTTCGGCGCTGCTGGCGGCCAAGGACGACGTCGAACGGCAGGTCTTGGCCGTGGAACTGCTCGCTGCGGCGGAGACCGAGGAAGCCAACGCGTTGCTCCTGCGCGCGCTGAAGGACCGGCGGCTGCCCACGCGGGTCCGCCTGGCCGCCATGTCGGGGGTGCGCAAGAACGCGCTGACCGAGGCCACTTGGGCCTTGGTGCTCGTCGTGTGCGGCAGCAAGGAAGAGAAGGCCCTGCGCGACGCCGCGCGGCGTGTGCTGGAGAAGATTCCCGCCGCGGAGGCCGTCGAGCAGCTCGAACCCTACCTCGCCGCCGAGCGGAAGTACGCCGTCCGGCACTACGCGGTCCTCGGCCTCGCGGCCCTCCAAGCACCGAGCGCGGTCCAGAAGCTCTTGGAAGTCTTTTCCCGCGACCCGGACCTCAAGATCCGTCGCTTGGCCGGCAAGAAGCTCACCGAGGCGCTCGAGGACGAGGAGGCGCGGGTGATCCTCAGCCGCGCCCTCCCGCAGTTGCGCGAAATGGCCCGCAAGGAGCAGGACGGCGTGGTGCGCCGGGAGGCGTCCGAACTCTACCGGAGCTTGACCGGTCGCTGAACCAGGCGGGCGGGCCCGACGCAGGGCTCGGCCCAGCTCACCGCGCCTCGCCGCGCTCCTCGGCGAGTGCCGAGCGGAGGAGTTCGCGCGCCGTCTTGGGGTCGGCCTGTCCGCCGCTGCGTTGCATGACCTGCCCGAGGAAGTAGCCGAGGAGTTTCTCCTTGCCGCCGCGGTAGTCGGCGACGCGCTCCGGGTCCGCGGCCAGGACCGCCTCGACGAGGGGCCGCAACTCCGCGGGGTCGGTGAGCTGTCGCCAGCCCTTTCGTTCCACGATGGCGGCGGGTCGTTCTCCGCTGGCGAGCATTTCTTCGAACACGCGCCGAGCGAGCTTGGTGGAGAGGCGATTCGTCGCGACCAGTTCGACCAGTTCGGCCAAGGCCTCGCCGCCGAAGGGGAGCTCGCTGCGCGTCTTGAGGGCGCGCGCGACGTCGTTGACCACCCAGTTGGCCACCGCGCGTGGGTCGTCGTGGTGGCGCGTGGCCTCGGCGAAGAGGTCGGCCAACGCCGGCTCCGTGGCCAAGGTGCGGGCGTCCCCCCAGGGGAGGCCGCGGGCTTCGAAGGCCAGGAAGCGTTCGCGGGCCGCCGGAGGGAGGCCGGCGAGGTAGTCGTCGCGGCTCCGAGGGGCGGAACTCCTTCCGGTCGGGGCCTCGCGCCGAGGACGGGACGGAGCCGCCGGCCGGGAGCCCTTGGGCTGCGAGCGTTTCGCCCAGGAATCCCGCAGGCCGATGGTCCGGTTGAAGACGGGGGCGCCGGGGCTGGTGTCGACGGGGTCGGCAAAGAAGTAGCCCTGACGCTCGAACTGGAAGTGTTCCCCAGGTCCCGCGGTGGCCAGGCTGGGCTCCGCTTTGGCCCGGACCACGACGAGCGAGTCGGGGTTGAGGTCCTCGTGGTAGTCCCGCCCATCGGCGCCCGGGACCTCGGCGCGGAACAGGCGATCGTAGAGGCGCACCTCGACGTCGATGGCGTGGGCGGCCGAGACCCAGTGCAGCGTTGCCTTGGGGCTGCGCCCGTCGGGCGCGGCGCCGCCGCGGGTCGCCGGGTCGTAGGTGCAGCGGAGTTCCACCACGCGGCCCGCTTCGTCCTTGATGACCTCGTCGCAGACGATGAAGTAGCCGTAGCGGAGACGCACCTCGCGGCCCGGCGCGAGGCGCTTGTATTTCTTCGGCGGGTCCTCGCGGAAGTCGTCGCGCTCGATGAACAACTCGCGCGAGAAGGGGACCTTGCGGCTCCCTTCGCGCGGCACGTCGTGCGGCCAGTAGCTGGCGTCGAGCTCCTCGCTCCGGTCCTCGGGGTAATTGGTGATGACCACCTTCAGCGGGTCGAGGACGGCCATCACGCGAGGGGCGCGATGGTTGAGGTCGTCGCGCACGCAGTGTTCGAAGAGTTGCACGTCGACGGTGCTGTTCGTCTTGGCGACGCCGATTCGTTCGCAGAAGGTCCTCAGGGCGTCGGGGGTGACCCCGCGGCGGCGAAGCCCGGAGAGGGTGGGCATGCGGGGATCGTCCCAGCCGGCGACGATCCCTTCTTGGACGAGCTGAAGCAGCTTGCGCTTGCTCATGACCGTGTAGCTCAAGTCGAGTCGCGCGAACTCGATCTGTTCGGGACGGGCCGGAAGGTGCTCGCGGAGGTTGTCGATCACCCAGTCGTAGAGTTCGCGGTTGTTCTCGAACTCGAGGGTGCAGATGGAGTGCGTGATCCCCTCGAAGGCGTCGCTCAAGCAGTGGGTGTAGTCGTAGAAGGGGTAGACGCACCAAGTGTCCCCGGTGCGGTAGTGGGGACGCTTGCGGATCCGGTAGAGGAGGGGGTCCCGCATCTTCATGTTCTTGGCGGCGAGGTCGATCTTCGCGCGCAAGACGTGGCTCCCCTCGGGGAACTCGCCGGCGCGCATGCGCCGGAACAGGTCGAGGTTCTCCTCCACGGATCGGTCTCGGTAGGGGCTTGGGCGTCCGGGCTCGGTGACGGTGCCGCGGAGGGCGCGGATCTCTTCTTCGCTGGAGCTGTCCACGTAGGCCTTGCCGGCCTTGATGAGCTCTTCGGCCAGTTCGTAGAGGCGTTCGAAGTAGTCCGAGGCGAAGTAGAGG
Source organism: Planctomycetota bacterium (assembly GCA_003695705.1). Taxonomy (GTDB): domain Bacteria; phylum Planctomycetota; class J058; order J058; family J058; genus J058. Next base: position 13,863 of record RFHU01000040.1, read on the forward strand.
TGGTCGCCCCAGTCGCAACCGAGCCAGCGGACGTCGCGTTGGATCGACTCGACGTACTCGGGGTCTTCGGTCTCGGGGTTGGTGTCGTCGAAGCGGAGATGGCAACGGCCTCCGAACTCTTCGGCCAGGCCGAAGTTGAGGAAGATCGACTTGGCGTGTCCGAGGTGCAGGTAGCCGTTGGGTTCGGGGGGGAAGCGGGTGATGACCGTGGAGTGCTTGCCGCTGGCCAGGTCGGCGGCGATGCGGTCACGGATGAAATCGGTCGCGGCGTTCGGCCGGGGCGAAGGTTGGGTCACGAGCGGCTCGTTCAGCGGAGGGCAGGGGAAGTGGACACGGGGACGGCCGTGGCGGGGAACTCGCAGCGGTGGCGATCGAGGGGGATCGCCGCGTAGGAGCGGTAGACCGCCCCGGTGTGGTTGACCGCGTAGTAGCGGGACTGGTTGGGGTCGGGGTCCATGGGCGAAGCGATGGCGAGCCAGCGCTCTTCGGGCGCGGTGACCGAGACGCCGACCTGGAACACGAAGCGGTGCGCGAGGCCGCTGGCGAGGTCGGGGCCGATCAGCCCAGCCTGGCCGAGCTCGGCGAGGGTTCCGAAGTCGGGGCGACCATCGCCGTCGGGATCGCGCTCCTGGAAGCGTTGTTGGGCCTCCGCCAGGCGCCGCAGCTCCGCCACCACCTCGCGCTCGTCGGTGCCGCGGCGCAGTTTGGCGGCACCGTCCGACACGGCCGACGCGGCGATGATGGCCGCAACGCAGGCGAGCGCCACGAGGACCCAGCCCACGGCGCACGAGAACACCGCGCCCGCGAAGGGCTCGGCGCGGGGTAGGGCGCCGGGGAGGAACTCGCCGCAGTGCCGACACTTGGCGGCGAAGCCGGGGAGCTCTTCGGCGCAGTGCGGGCAGGGCTTGGTGGGGGGGCGCATGCCGACCCATTGACCGGCACGGGTCGCGCTTCGTCAAGCCCGCCGGCGGGCGGGCAGCCGTCGAAGGCCCCGCGCGCCAAGTCCGGGAGCCCGCGCCGCGGGTCCCCTCGGGCGTTGGCGTCGTGAGACCTGCCCGCCCCGGGCCGGGCGGTGCGCGACCGCGAGGCGTCGTGTCGCCTGCACCTTCGTTGGCCCGCGGAGCAGGAAGCTCTTCCGGGGGTCCCCGGAGCCGGGGGGGGCCTCGGGCGACGAGGCCCGAGGGCGCCCTGCGCAAGCGGCCGAGCGCCCGGGGGGCTCAGGAGTTGGAGCTCCTCGGGGTCGGACGGACTCCGTGCCGCCTGGGCGCCTCGCGCAGAGACGCTGCCGTCGCGCGGAGTTCCCCGCGCTCTTTCGGAACGACTCCGAGCGGCGGAGCCGGACGTCGCGGGCGACCCGCTACGCCGTTCCCACCACCTGCCAGGCGCGTTCCAGCTTGGTGCGCACCCAGTCCCTGAGGCGGCCGACTTCGAGGGCCTCCCACTCGTCGTCGAGGCGCAGGGCGAGGAACTCGCGGAAGAGGCCGTCGACGATCTCGCGCAGCTCCTCCGCGGAGGACAGCTTGTCGGCGAGGGCGTCCTCGGGCTCCTCTTCCTCCGCCTGGGGGTCGACCACCTTGACTCCCGAGAGGTCGAGGGTCTCGGCGTCGAGGCCGAAGCTCCACTCCCGGGAGCCCTTGGCGACCACCAGGCGGGCCTTCTTGAGCAGGAGGCCCGCGGCGAGCGCGTTGGCCGCCTCGGGGCGGCCCGTCGGGTTGCCTCCGCGCAGGCTCGCCTTGAGCTCGTCGTCCTGCAGGCGCGCGAGCGAGAGGCCGTCGTCGACCGCGACGCCCACGGAACCGACGCCGTCGAGGTCGAAGTTGCCGCCTTCGACCTCGCAGCGGAACCAGAGCCAGGTGAGGAACTCGTAGGCGAGGAAGCTGCGCTCGAGCGCGAAGGCCAGTTCGTCGTTGCTCATGAGTCGGCTCCGGTGCGTCAGGCGACCGCCACCGGGGCGGAGCGGGTGGCGAGGTCCAGGGGACGGGCGTTCTTGAGTGGGTCGAGGCGCTCGGCGGCGCGCGCGAAGGCGGCGGCCTGGAGCCCCGGCAGACGCGGTGTGAGTTCGAGTTCGAAGCTGCGCTCGAAGAGCGAGCGGAAGGCCTCGACCACCGACTTCGAGGTGTTCTGGAGGAACACCCGGCGGCCGCGCAGGTTCCAGAAAACGCCGTAGGCCCGCTGGGCAGGGGGCGTTTCGGCGAGGAGCTGGCGCTTGACGTCCTGCTTGATCTCTCGCTTCTGGCGGGCGCTGAGGCGCTCGAGGCCCTCGGCTTCGAGGGCGGCGCGCCAGGCAATGGCCGTGTGGGCTTGCAGGAGGGGGCCGGGAACTCGGCGCGTGTCCACGCGGAAGGCGAAGAGCGCGTAGCGGCCGCGGAACACCTTTGCTACGTCGAAGTCCCCATCGAAGAGGTGGTCGGGGGCCACCCAGCCGTAGGTGGAGCCTTCTTCGATGGTATCGATCCCGGCGAAGGAGAAGGTCTCCAGGCGCTCCAGGATTCGTTCCTTGGTGGGGGTCGCGTTCTTGCCGCTCACGTCGAAACTGCGAAACGTGAGCGAACCCTTGCCGACGAGCATGTTCGCCCTCCTCGTGTCGGGACTCGTTGTCTTCCAGTGGGGTGGGCCGTGCAGCGACGCCCATCGGAGGGCGGCGCCACAGCCCGGGCCGCGCCTGGCCTCCCGCCGCACGACCCGAGAACGCAGGCTACCCAGGCCATCCGACAGGCCCGGGATGGGCGCGGGATGGTCGTGGCGCGCGAGGCGCCATGTCGATCGTGCGCAAGGACTTGTCCTCCACGCCCCGGCCGGGGTCCAAGGTGTATCCTGAGGTGCGGAGGCCCCGATGGCGGAGCAAGTCCAGCAGCGCGTCGAGCACGACCTCATGGAACTCGTCTCCAGCCGCAGCCAGGAGCGCTTCGCGGCCCGCCAGCAGATCCTCAGCTTCGCCGAGTACTTCGCCGAGGTGGCGCGCGATCCCCGCCGGCATACCCGAGACGCCGCCCGCTACCTCAAGGACTGCTTCGACCACTTCGGGACCACCGAGGTCCGTGGCCTTGGACGCACCCTACGCCGCTTCAAGCTCTTCGACGCACCCTGGGACGGCGGCGAGACGCAGGTCCTCGGCCAAGAGGAGCTACAGAACGCGGTCTACAAGCACCTGGTCTCCTTCTGCGAGAAGGGCCGTGTCGACAAGCTGCTCATGATCCACGGCCCAAACGGCACGGCGAAGTCCACCTTCGTCGAGTGCCTGATCGGTGCCCTCCGCCACTACTCGAGCCTGCCCGAGGGGGCGCTCTACCGCTTCAACTGGGTCTTCTCCGACAGCGCCGAGCGCGCCGCGTTGGGTTTCCACGAGAAGGTCAGCGACCTGCCCGAGGACGGGAGCCTGGCCCACCTGCCGGCGGAGGAGATCACCTTCAAGCTCGGCGACGAGCTCAAGGATCACCCGCTGCTCCTCATTCCCAGCGAGGAGCGCGGGGAGGTCCTTGCGCGCCTCTTCGGAGAGCCCGACCCCGACGTGCCGGCCTTCCTCCGGCACGGCGACCTGTGCGCCAAGAACCGCGAGATCTACCGCGCGCTCTCCAATGCCTACAAAGGCGATTGGCGGCGAATCGTGCAGCACGTGCAGGTGGAGCGGATCGACATCAGCCAGCGCTACCGGAGCTGCGCGGTGGTCATTCAGCCGCAGCGGAACGTCGATGCCAGCTCGCGCCCCCTCAACCTGGAGAAGAGCTACCGCCTGCCGCCGATTCTCAACCAGTCCAGCCTCAGCGAGCTTTCGGGCGACCTCGTCGACGGCAACCGGGGGATCGTCGAATACTCGGATTTCTTCAAGCGCCCGCTGGAGCTCTCCAAGTATCTGCTCACCACGAGCGAGAAGGGAAGCATCAGCCTTCCCGACACCACCGCGTACCTCGACTGCGTGTTCTTCGCCACCGCCAACGAGAAGAACCTGACCCTCTTCAAGCGGAACCCCGACTTCCCCTCCTTCAAGGGGCGTTTCGAGCTGATTCGCGCACCCTACCTGCTCCGCTACTCCGTCGAGGAGCGCCTCTACGCCGATCGGATCCACGCCATCGCCGAGTCGAAGCACGTCGCCCCCCACGTCACGCGCATCGTTGCCTTGTGGGCCGTGCTCACCCGCCTGCGACGTCCCAACCCGCGGAACTACAAGGGAGAGCTCAGCGGGCTGGTCGCTCGCCTGCGCCCGGTGGAGAAGGCGGTGCTCTACGATTCGGGCGAGCCGCCGCGCGATTGGAGCGACGTGGAGCGCAAGGAATTGCGAGCCAACATCACGCTCCTCGCCGAGGAATACGACACCGCCGAAGAGGAGTTCGAAGGCCTCCTCGACGCGGCCTACGAAGGGCGGCGGGGTGCGAGCCCGCGCGAGATCATGGCGATCCTCCACGAGGCGGCGTTGTTGCCCGATCGGCCCTGCCTCACCCCGCTCGCGGTCCTCGAGGCGGTGCGGGAGGCCAGCGAGGACAAGAGCCTCTACGAGTTCCTTCGCCTGGCGCCCGAGGCGGGCTACCACGACGTGGAGAGCCTGACCGACGACGTAGAGACCGAATACCGACGGATCGTGCGCGACGAGGTGCATCGTGCCCTGGCCCTCGTCGAGGAGCGCGCCTACGAGCAGCTCTTCGAGGACTACTTCCGCCACGTGAAGGCCTACGACAGCGGCGAGAAGGTCCTCAGTCCGATCACCAAGAAGCTCGAAGACCCGGACGAGCGCCTCATGGCGCGCGTCGAATCGCTCATGGACATCGACGAGAAGCCCGCCGACTTCCGCAAGAACCTCATCGTGCGCATCGCGGCCTGGGTGATCGACCACCCCGGTCGCCCGGTGGCCTACCGAGAGATTTTTTCCGACATCCTGGAGGCCCTCCGCGCGAGCTACCACCGAGAGCGCGAGGCCGCCATCGAGCAGATCCAGGAGCAGATCCTCCGCTACGGCACCGAGGACTGGGAGCTGGTGGAGCCCGCGGACCAGGAGCGGGTGGTGCAGGCGGTCGAGCGCCTTCGCGCCATGGGCTACTGCGAGCAGTGCAGCAAGGAAGCCCTCAGCTACGTGCTGCGCCATCGAGGCGAGGATTGAACCCAGGCGCGACGGGACCGCGGGGGCGTGCCTCCGGCGTTTCCGGTCGAGCTCAGGAGCGTTCCGCGCGGCCTCGCGGGGGCCAGGGCGCGAGGGGCGCTCGTGCCGAGGGGAGGGCGCCGCTGCACGACGGGATGCCTCCGATCCGATCGCCGCGCAACGAGCGGGTGCGCCGCGTCCGCAAGCTGCAGGAGCGGCGCGGTCGACGGCGGGAGGGGCGCTTTCTCCTCGAGGGGCCGAAGGTGCTCCGCGAAGCGCTTGCCCGCTCGCCGGACCTGATCGAGGAGGTGCTCTACCGCGAGCAGCCGACCTATGCGGAGGAAGTACGGGAGGCACTGTCGGCCGCCCGGGCAGCGGGCGTCGCGTGCCACCCGGTCGAGGCAAGGCTCTACGAAGAGCTGTGCCCCAGCGAGAGTCCCCAGCCGCTCCTCGGCGTCGCCTTCGTCCGCTGGAGCGATCTGGGCGCCCTCTGCGGTTCTCCTGCGCCGGTCGCGCGGGCGGTGGTGGCCTGCGCGGGGGTGCAGGATCCCGGCAACCTGGGGACGATCCTCCGCACGGCCCATTTCTTCGGCTTCGCCGGGGCGGCGACCTTGCCGGGGACCCACGACCCCTTCAGCCCCAAGGTCGTGCGCAGCAGCGCCGGCGCGTTGCTCGACCTCCCGCCCGCGCGGGCCGAGGGTCCCGAGGCCCTCTTCGCGGCAGCGGACGCCGCCGCCTTGACGCCGGTGGCCCTGGTCGCCCACGGAGGCGCGCCCCTCGACGCCGTGGAACTCCCCCTCCGCTCCCTCTTCCTGCTCGGTTCCGAGGGGCAAGGGCTCGACGAGGCCGTGGGTCGGCGGGCCGGACTGCGCGTCCGGATTGCGCCCGGACGGTCCGGGGCGGAGTCCCTCAACGTGGCGGTTGCCTTTGCCGTGGCGGCGCACGCTTGGCAGTCGCGCTGGCGGACGTGAGCGCACGGCGGTTCCCCGCCCCGGAGGACGGGCTCGAAGCCTTGGGGGTCTTGGCAGACGCCTTGCCGGACGTGCCGACCGCGGCCCTCAAGCGCCTGTTCGCGAGCGGGCAAGTGCTGCGCGCCGGCCGCGCGTGTGGGGCCGGGCAGCGCCTCGCCGCGGGCGAGGAGCTTTCCGTCGCCGCCGGCGCGCTCGCCCGCCTCGAGCGGGTTTCCCCCGCCCCCCTCCCCGGGTTCGCGGTGCTCTACGAAGACCCGGGCCTCCTGGCTTGCTTCAAGCCCGCGGGAGTGTCCGTGGTCGCCGAGCGCGGCGCCAGCGAGCGGCCTTTCCTGGGTGCCGTGCTGCACCACCTCGCTTCGCGGCCCGGGCGTCCTCGGCTCGTGCATCGCCTCGACCGCGAGACCTCCGGAGTCGTGCTCGTCGCCCTCGATCGCGCCACCCTGCGGGAACTCGGCCGGCAGTTCGCCGACCGCGAGGTTGGCAAGGAATACCTCGCACTCGTCCACGGCGCGCCGCGCGAAGACACTGGGCGAGTCGAGCTGCCCCTCGCCGTCGAGCGGCGCCCTCGCCGGGGCCGGCCGCCCGTCACCTGGGGACGCGGCAAGGAGGCGGCGACGGCCTGGGAGGTGGTCGAGCGCTTCGGGCGCCACAGCCTCTTGCGCGCCTGCCCCGAGACCGGGCGCCAGCACCAGGTCCGCGCGCACCTCGCTGCCTTGGGCCATCCGCTCGTGTGCGACGCTGCCTACGGGGGCCGAGGGCCCCTCCTCCTCTCCGCGCTGAAGCGCGGTCGCTACCGGAACAAGGGCGAGGAACGTCCCCTCCTCGCGCGGGTCGCGCTGCATGCCCGTCGGCTCCGCTTCGTGCGCGCGGGCGCTCCGTGCGAGGTCGTTGCTCCCCTCCCCGCCGACTTCGAGCGCGCCCTCGCCTGCCTCCGCCGGCACGACCGGCGGTGAGCCCCACGTTCGCGGCGGCGGCCGGGTCGGAGGGTCTTCGCTTGCGGGTCTCGTCTTGGTGGGGAGGGTTCCAGGCGAGGGCCGCGCCCCCGGCGGCCACGGGAGCGTGCAGCGTTGCTCCGCGCGCTGTTCCCGTGGCTCGGAGGGAGGAGGGGCGCGAGGGTATGGTGGGGCGAGGAGCGAACGACGTGAACCAAGCGAGCTGGTGGTCCCTCTTTGGTGCGGCCTTCGTTACCGTCTTCGTGGCCGAGTTGGGCGACAAGACCCAACTCGCGGCCTTGGGGCTCTCGGCAGCGAAGGACCGCCCGTGGGCGGTCTTCTTTGGCAGCTCGGCCGCGCTGGTCGTCGCCTCGGCGCTGGCGGTCTTGGTCGGGCGCGGCTTGACGCGCGTCCTCGATCCGCGGTGGTTGCACTACGGCGGCGCGGTGCTGTTCCTCGCCGTGGGCGTGTTCCTGCTCGTGCGCGGTCCCGAGGTGCCCCCGCCCTAAGGCGAGGCCCGCCGCGGAGGGTTCAGCGGGCCTGGAGGGCGTAGGCAAGCACGCCAGCGAGGGCGAGGAGTCCACCGACGACGAGCGCGAGCACGGCGAGGCGCGAACCGGAGCTCGGTGCGGGAGCGTAGGCCGGGCGCTCGACTTCGGTGGCCACGAGGGGCTTGGGCGGGGTGGGGGCGGCGGCGTGCTGGCGAAAGGGGGCGAAGCTGATCCCGCTCGCGGCGTCCACCATGCGCAGGCGGAGCCGCGGGCCGCCCTCCCCCACCTCGAGCACGGCCTGCCGCGGCAGGGGGCTGCTGCCCTCCACGCGCCGGCCGTCGAGGAGGATGCCGTTGGTGCTGCCGAGGTCTACGACGACGAAGCCGCCACCTTCGTCGCGACGGATCTCTGCGTGCACGGCGGAGACCTTCGCATCCCGCTCGGGGTCGAAGCGCAGGCCGCATTCCTCCGCGCGGCCAATGCGGAGCGGGAAGGCGCGGAAGCTTTCTTCTTCGTCGCGACGCGAACCGCTCAGGTGCTTGACCAAGAGCTCCTCGGCCACGGACGCCCTCCCCGAGCGCTCCGGCGCTCGCGGCAGTCAGCGTATCAGACCGGCGAAGGGAAGCCCGGGGGCCCCCGGACACCGCCGCCGTCGGTTGCCACCCGAAGGTTGCTCCGCTGCCCTGCGCTTGGTCGGGACGACAAGGGCGGTGGCGGGGAAAGGCTCGCCGCTGCTCAGATCTCGTTGATCGCCGGGTTGATGCTCATGAGGTATTCGGCGTTGGTGCGGAAGTTCCTCAGCTTGGACTTGAGGAGTTCCATGGCCTCCACCGGGTTCATTTCGTTGAGCACCTTGCGCAGCACCCAGATGCGCTTCAGCTCTTCGGGGTCGCAAAGGAGCTCTTCCTTGCGGGTCCCAGAGCGTCGGACTTCGATGGCCGGCCACACTCGGCGGTCGGCGAGGGTCCGGTCGAGGTGGAGTTCCATGTTCCCGGTGCCCTTGAACTCTTCGAAGATGACCTCGTCCATGCGCGAGTTCGTCTCGATGAGGGCGGTGGCGATGATCGTCAGGGAGCCGCCGAACTCGATGTTCCGTGCGGCCCCGAAGAAGCGCTTCGGCCCCTTGAGGGCGTTGGCGTCCACGCCGCCCGAGAGGATCTTGCCCGAGTGCGGGACCTCGGTGTTGTAGGCCCGCCCGAGCCGCGTGATCGAGTCGAGGAGGATGACCACGTCGCGCCCGTATTCGACCATGCGCTTGGCCTTGTTGATGACCATTTCGGCCACCTGCACGTGGCGGGCTGCTTGCTCGTCGAAGGTCGAGGCGACCACCTCCGCGGGCACGGTGCGTTGCATGTCCGTGACCTCCTCGGGGCGCTCGTCGATGAGGAGGATGATCAGGTAGCACTCGGGGTTGCCGCGGACGATGGCGTTGGCCAGCTTCTGCAGGAGGACGGTCTTGCCCGTGCGCGGCGGCGCGACGATGAGCCCCCGCTGGCCCTTGCCGATGGGGGTCAGCAGGTCCCAGATGCGCATTTCGAGCTGGCCGGGGTCCTCGGGGAGGATCGAGAGTCGTTCCTCGGGGTAGAGGGGGGTGAGGTCGTCGAAGTGCGGGATCTCGGCGAGGCGCTCGGGGTCGTCGCCGTTGATGCTCTGCACGTTGGCGAGGGGGAGGTACTTGGCGCCGTCCTTGAGCGGGGCGATCTCGCCGCGCACCAGGTTGCCCGTGCGCAGGCCGTAGCGGCGGACGAGCGAGGGCGGGACGTAGATGTTGTCGGGGCTGGGCATGTAGCTGTAGTGGTGGCTGCGCAGCCAGCCGAAGCCCTGCTCGAGGATCTCCAAGACGCCCTCGCCGTAGGTCGTCCCGTTTCGGTTCCGACGGACCAACTCGAAAATGAGCTGATGCTTCTTGAGGCCGGTGAAGTCGACGACGCCGTACTCGCGCGCGACTTGCCACAGCTCTTTGACGCTCAGCTTCTGCAGCTCCGAAACGTCGAGTTCCCGCCCCTCGGGGAGGGGGACGCCGGAGGCAGCCTCCGGTGCCGCGTCGGTCGGGGTCTCCGCTGGGGCCGCTTCGCCCTCGCCGGCCTCGTCGCGGGCTCGTCGGGTGCGGTTTCGTCCGCGGCCTCGCCCGCGTCCGCGTCCGCGTCCGCGGGCTTCGGCGTCTTCGCTGGCCGAGTCGCCGTCTCCCCGGCGTCCGCGGCGACCGCGAGCCCGGGCCTCGGTGTCTTCGCTGGCCGAGTCTTCGTCTCCCCGGCGTCCGCGGCGCCCGCGGCTCTTCTTGGGGGTGGACGGCGCCGCTTCGGCCTCTGGGGGGGCGTCGGCGTCGTCCCCTTCCGGCGGAGTGAGGGTCTCCGTGGCGGCGCCGGCGGCCGCGCGATCGGCCTTGCGGGCGCGAGGAGAAGACTTGCGCTTAGCGCTGCGGCTCGACGAACTCTTTCCAGAATCGCTTGACATGGGCCATCGCCTCGTCGGGGCTGCCGTCGTTGGGGAGGACGGCGTCGGCTTGGGCTCGCTTGGAGTCCAGGGGTTCTTGGTGTGCCTCGCGGCGGTCGACTTCTTCGGGGTTCCAGCCGCGCTGGGCGCGAGCGCGCCGGCGGCGGACCTCGGCGGGGACGTCCACGAAGACGCGCAGGTCGCAGCTCCGGTCGAGTCCCATGCGCTCGGCCACGGCGGCGTCGAGCACGACCACCCTGCGCGGGCGGTCCTCGGGGGTGCGCCGGGACTCGAGGCGTTCGTGCACCCAGCGCGCAATGAGGGGATGGACGATGGCTTCGAGGCGGGCGAGGGCGGCCGGATCGGAGAACACCCGCGCGCCAAGCGCGTCGCGGTCGACTTGCCCTTCGGGATCGAGGACCTCGGGTCCAAAGGCCTCGAGGAGGCGGGCGACGACCTCGGGCCGACGCAGGGCTTCGTGCCCGAGGGCGTCGCAGTCCACGACCTCGGCCCCGAGTTCGGCGAGGGCTCTTGCGACGGAAGATTTGCCGCTCGCGACGCCCCCCTGTACGAGGATGGTCAGCGGAAGGCGGCCGGCTGCGCACACGGGCAAGGCGATCTCGGAGGGGGTCGAAGGGGGGAGCCGCAGGGGTCCTCGGCGGACGGCGCGCCTGCGGCGGAAGTGCAGTGGTTATGAACCATTGGGCCGATTGCGTCAAGCAGAAAGCGTCGGTCCGCGCGCGTCCGGAGCGGCCCTCCGTCATCGAGCGGTCATCGAGGAGGGCGCCTATGTCCAAAGCACATAGGCAGTTGACCCCGTTCCGGAGACCTGCTTAGAATGCGCCGCGAACGCCGGGGCGGCGCGCGCGGCCAGCCCCGGACACCCGCGCTACCGAAGGAACGACTCATGGCCAAGGGCGGCAGCAACACCGTCTACCTCGTGGGCCTGATCTTCGCGATCCTGGTCTCCCTCGTCCTGTTGGGCGTCTGCTACAAGCTCAACGAAGACCTGACCGCTCAGGAGGCCAAGGTTCGCTCGGCCGAGCGGAAGCTCGAAGACGAGAAGAAGCGCGTCAAGGAGTTGGCCGCCGAGAACAAGTCCATCAAGGAGCTCGTCACCGGCGATCCGACCGCGCAGTTCAGCAAGGATCACTACGACGACACGATCCTCAAGGAAGCGAACAAGACGCTGCAGGACATCCTCAGCGAGGAGTGGATCGCCACCGACGACTGGAAGAACATCCAGGATCCCGACGTGAAGGCGATCTGGGAGAAGATCGCCAGCTACCGGGGCGAGATGGACCACTTCCGCAGCCTCAACCAGCTCAGCAAGGAGCTGATGGAGCAGCTCAAGGCGGTGATCCACCTGATCCCTCGCCTCCGCTACGAGCGCATTCGGGCCAACGAGCAGGTGCGTTCCATCCGCGATCAGATGGACAAGATGCGCGCCGCCAAGGACAAGGAGATCGACGACCTGCGGGCCCGGCTGACCGCCGCGGACGACCAGATCCTCGAGCAGGCGCGCAAGTACGACCAGGAGAAGAAGGTCCTGCAAGACGACATCGCGAAGCTGCGCGAGGAGAACAAGCGGATCACCCGCGACAACGCCTTCGTGGTGGCGCGCCTCGAGAGCGAGAAGGCCCAGCTCCTCGCCAAGATCAAGGACCTCACCAAGAAGGAGCAGCGGACCTTCACGGCGAACGCCAAGCCGGATGGCGAAGTCGTCTACGCCGATGCGAACCTCGGCTACGCCTGGATCGACCTCGGCAGCAACCACGGGCTGCGGCGGAACACCCAGTTCCACGTCTACCAGTACATCAAGGGCGGTCGGCAGAAGGTGAAGGGCGTGATCGAGGTGCGCCGGGTGGAGCCCGACATGAGCCAGTGCGCCATCCTGCTCGAGCAAGAGGTCAAGGATCCCGTGACCGGCGAGAAGGTGGTCGTGCCCGATCCCAACGACCCCATCGTCAAGGGCGACCTGATCCGCAACCCCTTCTTCGACAAGGACGAGCAGAAGGTCTTCGTCTTCTTCGGCAGCAAGACGCACAACGGCACCTACAACCTGGCCGAGATGAAGCGCAAGGTGGCCGAGTTCGGCGGCAAGGTGGAGAGCAAGGTCACCACCGAGACGGACTTCGTCGTCGTGCTCGACGAGGAGGACGAGGACTTCCGCGAGAAGTTCGAGCTCGCCACCCAGTTCGGCGTGATCTTCATGCGCGAGGACGAGTTCCTCGAGTACATCGGTCGCTGAGCCGCCGGCCGCCGGCAGGAGCCGCTGCCGGCAGGGCCCTCCCGCCGGCGGGCTCCGCCCAGGGAGGGACGGGCGCTTCTGCTTCCTGCGAGGCGCGATCCGGCTTCGGGGCCGATCCGGGCGATCAGGCTTCGGCGGCGATGTCGGTGCGGTAGACCATGCCTTCGAAGTGGATGCAGCGCGCCGCTTCGTACGCGCGCTCCCGGGCGGCGGAGACCGTGTCGCCGAGGGCGGTCACGCAGAGGACGCGGCCGCCGTGGGTGACCAGCTTTCCGGCCCGTCGCTCGGTGCCTGCGTGGAAGACCACCACGTCCCCCAAGGCCTCGGCGGCCTCGATCCCCGTGATCTCGCGCCCCTTGGCGTAGGAGCCCGGGTAGCCCTCCGAGGCGAGGATGACGGTCACGGCGGGGCGGGGGTCCCATTCGACGACGGCTTCGCCGAGGGTCCCTTCGCAAGTCCGCAGCATGAGTTCGGCGAGGTCCGAGCGGAGGCGGAGGAGGGTGGGCTGCGTCTCGGGGTCGCCGAAGCGGACGTTGTATTCGAGCAGGCGCGGTCCGGTCTGCGTGAGCATGAGTCCCGCGTAGAGGACGCCGCGGAACTCCTGCCCTTCGCGGGCCAGGGCGTGTACGGTGGGCACGAGGATCTTCTCCTCGATCCGGCCCATGACTTCGGAGTCGACGGGGCGGGGCGAGTAGGCGCCCATGCCGCCGGTGTTGGGCCCGAGGCCGCCGTCGTGCGCCGCCTTGTAGTCCTGGGCGGGGTCGAGGACCAGCAGGGTCTCCCCGTCGGTCACGACCTGCACGCTGACCTCGGTGCCCCGGACGAATTCCTCGATCACGATGGTCTGCCCGGCCTCGCCGAAGCGCTTGCGGCAGTCGCGCACGTGGCGCATGGCGTCGCCTCGGGTGGAGCACACCGACACCCCCTTCCCGGCGGCCAGACCGTCGGCCTTGACCACCAGGGGGAATTCGTCGTCCTTGATCCGCTCGAGGTAGGCGATGGCCGCGCTCTCTCCGGTGAAGACCTTGAAGTCGGGTCCGGGGATGTTGTGGCGGCGGGCGAGCGACTTGGCGAAGCTCTTGCTCCCCTCGAGTCGGGCGGCTTCCTTGCCGGGTCCGAAGACCTTGTGCCCGAGCTTGCGCAAGCGGTCGGCGAGGCCCAGACAGAGGGGGAGTTCGGGGCCGACCACGGTCAGGTCGATTCCGCGTCCGTGGACGAAGTCCGTGAGCGCGTCGACTTGGCTGGGCTGAATGGGAACCCGCTCCGCGACGGCGGCGCAGCCCGCGTTGCCGGGGGCAACGTAGACCTGCTCGACCTGGGGGGAACGAGCCAGCTTCCAGCACAGGGCGTGCTCGCGTCCGCCGCCTCCCACCACCAGAACCTTCACGGGTCCGCCTCCTCCTGGGGTGGGCGGGTGTACCCGGCGGGCGAAGGTGGGTCAAGTCCGCCTGCGGAGCGCGGCGCGCAGGAGCGCGGCGCGCTAGGCGCCGAGGAGCGTGTCCCAGAGGACACGCGTGCCCCAATCGAGCCCGTCGAGGGGAATGCGCTCGTCGTCGCCGTGGAAGAGCCGGGCGAAGCGAAGGTCGGGGGGGAGGCGGAGGGGCATGAAGCCATAGCAGCGGATTCCGAGGCGAGAGAAGTGCTTCGCGTCGGTGAAGCCCGGGCAGAGCGCGGGCAGCGGAATGCCCTCCGGGTCGTGGCGGCGGACGGTCGCGCACAGGTGACGGAACAGTTCGGTGTCGGGCGAGGTCTCCGTCGGTGGCGCGCTCTGGAGGACCTCGAAGCGAACTTCGGGCCCGGCGAGGGTTTCCAGCTCCCGGATCAGGTCGGCCGTCGTCTGTCCTGGGAGCGTGCGGCCGTCGAGCTCGGCGGTTGCACGCCCGGGGATCACGTTCGTCTTTTCGCCAGCGCGCAGGACGTTGGCGCTCACCGTGTTGGCGAGCAGGGCGCCGAAGGGGCGTGCCAGCTCGGGGGCCGGGAAGAGGCGGTCGAGCACGAAGTCGCGCACGCGGCTGCTCTGCGTCATGAGGCGCAGAGCCAGCGCGGCGGAGGTGGGCGCGTTGCGCGACAAGTCTGCCAGGAAGCGGTCCACGACCTCGGTGCGGTGCAGGGGGAGGCGCGCCCGGGTGATCCGCGCCAGCGCCGCGACGAGCTGGTTCACCGCGCAGTCGGGGTCGGGCATGGAGCCGTGGCCGGGTTCGCCGTCGGCGATGACCCGCAGCCAGGCCAGTCCCTTCTCCGCAGTCATGATCGGGTAGAAGCGGCGCCCTCCGAAGTGGACCGAGAAGCCGCCGCCTTCGCCGAGGGCGTACTCGACTCCCTCGAGGAGTTCGGGGTGTTCGTCCACCAGGAAGCGGGAGCCGTGTTCGCAGCCGAGCTCTTCGTCGCTGACGGCGGCGAAAACGAGGTCTCGGGCGGGCTGCACCCCCGCCTCCTTGAGGCCGATCAAGACCGCCGCGCCCATGGCGACCATGTTCTTGCAGTCGATGGCGCCGCGGCCCCAGAGGCAGCCGTCGGCCTCCACGGCTTCGAAGGGGGGATGCGTCCAGCGGCGGGGGTCGGCCGGCACCACGTCGAGGTGCCCGTGGACCAGGAGGGGGCGTCGCGCCCCCGTGCCGGGCAGGCGGGCGACCACGTTCGGGCGTCCTTCCGAGAAGAGGACTTGATGCTCGACCCCCGCCGCCGCGAAGGCGTCGGCCACGCGGGCGGCGGCCGGTCCTTCGTCGCCGGGTGGGTTCGTGGTGTCGAAGCGAAGCAGGTCGCGGAGCAGTTCACGGCAGCGCGCGAGCACCGACGGCGGGGCCGTGCGCAGGGGGGACTCGGCGGCGCGGGTCATGGGGCCTCCTCGGCGCGGATTCTAGGTCGGAGCGCCGTGGGCGGGGCCTCGCCTCGGCCCCGAGGCCGCTCGGAATGGCCCCCGCGGGGGATTGATATAGAATCCCGCCCACTCGCCGGGCCGGTCGTGCCCGGAGGACGGAGCGCTCATGGCGAAGGTCTTGCAAGGTCGGCCGCGCGGGGAGGGCGTCCGCGTGGGCATTGCCTGCGCGCGCTTCAACGAGTTCATCACCAAGGAGCTGCTGCGCGGCTGCGTCGACGAACTCGAGCGGCACGGCGTCCTTCCCGAGGCCATCACCGTGGCCTGGGTACCGGGATCCTGGGAGCTTCCCTTGGTGTGCGAGCGCCTCGCCGCCAGCGAGGCCATCGACGCCGTGATCGCGCTGGGCTGCGTCATTCGCGGCGCGACGGCCCACTTCGACTACGTGGCCGGAGAGGCCGCCAAGGGGGTGGCCGCCGCGTCGGCGCGCACCGGCAAGCCCGTGATCTTCGGGGTCCTCACCACCGACACCATCGAGCAGGCCGTCGAGCGCGCGGGGACCAAGGCCGGGAACAAGGGGCGCGATGCCGCGGTCGCCGCCCTGGAGATGGTCGACCTCCTCGAGGACCTCCCCGAGTGACGGTGCGCGCTCGGACCCTCGGCCGCGAGGCCGCGCTGAAGGTGCTCTACCAGCTCGACCTGCGCTCCGACCTCGACGACGGGGCCATCGACGAGCTGGTCGAGGGCCTCGAGGTGAGGCCGCCCGACGCGGCGGAGTTCGCCAAGTCCCTCGTCCGAGGAGTCCGCCGCCATCAGGAGGCCATCGACGCCGAGCTGGCCACGGTCGCCCGAAACTGGACCCTCGAACGCATGGCCGTGATCGACCGGAACATCCTGCGGATCGGGGCGTACGAACTCCTTCACGAGCCGGACATTCCCGCGGCGGTGACCATCGACGAAGCCGTGAACATGGCCAAGGCCTACAGCACCAAGGACTCCGGCGCCTTCGTGAACGGAATCCTCGACCGGATCCACCAGCGGCGGGCGACGCCCGCGGAGGCCGGCGAGCCATGAAGACCCTCGAGGCCTACCTGACCCGCGACAACCTCATCGCCGCGGGTCTCGCCCTGTTCGTCCTGCTCACCTTGCTGATCCTCTTTTGGCGGAGCCGACGCGGCGGAGAGAAGGAGCCAGAGATCCTCGACCCGCGCGAGCGCCTCCGCCACGCGCTGGGGAAGACCCGTGGAGGCCTCCTCGACGCGATCCGCAAGACCTTCCGCGGCAAGATCGACGAGGAAGTGATCGGCTCCCTCGAGGAGATCCTGCTCGCCGCCGACATCGGGGTCGCGACCACCGACGCTTTGCTCGAGGGGCTCAAGGCCGCCTACCGAAAGGGGGAGATCCAGAGCCAGGCGCAGGTGCTCGACTACCTGAAGGCGCACCTCAAGGAGAAGCTCGGCGGCGCGGGCGGCAAGCTCAACATGGCCGAGAAGCCGCCCACGGTGATCCTGGTGTGCGGGGTGAACGGCTGTGGCAAGACCACGTCGATTGCCAAGCTCACCTACTACTTCGCCCAGCAGGGCAAGAAGGTGCTCCTCTGCGCGTCGGACACCTTCCGGGCCGCGGCCGTCGATCAGCTCAACACCTGGGCCGATCGGCTTGGCGTGGCGATCACCCGCGGACAGCAGGGAGCGGATCCCGCGTCGGTGGCCCACGACGCCCACGAGAAAGCGCTCAAGGGAGGCTTCGACGTGCTCATCGTCGACACCGCCGGGCGTCTCCACAACGACAAGAACCTGATGCGCGAGCTGGAGAAGATCGCCCGCGTAGGCAAGAAGCACGTGCCCGACTCCCCGCACGAGGTCTTGCTCGTCCTCGACGCCACCACCGGCCAGAACGCCATTCGCCAGGCGGAGGCCTTCACCGAGGCGATCCAGGTCACCGGGATCGTCCTCGCCAAGCTGGACGGTACCGCCAAGGGCGGAATGATCGTCCCGATTCGCGAAGAGTTGGGCATTCCGGTGAAGTTCGTCGGACTCGGCGAGCGCCCCACCGACCTCGCCCCCTTCGACGCGGACACCTTCGTCGAGGGCATGTTCAGCTAGGGTCCGCCTCGCGATGGTGCGGTGACGGGTGCGTCCCTGAGGGGGCGGACTGCCGAACCGCGCTTCCCTTCTGCAGCGCGTTCGGTGTTGGCAGGGAGGAGACCTGCGCGATCCACTTCGCATGCCGTCAACGAAGCGCCCAGAGGATTTGCACTACGTACCCGTAGAGACCGAGGAGAACGAAGATGCGCAGGCAGCCGCTGGTGAGGTCCGCCTGAGCCTTGGTCGCGGGCCGAACGAGCCCTCGGGAGTGGGCGCTGACGCCCCCCATGTTGCTCCCGATCCAGGGGGCCCCTAGGACGAAGAGAGAAGCCAGCAGACACGTCCCCAGCAGGGACCAAGCCGGAGTGACCCTGCCCTTGATCGTCTGGACGGGGGTCCAGGCCTTGCTGGAGAAACAAAAGCAGCCCAGCGCGACAGCCCAGGGAGGAAGCAAGGCCAGAACGGGCCATGCGGAGCGCAACAGGCTCCAGGCGGCGAGCGCCCGTCGAACAGGCCTCCGCGGCCGATCTCCTTCTCCGCCGCACGCAGGGCAGGGTTCCTCTTCGGATCGGCGAGGCTGGCCGCAGAACGCACACTCCTGCATGGAGTCACCTTTCGTCCTTTCGCAACAAGCGTCGCGCCGACCCTCGCTTCGGGAGACCGACGGGCAGGATCCCCTTGCGGTGGCTGGCGATTCGCCTGCGGTCGCGACGCACGCTCGGAGGACGGGCGAGGGGCGCCGAGCTCCCTCAGCCCGATTCGTGGAATGGGTTTCGGTGGGGATCGAGTTCTTCGGAGGTGGTCAGCTCGCCGAGGGAGAAGTCCTGTCCGAGGGCCTTGCCGATCTTGTCGCGGCTCCAGGTGCCTGTCTTCTCCGCGTGGCGCACTGCCTCTCGGGTCCACTGCGCGCCCGAGGCTTCGTCCCCCGAGTCGGCGAGGTCGAATTCGTCCACCGCGACGACTTTCCGCAGTCCGGTGGTGAGGAGAACCTGCTTTTGGACGCGCGTCACCGCGTCGACGAGCGCTCGCGGAGAAGAGGGGCGAATGGCCGGCGACTTGGAGAGGAGCTGCAGGATGAGCTCGGCGAGGGGGGTGGGGACGGCGAGCTCTCGCGGCGGAGGGGGCGGCTTCTGCTTGAGGTGCAAGAGGAGGGTTTCGCGGGGGTCGCGGCCGCGGAAGGGCGGTTGTCCGCAGACCATTTCGTAGAGCAGTACCCCGATGGCGTACATGTCGCTGGCCAGGTCTGGCTCGCGCTTCTTCTCTTGCATCACCTCGGGTGCCAAGTAGCTCGGGTGCCCGAAGTACATGCCGTACTGGCCGTAGTTCGCCGCCAGCGCCGAGGCGCTGGCGAAGCCCAGGTCCGCCAAGCGCGCCTTCCCTGCCTCGGTGACGTAGACCTTCTCGGGGCGAATGTCTCCGTGCGAGAGGGTGCGCCCGTCCGCTATGGCCGCGAGGGCCTGGGCGAGGGTCTTGGTGATGCCCAGCGCCTTGGAGAAGTTCAGGCGGCCCTCGGCGCGGAGGACCGAGCGGAGGGTGCGCCCCTCCGCGCGGTCCATGACCACGACGTCGCGGCCGCCAACCCGGACCACGTGCCGGACGTTGACCAAGGTGGAGTGCTCCACCGACTGGGCGCGGCGGAGCTGGCCGAGGATCTGCTCGAGCAGGTCGGGGTAGCGCTCGAAGCGGCGCGTCACCACCTTCACGACCCGCTCGGTCGGGTCGCCCTCCACCCAGCCGCGGTAGGAGGCGCCGACGGGGCCGCGCGCCAGCTTCTCGCCTAGCTTGACCTTGACCTGCGCGTGGGGGTCGAAGGGCTCCTGCGCGGCGGCCTGGGCGGGCTCGGGCTCGGGTTCGGCCTCGGCCTCGGGGCGAAGCTCTTGCTGCTCGAGGAGCCCGCTGGCGTAGAGCTCGTCGAGGGCGGGGGTTTCGACCACGGCGGAGGCCTTGACGACCTTCGACTCCGACCAGTTCTCCGGGGGCTTTGCGCGGACGGCGGCTTCGCGTTCCCAGCTCCCGCTGGACACGGTGGCCCGGTCCACCGGGAAGGGGCCGGGCTTGCCCAAAAGTTCGTAGAGCGAGTTGACGACGGCCATTCCGTCCGCGTAGCGCTCGGCCGGGCGCTTCGCGGTCATGCGCAGCATCCAGCGCGCGAGGCTGGGGGTCACCTCGGAGCTGTGCGTGGGCGGCGGCAGAGGACGCTCGAGGTGCGCGTGGAGCTGCGCCGTGGGATCGCCGGGGAAGGGGAGCTCCCCGTTGACGAGCTGGTAGAAGAGCACGCCGAGGGCGTAGACGTCGGTTCGCGTGGTCGGCTGGTAGAGGCCTTCCTGAATCGCTTCGGGAGCCAAGTAGCCGGGATGCCCGAAGGTGAGTCCGTACTGGCCGTACCCTGCGGCAAGGCATGAGGCGCGAAACTGGCCCAGGTCGAGCACCGCGGCGCCCGCCTGGGGGTCGAAGGCGACCTTCTCGGGACGGAGGTCCCCCACGGCCAGGCCGCGCTGGTGGGCGTGGGCGAGGCACAGGCCCACGTCGCGGGCGATGCGCAGAGCGAGTTGGACGTCCAACGGACGGCGCCGTTCGAGCAGACGGGCCAGGGTCTCCCCGCGCAGAGGGGCGTAGAGGACCACGTCGCGGTCTTCGTAGCGGGTGACCGCAATGGTTTCGACGGCGTTCGGGTTGCGGAAGCCGACGAAGCTGCGCAGGTCCTTGAGCACCTCCTCGAGGAGGCGCTGGTTCTGGCGGAAGCGGCGGGTGATGACCTTGGCGACTGCGTGCCGGCCGTCCGCGAGGCGCGCCGCGTAGGAGGCCCCCACGGGGCCGCGACCGAGCTTCCGTCCCAAGGCGAACTGCACGCACCCAGGGTATTCCGCGAGGCGCGTGCGAACCAGCGGGGTGCGGCGCCGGCGGCGATCCCTCAGCGTTCGCCGAGCAGGCGCTCGACTCGCTCTCGCGCGGGGTCGCCTGGGGGAGCCACCTGCAGGTAGGCCCGGTAGGCCTTGCGCGCGGCGGCGCGGCGTCCTTCCTCCCAGAGGAGGGTGCCGAGGTTCAGCCGGACGCGAGGGTGTCCGGGGAAGAGCCGCTCGGCGTCCTCGAGGGCGCGGAGGGCGCGGGCTCGGTCTCCGAGGCGACGGGCTGCGTCGGCGATGGCCAAGTAGACCCGGGTGTGGACCGAGGAGGCGGGGCTCTGTTGGAGGTAGCGTTCGTAGGCCTCGATGGCGCCGCGCCACGCGCCGCGAGCGCGGCGCGCGTCGCCGAGGGCGCGCCAGGCGTCGACTTCGGCGTCCGGGCGGTCTAGGAGGGAGGCGGCGAGGGATTCGGCGGCGGCGGGGTCGCCTGCGCCGATGAGGGCTGCGACGCGTCGCAGGGCCACCCGAGGTTCCTCGGGGGAGGGGTGCCCTGCAAGGACTTCGGCTTCCAGGCGATGGAGGAGGCGCCGCGCCGCGGGGGTGCGCGAGGGGGCGACCTCGGCCAGCAGGTCGGCCAGGCGAAGTCGCTGGTCGGGATCGAGTTCCTGGGGGGCATGGGCCAGGGGCAGGAGGGCCTCGGCGGCGGCGTCCCAGGCGCGGCGGGCCACGAGGCGCCCTGCGGCCTCGAGGCGTTGGCTGGGGCTGAGCCGGGCGGCGGCCGGCTCGTCGCGAGAGAGCTGCCGGGCGAGTTCGAGGAGCTGAGGAGCGTCGGCGAAGCTTCCGGCGGCGCTGAGGTGCTTGCGCGCGCTTCGGTAGTCCTTGGCGCCGAGGGAGAGCTTGCCCAGGCGGTAGTGGACCTGGGGGTCTCGGACGGGGTCCACGCCCAGGGCCGGGCCGAGCACAGCGAGACCTTTGCGCCATTCGCGGCGCGACTCGTGGTAGACCGCCAGGCTGAGGCGGGTGGCCACCGAGGCGGGGTCCAGCGCGAGGGCCTCGCGCCAGGCATGAAGGGCCTCGTCGGCCTTTCGGATCGCCCGGAGGACGTCGCCGAGCGCGCGCAGGGTGCGCGCGGTCCGCGCCTCGGCGACGGCGCGGCGGGCGAGGGGAAGGGCGGCCGGGGCGCCGCGCAGGGCCATGCGCTCGGCCAGCGCCGCGAGCGCGTCGGCCCCGGCGGCGCTCGTCCAGCCGAGCGCCGCGGGGAGGGCCTTCGCCCCGGCGCGCTGCACCTCGGCAGGGCTCAGACCGCCTTCGCCGATGGCGGCGGCGGAAAGGGCTGCGGGGGGTGCGGCCAGAGTGGACAAGACCGCAAGCGGGTCCTCGAGGCCCAGCCGGCGGAGTGCGGCGGCGAGCTGGGGGAGTTCGCCCGCGCGCGCACGCAGTGCGCTGAGGTCGGGGGGCGGGAATCCGCAGAGGAGGAGGAGGGCGTCGTCGCCTGCCACGTAGGCCCACGGCGCTTCGGGCAGGCAGGCGAGGTGTTCCCGACGCAGGCGCGGCACGCGCCAAACGACGAGCGGGTCCGCGGCGGCGAGGTCGCTCAAGGGCGCGCGGGGGGCGGCGCGGCCTGCAAGGAGCAGGTCGCAAGGGTTCCGGCGGGCACGCAGCCAGGCTGCGAAGGGGAGGCGGCTGGACACGAGGCGAGGGTCGTCCAGGGGGCGCCCGTTGATGTAGCCGTAGAGGTCGCCGGGGTCCCGGTGCGCGGCCCACACGCCGGCGAGGGGCTCGACGACCGCGAGCCGATTCACGAAAGGAGCGGCGAGGACCGTCCCGGCGGCGACGCCTTCGTCGAGGCCGAGGAGCGCC
>RFHU01000419.1 GCA_003695705.1 Planctomycetota bacterium
CCCCGGGGCCTCGGGCCCCTTGCTGATCTTCTGGCCCGCGCCGGGGGCCGGTCCCGCGGAGCTTCCGCCGCCGCCGCCGCCGGCGCGCAGGGCGCGCAGCCGGTCCATGGCCGAGGTCGCCTTCTTGGAGACGGCCGCGTCCGCCGCGTCCCCCGGGGCCTCGGGCCCCTTGCTGATCTTCTGGCCCGCGCCGGGGGCCGGTCCCGCGGAGCTTCCGCCGCCGCCGCCGCCGCCGCCGCCGCGCAGCGCGCGCAGCTTGTCCATGGCCGACGAGGCCTTCTTGGAGACGGCCGCGTCCGCTGCGTTCCCCGGCGCCTCGGGCCCCTTGCTGATCTTCTGGCCCGCGCTCAGCGCAGGCCCCGCGGCGCTGCTGCCCTGGACGCCGCCGCGCTTCATGGCCCGCAGCTTGTCCATGGCCGACGATGCCTTCTTGGAGACGACGACGTCCGCCGCGTTCCCCGGCGCCTCGGGCCCCTTGCTGATCTTCTGGCCCGCGCTCGGCCGGGCGCTCAGCGCAGGCCCCGCGGCACTGCTCCCTTGGGCGCCCCCGCCGCGTTTCATGGCCCGCAGCTTGTCCATGGCCGACGAGGCCTTCTTGGAAAGGACCCGCCCTTCGCTCGAGGTGGGCGCGGGGGCCTTGGGCCCTCCTCCCAGCTTCATGCTCCGCAGCCGATCGATGGTGCTCCCCACCCGCTTGGAGTGTTTCTTCCCCTCGATCTGGGGTCCGCGCGCAGATCCCCCCACGATGGTGGCCTGTACGGCGGGGCCCTGGTGCACCACGGTGGTCACCGGCTGGCTGGCTGCGCCCGCCGCCCGCTGCTTGAGGTTCTCGAGCAAGTCGCGCGCGTCGTCGCAGGCAGCGTCCAGGTCCAGGGCCCGGCGCGCCCAGTCTTTGGCCAGGCCGAAGTTCTCGTCGTCTCGTGCGCGCCGAGCGGCGCGCACGAGAGTCCGCGCGGCCTCGTCCCGGCGTCCGCGCAGCACCTGGATACGCGCCAGGCGCTCTCGATGCTGGGGGACGTCCGGCTCCACGTCGAGCAGCAACTTGACGGCCTCGTAGGCGAGGTCTTCGTTGCCAGCCACCAGGGCCAGTTCGAAGACCGCCGCGCAGCGCCCCGCCGCGTCGGCGTCCTGCTTCTCCTGCTGGAGCAGCTTGGCCAGCGCGATGTGCCCCGAGAGGTCGCCGGGCTCCTCGGCAAGAAGCCCCGTCCACACCTCCATGGCGGTCTTCGCGTCGCCGGAGAGCAGCGCGGCCTCCGCCACCGCGCGCAGGTCGCCCACGTCGGCGACGCCCTTGCCGAGCTTCTTGCCGAGGGTGAACCGCTCCAGGGCGAGTTCTGGGTCGCCCGGCTTGAGTTCGCAGAGCTTCACCAAGGCCTCGAAGAGCTCCTCGGAAGGTCCGCTGGCGCGCAGGCTCTCCACGATCTTGCTGTAGTGGCTGATCGCCTTGTCCGCCTGCGCCTTGCCCTCGTAGGCCCCAGCCAGGAACTTGCGTGCCTTCGTGTTGCCCGGATCGAGCGCGATCACCTTCTCGTAGACCTCCACC
Source organism: Planctomycetota bacterium (assembly GCA_003695705.1). Taxonomy (GTDB): domain Bacteria; phylum Planctomycetota; class J058; order J058; family J058; genus J058. Next base: position 1,544 of record RFHU01000419.1, read on the forward strand.
AACGCTGCCGGGTTGGCCGCCGCCAGACCGCTCTCCTCGAGGTTCCGAGCCAGGCTCAAGAACTGACGCACTGCGCCCTGCGCGTCGCCGAGCTTCTGATAGGTGTCGGCGAGCTGCTGCACCGCCATGATGTCGCCCGAGTCGATTTCGAGCACCTTCTCGAAGATCTTGGCCGCTCGCTGCAGGTCTCCTGCATCGAGTGCGCCCTGCGCCAGCTCCTGCAAGTCGAGGACCGCCTGGGCGTGGTCGCCTTGCTCGAGGGCGTTCATGGCCAAGGCCTCGCGCAGGTCCATCCGCTCGGGCCGCAGCGCGACCAGCTCCGCCAGGATCGGTTGCCGCTCCTGGGGCGACTCGAGGGATTGCAACAGCCGCTCGTACTCCTCGGCCGCCTGGGCCAGCTTCTGTTCCGCCTCGGCACCGCCTTGGGTCCGCGCGGTCTTCACCAGCAACTCAGCGTAGCGCTCCCGCCCCTTGCGTTGCTCGGGATCGAGTTCGAGGACCCGCTCCAGGGTCGCCAGGGCCACGTCGGGGTAGCCCGACTGATCGCAGCGGTCTGCGTAGACGAGGTAGCGGCGGCACGCCTCCGAGCGATCGCCGAGCGCTTCGGCGATCTGGCCGATGCGCCGCGGCAGCTCGAAGTCCTGGTAGCCGAGTTCCTCCGCGCGTAGGTAGCGGTCGCGCGCCCGCTCGAATTCCCCTCGTTCTTCGAGTTCCTGGCCGAGCGTCAACAGCTCTTGGGCGCTGAAGGGAACGACGTCGCCGTCGTGGATCATCTTGACGAGCACCCGGAGCGCCACCAGGTCGGGCGCCCGGACCACGTCGAGCAGTTCCTCGACCGTGCGCTGGGCGTTGATGCAGGAAAGTACCTCGGCGATCGCCGGGTTCCCCTCGTTCTCCGCTCGGTAGGCGTGCGGGGTGAGCGCGTAGACGTCCATGAGCGAGGGAATGGTGCGCCGAATGTCCTGCAGCTCGTTTTGGCGACGGATCGCCTCGTTGGTAAGCCGAGCCGGCGAGAGGGAGACGCGCGCTTGCAGGTCTTCGGGCTCGAAGATGTCGAGGGGCGGCTGGCCGGCGTAGAACTCGGTCATGACCAGCGGCCAGGTGAAGAGTTCGAACACCTCCTCGGCGATCTGGTAAGCCAAGGCCTGCTGGACGTCCGACTCCTTCACGATCCCCATGCCAACGAGGATCTCGCCCAAGCGCAGGTTCCCCGAGGCCGCCTTCTGCCGCTCCAGGGCCGCCGTGAGTTGGTCGCTGGTGAGCTTGTGCCGCTTGAGGAGGGCCTTGCCGAGGAGCGTGCGCGAAACGCGGGTCTTGAGCAGCTCGATCAGGCCTCGCTTGAAGTAGATGTATTTCTTGCGCCCGCCGTCTCCGGTGACCTTGAGGGTCCCGGTCTTCTTGCCTTCCTCGAGGGAGGGCAGGAGGCGCGCGAGCTCGACGTCGGTCGTGGACATGGAGCCGCTCACTCTTCGCGCTCCCGCGGCGTGGCGTCGTTCCCTCCGTCGGGCGCGGGCGGCTCGCCCTGGATCCCGGCGATGATCGCGCGGTAGCGTGGGTCCGCGCGGATGTTGTCCAGGTCGGGGTCCTGTTCCATGTGCGACACGTCGTCGAAGCCGCAGGCCACGGCCTGGCGCAGGTGTTCGATGGCCTCGTCCACCTTGCCCCAGCGCGAGTAGGTGCAAGCGAGGTTGTACCAGGCGATGTCGTTGCGCGGTTCGGCCTCGAGGACCTTCTTGAACTCCCGCTCGGCTCGCTCGAAGCGCCCCAGGTTCAGGTAGCGGAGCCCCTGGTCCATGTGGATCGCGGCCAGGTCGCGCTTGGAGATCTGCGGGAGGGGAACGCCCATGCGGTGCACCGAGAGCCACTGGGCCCCGTACGCGTCGCCGAGGCGGAAAAGGCCGATGGCGGCGACCGTGCGCACCGAGTCCGAAGCTTCGATCTCGAGGAGCGCGCGCAGGGCCGGAACGGCGTGCTCTCCGCCGAGGCGCTCCAGCTCGATCACCCGCTGCCGGCGCTCTCGGAAGGGAAGCCGCGCGTAGTCGGCGAAGTCGTGTCCGATCCTGCGGACCAGCTCCGGAGTGACGCCGTAGCGGATTCGCCGCGCGAGGCGGGCCGCCGCGGCGCGGATGTGGGCGCTGTCGCGACCGGGGACCTTCCCCGCCGCGATCCGCTCCAGCGGCTGGCGGGACACCGCGCCCAGACGGAAGAGGGCCTCCTCGGCGGCCTCCCGCAGGGGCGGTTCGGGCGCGTCGAGGCGAGCGATGGCCTCCTCGAGGACCTCGTCGCGCACTTGCTGGAAGAGCGCCCGCACCCGCGGCGCGGGGTCTCGCAGCCCCGCGACGAGGACCGGCGCCGCCAGGTCGGCCACACCGCGGTACGAAGCGCGGAAGGCCTCCCGCGCGGGCGGCGACGCTGCAGCGAGGGCGCGGGCCCGCTCGCGCTGCACGATGACCGCCACGATGCGCTGCAAGGCCTGCGCGTGCTCCGCCTCCCGCAGGGGGGGGACTTCGAGGAGCAGCCCGCTCACCGGGGGTCCCAGCGCGACGAGGGCCCCGCGGGCGCGGCGCGCAGCGGCCTGCTTCTCGAACCAGGTCTGCGGGGTCTCCGCCGCGATCGAGCCTGCGTCGCCGAAGGCCTCGGGCCCGAGTTCGGGAATGCTCGCGTCGGGGCGCTCGCGGTCGCTGGCGCCCAAGACCCCGCCCAAGGCGCCGTCGGCCGCCACGCGCTCGGCGGGCTCGAGGAGCGGTCGTCCCACCTGCTCGGCGAGGACGCGCACGATCCCGCGCAGGGCCTCGTCGATGGGTCGCCGCCTGCGCGCGCTCGGCGGCGCCTCGCGCCGCGCGGCGATGAGCGCGGGCGCTCCTCGGGCCCCGATCCGGGCCATCTCGTCGCGGGCTTCGCGCGCGGCCTTCCAGTCGTCGCCCAAGAGGTCCTCGACCACGAGGAGGGGCGGCCGAGTGCGCTCGGCCCCTTCACCGTGCGCGATCGCAGGCGAGCAGGCAGCGAAGAAGCAGAACAGCCAAGAGCGCCCGGTGGCGCGAGATCCCATGGGGCCTCTCGGGGAGCGGCGAGCGGAACGCAACCCTCTACCCGGACTGATCTTATTGGGGCCTCACCCGGCGCGCAAGCTCACTCGATGGCGACGCGGCCCTCCTGGGGCTCGGGCAAGGCCTCGAGGCGCTGCGCCAGTTCCGTGGGGTCGAGGGCGCGCAGGGGGCTTACTTCGTAGGTGACCTCGGGGCGGGGCGCGAAGCCGGCCTCGAGGAGCCAGCGGCGCGCGCGCTCGCTGAGGGCCCGCCGCACGCTTTCCGGCGAGCAGGGACCCTCGGCGTTCTTGAGCGGCTCGAACTCTTCCTCTCGGTCGATGGCGAAGGCCACGTGGCCGCGGGCCTGGGGGAGGAGGTCGAAGATGAAGGCCTCGAACTTGATCCCGTTGGGCTCCCTGGGTTGCACGGGCTTCCCGTCGTCGTCCACGCAGGGGATCGCCTTGCGGGCCACGTGGTAGTCCAAGCGAAAGCGCTCGTTGGCGAGGCGCGCCAGGAAGCTGCGGGAGAACAGGTGAATGGCCGTGTTCCCCGCCCGGTAGCGCAAGCGACCGCGGGGATCGCGCTCGGCCTGCAGCGCCGGATCGAGCTCGCTGTATTCGACCACCCGAGTCTGCCCCTCGCGCTGGACGAGCAGCCCCACCTTCTCCTCGGGCTCCTCCTTTTCGACCACCTTGGTCGACGCCTCGGCGGCGGCGGCGAGGTGCGCGCCCAAGAAAGCGGGGTCTGCGACACGGCAGAGGGGGTTGTCCACTTGCCAGTAGAAGAGGAGCTCCTGGCCGCGTTCGGCCATGCGTTCGAGCGCGCCCGCGCGCTGCAGGGCGAGGAAGGCACCGCCGTGACCGTCGGGGCTCGTGGCCACGCGGTGCTTCTCGGCCAGGAGCAGCTTGCCGCGGGCGTCGGTGTTGGGGAGTTCCGCCTGGGTGAGGAAGAACAGCCGCTCGGGTTCGAGGCCGAAGCGATCGTGTTGGGCGAAGTAGGCTTCGGTTTCGGCGCGGTTCTGGGCGGACGTGAGCACGTAGAGGTCGGGCGCCGTCCCCGCTCGGCGGGCCGTGGCGCGGAGCTGCTCGGCGAAGAGCCGAAACAGGCTCTTGCCGCTCACGGGGCCGACCGGGTACGTGCCCTTGGGGTGCGGCCAGCCCAGGCGCGTTCCTTGGCCTCCCGCCACGACCAGGCAGGCGACCTTGCCCGCGGCCAAGGCCTCCCAGCCGAGCGCCTCGAGTTCCGCGCGGCGCTCGGGGGCGAAGCGCTGGGGCGGGACGGGCTCGAACACGCCCTCGCTGCGGGCAACGGGCTCGAGCTTGCGGACGAGCCGCCCGAGGAGCTGCAGGTCGAAGGAACGGAGTTGCTCGAGGAGCGCGCGCCGCTGCTCCGTGGAGAGCTGACCCCAGAAGCGGAACACGTGCTCCTGCTCCGCCTCGTAGACCTTGGCCACGGTGACTTGGTCGAGCTCGTCGTCGACTTTGAGCACAGCGCCTCCGCAGGAGGGGCGGAAGGTACGGCGCGGCCTTGCTTCCGTCAACGACGGGGGGCGCCACTCCTCCACGGTCGCTCGGGACGGGCCGCGGCCGAGCCCTGCCGCGGCGGCGGGGTCTCGAGTGAACCCAACGCGCGCTCGCGGGTATCCGGAGGCGATGCGCGGAGGCCTGGGCACGCCGTTGGTAGGGTGGACCCCGGAGGTGCGGGTGGGCCAACCACCGAGTCCCCCCACGGACGAGGAGCTCGTCGTCCGCCTGCGGGCCGGCGACGCCCCCGCTCTGCGCCTGCTCATGGAGCGCTACGAGCGCTCCCTCTACGGTTACTTGCGCCGCCTGCTTGGCACGGAGCAGGACGCGGAGGACGCCTTTCAGGAAGTCTTCCTGCGCGTGCTCCGGGCTCTCGACCGCTTCGATTCCCAGCGACGCTTTCGCCCCTGGCTCTACGCCATCGCCACCAACCTGGCCCGCAACCTCCACCGCCGACGAGCGACGCGCCGTGCGTTGACCCTCGACGCCCCCGAGGCCGGAGGCGAGGGCGAAGCCCTCGCGGCGCGCCTTGCTGCGCGCGATCCGGAGCCCGCCGAAGCCGTCGAGAGCGCCGAACGCTCCCGCGCCGTGGCCGCGGCCGTGGCCGCGCTCCCCGAGAAGGGCCGTGCAGCGCTGGTGCTCTACTACTACCAAGGCCTGTCCTACGAGGAGATCGCCCAGGCGCTGGAGATCCCCTTGGGCACGGTGAAGAGCCGCATACACAACGCCATGGCCCGGCTCGACCGTGCCCTCGCCCCGCGCCGGAAGGAGGTCCCGTGAATCCCGACTGCGCCCGGCTGCGCGCCGCGGGCGCCGCGCTCGTCCGCGGCGACCTCGACGGCAAGGCGCTGGACCACCTCGACGCCTGCCCCGCCTGCCGCCGCCTGTTGCAAGGCGCCCGCGCCTTGCGCGCCGACCTCGACGCCTGGCGGTGCCCACCGCCGCCGCCGCGGCTCGTCGACGACGCGCTGGCGTGCCTGGCCCTGGCCGGCGGAGGGGCGGGGGGATCGTTCCCCCCGGAACGCTCGCGGCGGCGCTCCTCGGTGGACTCGCTCACGACGCTGCTCCCGGGCGGCGGCGAGCGGGCGAAGAGCTCTTCCCGCGCCGGTCCCTGGCTGCGCCTGTGCGCGCAGGGCGCCGCCGCGGCGCTGCTCTTCGTCCTCTGCTGCGCCTTCGTGGCGGTCTTCTACCCCGCGGTCACCTACGCGCTCGAGGAGCGCCGACTCGAGGCGTGCCGGGAGCGTCTGGCTCGCCTCGCGCGCGCCGCGCTGCGTTACCGCGCCGCCCATCCCACCGGAGATGCCCTCCACGGGGCAGAATTGCGCGCGGCCCTCCTGGAGGGCGGGTACGCGCAGCCGGAGGACTTCGTCTGTCCTGGGGCCGAGGGGAAGCGCCTCGGCGCGCGGAGCTACGTGGGGCGCCTGCCGGCAGGTTCCAGCCCTCTGCCCGGGGACGCGGTCTTGTTCCTCGATCGCTTCGCCAACCACTCGGGGGGCTGCAACCTCGCCACCGCCGACGGTCGCACCCGGACGCTCACCCCCGAGGCCCTCAGCCGTTGGCGCCTCCCCGGCCTTACGGCCCGGTCGGCGGCTCTTCCCCTTCTGCCTCGCGCGCCGGCGGCGCTTCCCGGCGGCGCGCGCGGGGATTGACCCGGCTCCAGAGCCGCTTGGCGAGCTGAGACCAGCCCGGCTCGGGAGCCTCCGTGCCGCGCTCTTGCCCGGCGGGAAGCTCCGGCTCGTCGGGAGTCGGCTTCGGCGTGGCCTCGGCGCTGGCCTCGGGCAGTCGCCGGGGCGGCGGCGCGCTTTCCTCGAGGACCTCCTCGGGGAACACCACGCGCGGCGCGGCACCCCGAGGGCGGACGAGGACTCGGCGGCGGAGCACGTCGACGGCGAGAACCTCCCCCGCGAGGCGCTCGGTGCGCACGCGCGCCCCGACCCGGGGCAGCCCCCGGGCGGCCTCCGCGTAGCGGGGCGCCTCGTAGCGCAGGCAGCACTTGAGGCGCCCGCACGCGCCCGCGCTGCGTCGCGCCTCGTCGCCGAGGCCCTGCAAGCGCGCGAGGCGAATGCTCACCGGACGCAGGACGCGAAGGAAGCTCGCGCAGCAGAGTTCCCGCCCGCACACCCCGCAGCCGCCGCAAATGCGCGCCCGCTGGCGAGGGCCCACCTGCTCGAGCAGGACCTCGACGCCGAGGCGCTCGCGCAGGGCCCCGAGGAAGGCCGGCACGTCGACGCGTTCGCGCGCCGAGTAGTAGACGACCGCCCGCTCGCCATCGAGGAGACGCTCGAGGGCGACGATCCGGGCAGGGCCGTTGGCGAGCTCGGCGCGCAGGCGAGCGAGTTCGGCAGCGGCGCGCTCGGCGAGTTCGGTCCGGCGGCTTCGATCCTCGGCCGAGGCGATCCGAACGAGGTCGCCGACCGGCGGACCACGCTCGACCTCGGCGAGGAGGGTTCCGAACTCCAAGCCTCGCGGGGAGCGGACCACGACCTCGGCACCGGCCTGCGGACGCAGCTCAGCCGGCAGCGCGTAGCTCTCGAGACGCCGCAGGAGACCCACGCGTACCAAGGCGAAGCGTTGCACGCAGGCACACTACGCGGCGCGGCGGGGCCGCGCCACGCGCCCGGTGGAGGTCGTGCCGGAGACCCTGCGCCCGCTCCGAGCGCGATCCCCCACGGCGCCGGGAGCCGAGGCCGCCCGCTTGCTCGAAACGGGAGGCGTCCCCCCTCCCGCTACGAGAGCAAGTCGGCGACCGCCTCGCGCTCGCGGGCGAGCTCCTCGCAGCTCTTCTGCATCTCGGCCCGCACCCAGTCGCTGAGCTCGAGGCCCTCGACCACGCGGTAGCTGCCATCGCCCGGGCACACCACGGGCAGCGAACACACCAAACCCTCGGGAATGTCGTAGCTCCCGTCGCTGGGGACGGCCATGCTGGTCCAGGTTCCGGGGGGGGTCCCCAGGAACCAGTCGCGCATGTGGTCGATCGCCGCGTGCGCCGCCGACTTGGCCGAGCTCTTCCCGCGCGCGTTGATGATGGCCTTGCCCCGCGTGGAGACGGTCTTGCGGAACTCGCCGCGGATCCAGTCCTCATCGGGGATGACGTCCCGCACCGGCCGGCAGCCGATGGTCGCGTGCTCGGTGTCGGGGACCATGGTCGGGCTGTGGTTCCCCCAGATGATGACGTTGTCCACGTCGCGCACCTTGACGCCCGCCTTCTGGGCGAGCTGCCAGAGGGCGCGGTTGTGGTCGAGGCGGGTCATGGCGGTGAAGTTGCGCCGGTCGCGACCTTGCGCGGCGTGGTAGGCGATCAGGCAGTTCGTGTTGGCCGGGTTGCCCACCACCACGACCTTGGCCTCGGGATGGGCGGCCTTCGCGATGGCCTTGCCCTGGGTGGTGAAGATGGGCCCGTTGGCGCGCAGCAGGTCGGAGCGCTCCATGCCCGGTCCGCGGGGACGCGCCCCGACGAGGAAGATGGCCTCGGCGTCGCCGAACCCTTCCTCGGGATCGGCGGTGCACACGATGTCGTGGAGGAGGGGAGGGGCGCAGTCGCCGAGTTCCATGGCGACGCCGTCGAGGGCCGGAAGGGCGGGCTCGATCTCGAGCAGCTTGAGGACGACGGGCTGGTGGGGGCCGAACACGTCGCCGTTGGCGATGCGCGGCAGGAGGGCGTATCCGATGTTCCCGGCGGCTCCGGTGACGCTGACGACGATCGGCTTCATGAGGTCCTCTCAGGTTGGGGAGGCCGAGTGTCCGCCCGCGCCGGGGCGGCGTCAACCCAGCCCGAGAGGCCGCTCGGTGGTCGCGCGAGGGCTTTCGTCCGGGGGCCGACGCCTTCCTCAGGCGTCCCCCTCCAGCGCTCGCCGCGCCTCTCCTCGCAGCCAGAACGCGCAGCCCAGCGGAAAGCCCCCCGCCGCCCACAAGACCCAGGGCAGCCACGCGGGGATGCCCGCCGCGCCGCGCAGGCGCCGTGCGCGGGCGAGGTTGGCGGGGAGGAATTCCAGGCCGGTGCGCCCCGAGCCCGGCGCGCCTGCGGAGAGGTGCCTCCAGAGCAGGCGAGGGTAGCTGAGCTGGGGGAAGTAGCTCCAGCGGTAGCGGTTGAGCGGGCGGCCTGCGGGCACGCTGCGGTCCGACGGGTCGTGCCAGGCGTAGTAGGGGCTCTCCCAGGCGGCGAGGTGCTCGCCGGCCGGCGGGGCTTGGTCCTCCATGTAGGAGACCGAGGCGCCGAGCAGGCTCACCAGGGCCCCCAGGGCCGCGCAGGCGAAGAGGGGCGCGCGCCGCGGGGGGGGGCCCACGGCGAGCGGGAGGAGGGCCGCGGGGAGGAAGGGGACGAGGTGCCGTGGGCCGAAGCAGTAGCCACCTTCCCAGTAGGCGAAGGCGCCGAAGAAAAGGAGGGGGCCAAGGACCAGGGCGAGCCACCCCGC
>RFHU01000420.1 GCA_003695705.1 Planctomycetota bacterium
AGCGGGGGCAGGGCCGCGGTGGGGGTGAGGAGCACGTCGTAGTCCTCGAAGAAGGCCGCGACGCGGCGCGCTTCGGCGTGGATCAGGTCGCGCTCCCACAGGTATTCGGCGGCGCTCAGCTTTTCGCCGATCAGCTTGAGCAGCCAGGTGGGCTTCTCCACGTCGCTCGGCCGGGGCGTGCGGCCGACCAGCTCTCCGGCGCGGCGCACGTCGACGGCCACGCTGGTGGCCACCATGGTGAGGTAGGCCTTGACGAGCGCTTCCTTGGAGAAGTCGGGCTTGGCCGGCGTCACCTCGTGCCCGAGTTCTTCGGCGAGGGCCGCGGCCTCCTCGGCGGCGCGCACGCATTCGGGATGCGTCTCGCGACCGAAGAGGGCCTCGGTGCAGAGCGCAATGCGCAGACGGCCGGGGTCGGCGCCGACTTCCTCGCGGAAGGGACGCGCGGGGGGACGGACTTCGTAGGGCGCGCCCAGGTCCGGCCCCTGCGCCACGTCGAGCAAAAGGGCGCTGTCGCGTACCGAGCGGGTGAGCGCGTGCAGGCACACGAAGCCCGCCCAGCCTTCGGCGGCGAAGGGGCCGAGCGGCGTGCGGGCGCGGGTCGGCTTGAGGCCCACCAGCCCGCAGTGCGCGGCGGGAATGCGGATCGAGCCGCCGCCGTCGCCGCCTTGGGCCGCCGGCACCATGCGGGCCGCGACGGCCGCGGCGGCGCCGCCGCTGCTCCCGCCGGGGGTGCGCGAGGGGTCCCAGGGGTTGCGGCACGGTCCGCGCAGTTCCGACTCGGTCACCCCGTAGATTCCGAACTCCGGTGTGTTCGTGCGTCCGAGGATGACGAGGCCGGCGCGCTTGTAGCGACGCACGAGTTCGCTGTCCTCAGGCGCCACGAAGTCTGCGAGGAGCCGGCTGCTCCCGGTGCAGGGCTGCCCGGCGTCTTCGGCGTGCAGGTCCTTGAGGAGGAAGGGGACGCCCCGCAGCGGACCCGAGGGCAGTTCGCCGCGGGCTTGTTCGCGGGCGCGCTCGAAGCTGCGATGCACGACCGCGTTGAGCTGCGAGTCGCGCTCCTCGATGCGGGCGATGGCCGCCTCCACGGCCTCGAGGGGGGAGAGCTCGCCTGCCGCGATGCGCTCGGCGAGGCCGACCGCGTCGAGGCGGTCGTAATCGAGGCCAGGCACCTCAGCTCCCCACCGGGGAGGTGTCGCCGATGCGGCGCACCTTGAGCGAGTTGACGTTGCCCGCCGCGTCGAGGTTCGTGCCGCCGACGAAGACCACCACGTCCCCTTCCTTGCCGAAGCCGCGGCGGAGGATGATCCGCTCGGCTTGGCGCACCAGCTCCTCGGAGCGGTCGCTCGGCTCGATGAGCCCCGGCGACACGCCGCGGAAGAGGGCCATGCGCGCGTAGGTCCGCGCCTCGGTGGTCAGCCCGAGGACGGGGACGGCGGGGTAGTACTTGCTCATGTAGAGGGCCGTCTTGCCCGTGCTGGTGAAGGCGACCAGGCAGCAAGCACGCACCTCCTCGGCCACCACGAGCGCCCCCGCGCAGATCGGGTCGCAGAAGGTCCGCCGGTCGACCCGGCTCTCGTAGCGTCGGCTTCCCCAGAAGGAGTCGGCGTCCACGTCGGCGGCCGCGGCGATGCGGTCCATGACCTGCACCGACTCCACCGGATGCTTTCCGCTGGCGGTCTCCCCCGAGAGCATCACCGCGTCGGTCCCGTCGTAGATGGCGTTGGCCACGTCGCTGACCTCGGCGCGGGTGGGCCGCGGCCGCTCCTGCATGGAGTCGAGCATCTGCGTGGCGGTGATGACCACCTTGTCGTGCAGGTTGGCCGTGCGAATGATCCGTTTCTGCAGCGCGGGGACCTTGTGGAGGGGCGTCTCGACCGACAGGTCGCCGCGGGCGACCATTACGCCGTCGAAGGCCTCCACGATGGCGTCCAGGCGCTGAAGCGCCTCGGGCTTCTCGATCTTGGCGATGATCCGCGGGGGGAGGGTCATGCCCGCGGTGCGCTCGCGGATCGCCAGCACGTCGTCTTCGTGGCGGACGAAGGAGAGGGCCACGTAGTCGACTCCGTGTTCGATCCCCCAGGCCAGGTCCCGCTCGTCCTTTGCGGTGAGCGAGGGGACGTCGAGCTGGGTGTCGGGCAGGTTGATCCCCTTGCGCTCGCGGAGGAGGCCGCCGTAGACCACCACGCAGCGCAGGCGTCCCTCCGCCTTGTCCACCGCGACGATGCGCAGTTCGAGGAGCCCGTCGTCGAGGAGGAGGCGGTGCCCCGGCTCGGCGTTGTTGGCCAGGTTCTCCAGGCTGGCGCCGATCTGACGGGGGTCTTGGCTCTCGGCCAGCCCCGCGACGACCTCTACCTCCTGCCCTTCGACGAGTTCCACGGCGCCGCCGGGGAGGCACGTGACGCGGATCTTGGGGCCGCACAGATCCTGGAGGACGGCCACGGGCCGGTCGAGCTCGGCGCGGATCTTGCGGACCCGCGCCAGGACCTGGGCGTGGCTGGCGTGGCTTCCGTGCGAGAAATTCAGGCGGCACACGTTGACGCCGGCTTCGATGAGCCGGCGCAGGGGCTTCTCGGCCGAGCAGGCCGGGCCGATGGTCGCCACGATCTTGGTCTTGCGCGTCCGTTCCAAGGGGTCCCTCCGGGCGGGGTCGTTGGTTTAGCATGGCCCGCCGGAGGGCACCATGCCGCTGCACGACTTCGAACTCCCCACCGACACCGGCGACCCCTTCCGTTTCGACGCCGACTTTCGGGCACGAAAGAACGCGCTCCTCTTCTTCTACCGCGGCCACTGGTGACCTTTCTGCCGCGCTCAGCTCAAGGGCTACCTCGAGCTCGCCCCCGAACTCGAGGCCTTGAACGTCGAGCCGATCCTGATTTCGGCCGACCCTCCCGAGCGCAACCGCATCTTCCGGGAGAAGATGCACCTGCCCTGGCCGCTGCTCTCCGACGAGGACCACGCCGTCGCCGACCGCTACGGCGTTCCCGTCAGCCGCAAGCACCCCAAAGCTCGGAGCTACCGCGACGGCTTCCTGCAGCCCGCGGTGTTCGTCTACCGCGGAGACGAGGAGGTGTTCACCTTCGTCGCGGTTCCCCGCTTCACCAACCTGTGGGGGGCGGCGCGGCGCCCGTCTCCCCGGCAGGTCCTGGAGGCCGTTCGCCCGCGGCTGGCCCCCGCGTAGAACTTCCCGCCGCCAGCGACTACCCTGGGGGACATGGCGAGACGCAAGCGGGTCCCCGTCCGGGACGAGCACGACCCCGGCGAACTGCTCACGACCGGCGAGCTGATGAAGCGCAGCGGGCTCAGCCGGCAAGTGCTCTACCAGTACACGACCATGGGGCTGATCCGCGAGGCAGCCCAGACGCGGGCGGGCTACCGGCTCTACCCCGTGGAGACCCTCCGTCGCCTGGAGATCATCCGCTCCCTGAACGAAATGGGCTACACGCTGCGCGACATCAAGGAGATCTTCGCCGAGCGCCTGCTTCCCACTTGAGGCGCTCTGGGTGAGAATGCAGCGCCGTGCCCT
>RFHU01000421.1 GCA_003695705.1 Planctomycetota bacterium
ACCAAGTCCTGCGGACGCGAAGCCGCCCGCGCCTCCCGCTCCCGCGGACGCGGCGACGCCTCCGCCCCCCGACCCCGCGTCCGCCCTCCTCCCGGTCCTCGAAGTCGAGCTCGGCGTTCCCGCCAACGCCCTGCACGCCGGAGACCTCGACGGCGACGGAAAACTCGAGGCCCTCGTCCTCTGCTCCGTGGGGAGGGGTCGCTACGCGACCGTGCTCGTCGCCGTCGACGACGACGGACGGGAGCTGTGGCGCGCGCCGAACGCCGCTCGCTGGTCCGCCCCTCTCGTCCTGCCCGGTTCTCGTCCCCAGGTCGTGTTCAACCAAGGCCAGGAGTACCGCAACCACCTCGCCTGGGTGGACGGCGCGAGCGGGAAGACACTCCGCACGGCAAAGGCTCCGGGGCGCCGCCCGGTCCATCCCACCCGCCTCCCCGAACGAAACGCCCTGATCGCCGTGGCGCAAGGGATTCAAGGCCGCGACCCGCACGACGGGAAGGCCTACCCCGGCGGCCACCGAGACCCCCGCTCCACCCTCGGCCTCTTCCTCCCCGAATGGCGTCCCCTGCTCGCACGAGGGGACGTCGCCCCCGGCCGAGGCATGAGCGGCGTCCACGCCTGGTCCTTCGACGCGGACGGCGACGGACGCCCCGAGCTCCTCTGGGCAATCAACCGCCGCTTCCTGCTCATCGACATGGACTCCGGCCGACCGCGGCGGATCTTCCCCTCCGAGCCGGTCCCCGGAGCGCAGCACCAGTGGGCTGCCGTCAGCCCCTCGGGCACCGCCGCCGTCCTCACCTTCGCCAGCGAGGCTCGCCCCTTCCGCACGCGCGCGATCTGCCTCGAACGCGGCGGGGTGCGCTGGAACCGCAGCTACGAGGGCTTCACCCGCGCCAACCACCCGTACGCGGTCCAGTGGCAAGACGAAGACCGCCTCCTCCTTCAGGGATCCCAAGGCGGCTTCGACTCGATCGCTCCGGGGCGCGCCCTGCTCGTCGACGGACGCACCGGAGAGGAGTTGAAGCGGGTCGACAGCGAAGGCCCGCTCTCTCCGGGGCCGGTCCTCCCGAGCGGCGCCGTGGTCGTGGGCCAACGGACCGGCGCCCTCGCCCTTTACGACCGTGCCCTGCGCCTCCGCACGAGCTGGCAGCCGAGCAAGGAAACGCTGGCCGGTCCGCGCTGGCTCCTCGCCGGCGACGAGCGCAGGCTGTGGTGCATCCGCCAGGGTCGACGGACGCTCGTCGCCCTCGCCCTGCGCGCAAGCGCAGAAGACTCCCCCCACGGGCCCTCGCTCCATCGCCCGCGTTCGGGGTAAGCTCCGCGCCATGTCCAGCCCCTGCAGCGCCGCCGACGCCGTCGCCCGCATCCGCTCGGGCCAGCGGGTGTTCGTCCAGGGAGGCGTGGCAACCCCCCTCGCCCTCGTGGACGCCCTGGTCGAACGAGCCGACCGCCTGCGAGACGTCGAGTTGATCCACCTGCACACGTGCGGCGAGGCCCGCTACGCCGCCCCGGAATTCGCCGCCAGTTTCCGGGTGGCCAACCTGTTCGTCGGGCCGAACATGCGGCCCCGCATGCGCGAGGGAGTGGAATACCTACCCTGCTTCCTCTCCGAGATCCCCCAACTCTTCCGCTCGGGCCGGCGGCCCCTCGACGTGGCCCTGATCCACGTCTCCCCGCCCGACGCGCACGGCTACTGCACCTTGGGAACGAGTGTGGACGTGGTGCGGGCCGCCATCGACGCCGCCGACCTGGTCCTCGCGCAGGTGAACCCCAACATGCCGCGCGTCCACGGCGACGGCTTCATCCACCTCGACGCCATCGACTACCACGTAGAGGTCGACGCCCCCATTCCCGAGATTCCGAGGCCGCAGCTCACCGAGACGGAGCGCCGCATCGGCGAGCACGTGGCCGGGCTCGTCGAGGACGGATCCACCCTCCAAATGGGCATCGGCGCGGTCCCCGACGCGGTGCTCGCCGCGCTGAAAGGCCATCGGCATCTGGGCATCCACACCGAAATGTGGTCCGACGGCGCCCTCGACTTGATCGAGTGCGGCGCGGTCGACAACTCCCGCAAGCGCACGCACCCGGGCAAGACCGTCTCCGGATTCCTCATGGGCTCTCGCCGCCTCTACGACTACGTCCACGACAACCCAGCGGTCGTTCAGCTCGACATCGCCTACGTCAACGACCCCGCGGTGATCCAGCGCAACCCCAAGGTCGTCGCCATCAACTCCGCCGTAGAGGTCGACCTCAGCGGGCAGGTGTGCGCCGACTCCATCGGCTCGCAGATCATCAGCGGCGTGGGCGGACAAATGGACTTCATGCGGGGCGCATCCCTCTCGCCGGGAGGAAAGCCGATCATCGCCCTCCCTAGCCGCACCCGCCGCGGCGAGCCGCGGATCGTCCCGCGCCTGAAGAAGGGCGCCGGCGTCGTGACCACCCGCGCCCACGTGCATTACGTGGTCACCGAATACGGCGTCGCGGACCTCTACGGCCGCACCCTCCACGAGCGCTTCGAAGCGCTCGTGGCCATTGCCCACCCCGACGACCGCGCCTGGCTCGAGGAGCGCTACCACCGCATGCGCCGGCGCGGACACGAGCGCAGCCGGCGCCTTCCTCGCCCCCGGTGACCCTTCCGCCCCTGCGGCCAGGAGAACCTCGCGGAGCGCTCCGCCGAACCATGCGCTCCGCCCCCGCCCCCCTCTTCGCCCTTCTCGCCGCCGCTCTCCCTGCCCGGGCAGGCGACGCCGAAGTCCTCGCCGCTTGGCGAGCGCTGCTCGACGCCCCCGAGCGCGCCATCGCCGCCCACGATCTGCGCTGGGTATCCGAGCCCCTTCCTGCGCGCGAGGACCCCGCCGCGGGCTCCTTCCTCGGCAGCCGCGTCGCCCCGGACTTCGACGCGCTCGCCTACCTCGGCTACCTCGGCGCGCCCGAGAACCCTGCCTTCGCCAGCGTCCACGCCCTCCCCGCGCGCTGGCGTAGGAGCTTCCACGTCTACCGCTACGGGCGGCACTACCTCCTCAGCGCCGGCGACGGACGCCGGGTGCAGCTCAGCCTCTACTCCGTAGCCCGCGCCCTCGAACTCCTGCGCCGCCGCGAACCGCGCCTCTACGAGGAGCTCTTCGTGGGACCGCGCACGGCCGCAGAACAGCTCGCGCGCCTGCGCGCCCGCGACGGGAAGAAGGCGGTCCACTTCCTCAACCTGACCCGCGGCTTCGCCTTCGTCCTCGACGGCGGCTTCCCCGCCATCGCGCAGTCCGAGTACTTGCTCGGGACGCGCCGGCCGGTCGCCGTGGAACACGGCGGCGAACGGCTCGCCGACGTGGGCCTGTTCGAGAACCTGGCGGTGGTGACCCTCAACCTCGACTTCCTGCAGGGCGAAGGGAGCCGCCTCCTCTACGGCTCCGACGACCTCGTGGAGAACTTCCTCCGCTACCTGCGCGACGGTCTGGTGGAGACCCTGGTGCACGAGGCGCTCCACTGCCTGCTCCGCCGCGACAAGAACGTCCGTGCGCTCTTCTGGACCGTCGTGGAGAGCGTACGCGCCCTGGGCGGCGAGGCCTTGGGCAAACCCTGCGAGGAGGCCCTGGTCGCCAACGTCTCCAGCCGGCTCTTCCGAGGCCGCCCCGGCCTCTCCCCGCGCGTGAGCGCCTTCTACCAGCAACTGTTCTCGGGGCCCCACCGCGCCCGCCTGGGCCTCCTGCCGGGGCGGGAGACCGACGCCGGCGTCGCCCTGCGCGCGCTGCTCGCCCGACACGCCTCCGATCCCGACGCGCCCTACGAACGCCTCTTCTTCTTCTCCGTGCTCCCCAACCGCTGACCGGAGGCCCCGCGAACGGCTCGCTGCCTGCGGGGCCCCCTCACCAGTTCAGGAGGAAGAAGAACGCGTCGACCAGGGCGCGGGCCGTGTCCCTTCCTCCGGGCGGGACCCCCTCCCGCACCGTACGCATCACGTGCGCCGCGAAGGTGATGGGGCTGCCGGCGACCGGTCCGCCGCGACAGAGGTCGAGCAGTTCCGAGAAGCTCTGCAATTCCTCGGGGCTCAAGCGGAGGAGGAGCGCCCGGTGGCGCGCCCCGCTCTCGGGGTCGGTGCCGAGGAAGAGCCGCTCGAGCAGCGGGGACGACGCAGCGGCCTCGACGGGCTCGCCGCGAGCCAGGGAGCGGGCGAGCTCGAGCAGCCCCTCCTCCACGCGGCCCCGCTGCGCGAGGAGTTCGGGAGGGGGCGGCGGTCGGTGCGCCCGAGGCCGCTCCCGCGCCGAGCCGAGCCACGGCGCCGCCAGCGCCAAGATTGCGAGGACGAGCACCAGGAGAGCCATGCTCAGCCCGCGGGTCCGCTCGCGCCGCGCGGCGAGCGCCGAGGCCTCGCGGAGGAACTCGCGGACGGCCGGATCGGTCTCCTCCTCCGACACGCGACCGGCCGACCCCTCGTCGCGGACCGCCAGGAGCCGCTCGCAGCCGAGGACCGCGCAAGCGCCGAGCTCCTCGGCGCAAGCCGCGTGGTAGGAGGCGCCGCAGAGGCAGGAGATCGCAGGCGCTGCGCCCCCCAGCAATTCGTGGCAATAGGGGCACTTCTCCCGATCGCGGCGGCGCCGGCGCAGGACTCGCATCCGACGAGCCTAGCCGCAGACTCGCAGCGAGTCGAGCCGACGCCCGCCGGGAGGCGCTGAGGAGGCGTGGGCCGCCGTGGGGCCGCCGGCCGAGTGGCCCGTCCTCGCCGTGGGCTCGCCGGCCCCGCGCCCTCAGGCTCCCTCGGCACCTTCCTGCTCGACGGCCGCCGCCCGGAGCAAGCGCTGGCTCATGCTGCGTTGGTCCGGCGGGATCGACTCCAGCTCGACGGCCAGGCTGGGGTCGCTGTCGAGGTGGAGGAGTTGGTTTCCCACCCGCAGGGTCACGCGCCCCGGGAAGTCCGGCTCCTCGAAGGCCTCCGAGACAGGAGCCACGTCGAGCGAGCAGCGCAGCTTCCCCTCGCCATCGCGCAGGGTCACCATGACCCGCTGCGGGTCTCCTTCGATGTTCACGTGGAGCTTGGCGCCTCCGTCCTCCTCGACCGAAAAGCGCGCGTCGTGGCCGGACACCTCGACGCTCGCCGCTCCGAGGACCTTGGTCAGCCGGCGAATGGTCTCCTCCATGGCTCCCTCCAGAGGCCCCGCAGCATAGCCGATGCCCAGACGGGTGGGTCCTCGGGCAGGGCCTTCACTCCTCGGCGGACCGCAGCTCGCTCGGCGCGCGGCCCCGCTCCGATACGGTTCTCGCCTCCCCCTCGGGCCCGTGGCCTCCGGGCGCGCCCTCGGCCTCTGCGCCCGGCTCCGTCCCGGCCTCCAAGGGCTCTGGTTCCGCCTCGTCTTCGGCCCGCGCCAGCGCGCAGACTTCGTCCCAGAGCATACGCCGCCGGGTCTGCCAGTCGGCCTCGGCGCCTCGCCGCGCCCGCTCCGTCGAGTCCTCGAGGTAGGCCGCCAAGGTCCGCAGGCCCTGCCCCAGGCACACCAGGCCGGAGAAGACCACGAAGAGACCCAGGATCCAGGCGGTGGGGAGAACGAGCACCAGCCAAAGCCCGCCGAAGACCACGCCCAAACCGGCCACCAAGAGCAAGCCCCCGACCACGTCCCGCCGGTCGAGTTCGTGGGGCGGCCGATCCAACCCCCGTAGCCTCAGCTCCCGCGCGAAGACTTCCGCGCGGCGGCGCTGCAGACGCAGCGCTCGGCGGCGGCGCGGGGTGAGGAAGCGGAGGACCTCTTCGCCCCGTCCGCTCGGCCCCCGTCCCTGCCGCGCGCAGCCCAGGGTCGCGCAGCCGCCCATTTCCACCGCACAGGCCAAATGGTAGGCCGTCCCGCAGCCAGGGCAGGCGTGCACCGGCTCCCCAGGGGTCGCGTCGAGCGGCTGCCGGCAGAGCGGACAGTCGCTCGGCCCGGGGGAACGCTCGCGGACACGCAACCGCTCCACCGGACCCCGGACGCCGAGCTACTCGCGACCGCGGGCCGCTCGTCGGCTCTCTTCCAGCAGGCGCCCGAGCACCGGGCCGACGGAGCCCAGGCCCGCACTGCGACCCAGATCGGTCCAGAAAGTTCCTTCGCCCGTCTGAATCAAGCGAATGTTCAGCTCGCTGGGGAGGCCCGAGGCGAAGGAGTAACGAGCAAAGGCGTCGGCGTCGCCGCCGAAGGCCTTGACCTCGAACTCGAACTTGCTGGCGCGGGCGGCGCCGAGCATCTTCTCCACCTCGGCCTTCGCCTTGCCCAGCACCTCGGTGCGCTCCGCCTCGATGACCGCGATCTCTCGCTGCTTTGCGGCTACGAGCTGTCGCGTCTTGGCGCGGATCTCGGCCACCGAGCGGGTGGTTTCGGCATTGATCTTCTGAACCAACGCCTGGGTCTCGGCCAGTGCCTCCTGGCGCTTGAACTCGATCAGGCGGGTCTCCCGCTCGAGTTCGGCCGCGCTCTTCTTGGTCGCTTCCTGCACGGCCGCCGTCTTCTCGATCTCCCGCGCCACGAAGGACTGCCGAATGGGCTGCAAGAGGTTGTCGGGAATCGAAATGTGCCGAATGTAGGCGGAGTGCACCTTGACGTGCTTCTCCGCGCATTTCTGCGTCAGCTTGCGGGTGAAGTTCTCCTGGATCTCCTCGCGGGCTTCGCCGAGGAGGAACTGCTTGGCCCCGTAGCGGCTGCCCTCGAGCCGCCCGATGGAGCGCGACTGAGCGATCAAGACCTTGTCCTCGATCTCCTTCCGCGCACCGAACTCGTCCATGACTTCGGGCACCTTGGCCGGCTCGAGCTCCCACTCCACGGTGGCGTCGAGGGCAATGTCGAAGGCGTCCGCCGAGGGGAAGGAGATCTGGTCGCGACCGAGGAAGGAGACCTGGTTGAGCCCGACCTCGACTTGGTCGACCTTGTACTCGTACGGGTTGAGGTAGTAGATCCCCGGCTGAAGCACGTCCTTGAGGATGCCCTTCTCGTCCTTGCTGGGGTCGGCGAAGCGCCCTTGGGGGGCCTTGCCCACGAGTCGGGTGACGAAGCCCACGAAGCCGGGCTTGATCACCGTCGCGTCGTGGATCTCGACGATGTAGGCGTAGGGGTTGAGCCGGTGCCGACCCGGGGGCAGAACCTCGCGCCGAATGCCGCGCTCGCCTTCGTCGGCGAGGATCCGTCCCTTGGGGAGGACCTTGCCGACCTTCGCGGTCACGACTCCGATCTTGAGGGGTGGAATCTCCATGTTCTTGTCCGCGAGCCGCACGGTCTCGACCTCGTAGAGCACCGGCCAGACGAAGTGGCGCCCTTCTCCCAGGACCTCGCGCAGTGGACCCTTCTGGCCAGGACCGGCGAGCAGCTGCCCCGGCGGCAACTCGCTGCCCGACTTGGAGAACACCACGAGCATTTCGCCCGGTCGGCAGTAGTGGAAGACCATGTTCCAAGCGCTGACCAAGAGCACGAGCAGGAACACGCCCAGGACCACCAACCCGGTGAGGAGGCGCTTGAGGCGCAGCAAGACGGTCTCGTTCATCGGGCACCTCCACGGCGTCCGCTGCCCGCGGCTCCGGGCATGAGGTCTCGGAACATTTGCCCGAAAGGGCCGTCCGGGCTAGCGAAGATGGTCCGTACGCCCGGCGCCACGCGCTGGGCGAAGGTGTAGGCGGCGAAGCCCTGCGGGCTGGAGAAGGCGGCCACGCTGGCCCGCAGGGCCTCGGCGGCGGCCTGGTTGTTGGCCACGATGACCGTGGCGTCCGCGCGACCGCGGGAGAGGATCGCCTCCGCTTCGAGCTTGGCCGCTGCCAGCTCGGCCTTGGCGACCGCGAGCTTCTGCTCCTGCTCGATGAGCGCCACCTTCTGGTCGTTTTCGGCCTTGATCACCGCCCGCTTCTGCTCGGTCTCGGCGTCGACGCGCGCCTTCTCCTGCGCGACGAGCACCGTCTGCCGCGCGAGGCTCTGCTCGGCCTTGGCTCGGTCGAGTTGGATGCGGTTGCGCGCCAGTTCTTCCTTGGCGACCTGGCGATCGCGGATGGGCCGGGCGATGTCCTCGGGGGGCTCGATGTCGTTGACGAGCACGCTGTGAATGATGATCCCCTGCCGCTCGCAGGCCAATTTGAGGCTCTCGAAGATCGAGTCCTGGAACTTGGTGCGCGAGTCGCCCGAGATGTAGTCGGAGGCGGGGTACTTCGACCCTTGGATGCGTGCGTTGCCGCGCAGCGCCGGGATCAGGGTCTTGTCCAAGACCTCGTCGAGGAGGGTCTTCGGGTTCCCGGTACCGATGCGCACGAAGACCTCCGGCGCGCGGTTCCGGTCGATGGACCACTCCACGGTGAGGCGGACTTCGATCTCGAATCCGTCGCTGGAAGGGAAGCGGACGGCGCTGAGGGCCTTGTGGCGTCCCTCCGAATCCTCCTTCGACTCGCCAGCGAACTCGAGTCGCTGGGAGCGAATGTCGACTAGGTAGACCTTCTTCTCGTAGGGATTGAGGTAGTGCGCGCCTTGGCCGAGCACGTCCTTCTGCACGCCACGCTCGCCGGCCTCCACGAGGTAGGTGTTTGCGACCTTGGGGCGCCCGCCGACCTGGTTGCACACCACGCCGACGAAGCCCGCCGGCACCACCACCGCGGGGAACTCCTGCACGGAGTACGCGTAGGGATTGAGGGGATACTGGCCCGGCTTGAGCACCTCCCGCACGATCCCCTTGAAATGCCCTTGGCTCGTGTCGTAGGGGACGAGGAGGTCGCGCGAGGGGTCGGCGGGGTTCTGTCCGTAGAGGCGAGTCAGGACCCCTACCCTGTTGGCCTCGATGGTCGTGAAGGGCTCGATCTTCCAGTCCCAGAAGAGCGGGTTGTAGAAGTACCGTCCGGGCTTGAGGACCTCGAGCTGGATCCCCTTCTGCCCCGGCTGGGTGGCGACGATGGCACCCGAGGGGAGGTTGTCGCCGGTCTTGGCGATGAGGACTCCTACGTGCTCCTTGGGAACCTCCACGCGGCAAAAGAACCACGTGAACGCCGCGTAGGCCGGCACACCGAAGACCACGAGAAGCACTGCCAGGCCGACCCAAGGGGACTTGGGCGAGGGGGCTGGGGCCGGGGAAGCGACGTCGTCGCCCATGGAGCACCTCCTGCGAGAACGTTCCCAGACCCTACGCGGCGTGCTGCCTACCCGCAACCGCATGCCGCGCGCGCTCCGCGCGCGCAGGCGTTCCGCGAGCCTGCCGGATCACGTAGCCTGGAAGCGACCCTCTCCTCCCAGGACCCCGATGCCCATCGACTACCCCATTCGCAAGCTCCCCGTGGACCTCGGCGAGGAAGACGCCGTCGAGGCCGTCTACGCCGAGGACCTCGAGTGGATCGCCTCCAAGCTCCGCCGCGGCGTCTCGGTCCTCGTCGAGTGCGACAAGCAACTCGTCACGTATTTCTACGCCGCCGTTCGGGCTCGCCTCCGCGACGCCGACGCCGGTCGCGTGCTCCGCTGCCGCTACGTCGCCGGCCAGCCCAAGCCGCCGCCCGACGGCGACGCCGCGAAGGGCGGAACCGAGGAGCGCGGCAGCTCGTCGCTCCTGCAGCTCATGATCCGCCAGCTCGCCGAGCTCGTCCGCTCCGCCGAGCCCGGCACGGTCATCGTGGTCCCGCACGTGGACCTCCTGACCACGACCACGCGCAGTGGACTCTCCCTGGAAGCCAAGGAGGTCATTGCGCTGGTCTACGAGAACCCCGAGGTGGTGTTGCTGGGCTTCAAAGACCCCGAGTTCGAGCTGCCCAAGACCGTCGAAGGCGTGTTCGCCGCGCGACGGCTCGTGCTGGGCATTCCGCGCAAGAAGCTCCCCCTGGCCATTCTCCAGCGCGAAGCGCGCAAGCTGGGAGTCGAGACCTTCGACCCCTTCTCCCTCTACAAGTACGTCTCGGGGCTCAACGCCGTCCGCCTGCGGCAGATCCTCTCCCAATTCCAAGACCGCATGGACTTCGACCCCGATCACCCCGAGGGGCGCGAGGCCATCTACGCGGAGATCCGCGAGCTCACCCGTGGCGCCGAGCTCGAGGTCCCCAAGGTCGACCTCGACGCGGACATCGGCGGCTACGAAGCGGTCAAGGAGCGAATCCGCAAGGACATCCTTTCGCTCCTCCGGCGCGCCGACGAGCTCACTCGCGCCGACGACGTCAAGGCCGTCGAAGAGTTGATCCCTCGCGGGATCATCTTCGAAGGACCTCCGGGCACCGGGAAGACCTACTTCGCCAAGGCCATCGCCACCGCCATCGACGCCACGACCATCGTCGTCTCCGGCCCCGAAATGAAGTCCAAGTGGGTGGGCGAGTCGGAGGCCAACCTGCGCAACGTATTCACCCGCGCTCGGCGCAGCGCGCCGGCGATCATCATCTTCGACGAGTTGGACTCCTTCGCCATGCGCCGGGGCAGCTACACCGGCTCGGGTGTGGAGCACTCCATGGTCAACCAGCTCCTCACCGAAATGGACGGTTTTCGCAAGGAGGAGCTGGTCTTCGTCGTGGGAACCACCAACTTCGTCGAAGCCCTCGACGAAGCCTTGCTGCGGCCAGGCCGCTTCGAACTCAAGATCCGCATCCCCTACCCGCGCGAAGGAGACCGCCGGGCGATCCTGAACATCTACCGGGAGCGCTTCGGCCTGCGCATCCCCGACGAGGTCTTCGAATACATGGTGCGCAAGACCTCGGGCTTCGTGAACAGCAACCGGCGCGTGCGCTTCTCGGGCGACCACCTCTACGCTCTCTGCCGCGGACTGGCGCGGGAGGTGATCCGCAAGGGCGCCGCCGACGCGCCCGCCTCCGCCGAAGTGAGCCGCAACGACGTCGACGAGGTGATCGGCGACGCCTTCGATCTCCCCACTCCCTCGGCGGAGGAGGAGGCGGTCATCGCCACCCACGAGTGCGGGCACGCCCTGGTGGCCGCGCTCCTCCCCCACGCGCCGCGCCCCGAGAAAGTGACCCTCGAGGGGGAAGAGGAACTCCTCGCCTACTACACCCAGTTCGACGTGGACAGCCTGGGCGTGGTCCGCACCGAAGCCGAGGTGCGCGCCGAAATCGCGGTCTCGCTCGGCGGACGCGGCGCAGAAGCCCTGCGCTTCGGAAAGGTCAGCACCGGCGCCGCGGACGACCTGCACAAGGCCACGCGCGCGGCCCGCCTCATGGTCGAAGCCTGGGGCATGGGGACGAGCCAGGAGTTCTGCTACGAGGAAGGGCCCGACGGCTACCGGCGCCGACGCCTCTCGGACCACCGCGAGGCAGAGATCGACGCGGACGTGGCGCGCATCCTCGAGGAAGAACGCCTCTGCGTGCGCGAGCTCCTCGAGACCCATCGCGACACCCTCGAGGCCATGACGGACCTCCTCCTCGAGCGGAGGGTCCTCGAACGCAAGGACCTCGTGGACTTCTTCGCCGCGCAGGGGCACGAGATCGACTGGCGCGAACCGAAGCTCGTCGTCCGCGACGCCCCACCGCCGGCGCGCAAGGAGCCCTGATGGGAGAAATCAGCATCCGCTTCCGCATGAACGCGAAGACGGGCAAGAAGGACATCGTGATCGACTACCGCTCGGACGAGGACGCCATGCGCCACGAGCACGAGAAGGACCACCGCCGGGTGGTCGAACGGCTGGTCGGCGCAGGCTTGCTCTCGGCCGAGGAGGCCGGCGAGGTCGTCGTGGAGCGCGCGGCGCCGGGACTGCGCGAAGCCTCCGCCCGCGAGGGACGGCACCCGCCCGAGGGCGAAACCCACGCCCAGGCCGGATCGGGCTGAGTCGCGACGCGCTCCCGGCGAACCCCCGGGCGTCCTCTGCCGAACCGAGGACGACCTGGCCGCCCCCGGCTCAGCAAACGAACCAGGTCACGGCGCAGAGCACGGCGAGGACGAAGGTCGTCCCCCACATGAGGGCGAGCTCGGAGCTCCAGGCCATGGGGCTACGGACGAACGGGGTCGTGGAAGGGGTGCTGACGGTTTCGGTGCTGTTCATGCCCTGCGTATCGGCCGCGGATCCGCGCTCCCTTGACCTCCGCCCCACGGAAGCTCGCCCGCCCGCCGCGGCTGTGCCAGCATGACCCCATGGACGAGGGACTGCGCCGGCACGAGCGCGCGGCGGCGGCGGGGGACGAGCGAGCCGCCGTACGCCTGGCCCGGCAGCACCTGCGGGCTGGCCGCCGCGACCGCGCCCTCGCAGCGACCGAGGGCGCCCGTTCCCCCCCGCTGCTGGCGCTGCGCGCGGAGTTGCTCTGCGAGGCCGATCCGTCCGTGGCGGCCGACTGCGCCCTGGCCGCGCTCCGACGGGATCCGGCCGCTCTCCCCGCGACGCTGCGGACACGCCTGGGCGCCGCCCTCCGCCGCGCCCACGCGGCCGCCGAGACCGCCGTCGCCGCCTTGGCGGCCGCGCAACGCCTCGTCGGGCTCGGCTTCGCCGCGGCCCCGCCTCCGGGCACCGAATACCTCCTCGAAGCCGGACGGGCCTCGGCGGGCCTTCCCCCCTCGCCCGACGAAGGCGCCCTCGCCCGGGCGCTGCGGCGCGGACGCACGGGACTCCTCCCGCACCCCGAGGAGTCGCCGCCGTCCCGCCTGTTCAGCGCCCACGGCCCGGACTTCTTCAGCGGGACCTTCCTCGTTTTCGCCGCGAGCTGCGAGGACCGCCTGACCTACTTCGAGGCCGCCCTCTTCGACGCAGTGGACGCCCTCTTGCCGGCTCCGGATCCCGGCTGGCCGCGCCGCTTGGCCTTCGGTCGCGGCTACGGACTGGCCGTGGAGCGCGGCGCGCCGACCGGGCTCCTGCGCCGCGCCGTCGAGGAGGTGAACGCCGAAAGGCTGCTCCCCTTCCCCCTCGAGGTGCACGACCACCAGCCCTTCGACGTCCTCGAAGGAATCTCCGGCGCCGGAGGACTCGCTCCGCGCGACGAGCGCCTCGCCTGGCGCTTCGCCGAAGACCTCGCTCGGCACCCCGCCCGCCTGGGGGGCGACGCGGAAGCGCCTCCCTACGCGCGCCTCCTCGCCGCCTTTCGCGGCGGCAATCCCCCCTCCGGGCGCCTCGAAGCCCTCCTTGGCGAGTGCGGCGAGGCCTACGGACCCGTCGGCCTCGCTGCCCTCACGCGCTTCGCCCGGCGCGCGGCCCGCGAGAACGAGCGCATGCAGGCGCGGCGCGCGCGCCGCGAGCGCTGAAGGCCAAGCATCCGGCGCAGGAAGCTCAGGCGAAGGCCAAGCGAGGAGCCTCGCCGCCGACCCAAAGCACGAGGTCCGCCTCGTCTTCGAGGTAGAGGCAACCGTTCATCCACGGCGGAGGCGCCTCGTAGGCGGTCATGCACAGACCGCCCCGACGGTGCCCCACGACCACGCGCACGGCCCCGCCGTCGCGCTCCTCGTCGCGCGAAACCACCCGCGCGCCCACCGGCAACCGTGCGAGCGCCGCGGCTCGCTCTCCGTCGTTTGCGTTCATGACCTCACCCCGCTGCTCTCCGAAGTTGCCCTCCGCAAAGCGCGGACCGCAGGTCTCCCTCCTCCATGCCCCCCTCGCCGCCTCGCCGAGGACCGCGCCCGCCACCGCTCGGCACGGCCCCCGCAATCCCTTGTTGGACAAGCCCGCAACGCCCCGGATCGGTTCGCCCCGCAACATCGGGAGAGTCTGTGGAGAACCCAATCCGCGCCCCGAGCGACTGCAGGCGAGAGGCTTAGAGGACGCCAGGACTCGCTCGGCGAGAAGTTGTCAACAACTGGGGAGGTAGAAGGTCCCACCTGGGGCACGACGCCCCACTCAACGGAGCGCAATCGGTCGCTGGCGAGCGCCTGCGGTCGAATCCGCAGCCGATCCGATCGTGCGCTGCAGGACACCGAGGCGCACGGCTAGTGCTTTGCCCGACCCGTTGCTACTCTGCCCCCAAGGTCGGGAGAAGTCTCGCAGCAGGTCGTGTCCAGGCAGCTCCTCGCCGGGACGGCGCTTCGCCGCCCCCAAGGGGAAGTCGTCTCGTCGCTGCCGGCGAGCCTCTGCAGAGGCGGCGTAGGTGTCGACACAACGAAAGCTCAGCGGTCGCTACCAGGGAAGCAAGGTTCCTGGCGGTCGAGGCCGTCCGCCCGGCGGTGGCGACGCCGCCCTCCGGGGCGAAGCCGCTGCGAGCTTGGTTGGGCGCAGCGAGGCCATGCGCCGCCTGTGCGACCTGATCCGCCGCATTGCCCCCTCGAGCACCTCGGTCCTCCTGATCGGAGAGACGGGCACGGGCAAGGAACTCGTCGCGCGCGCCATCCACGAGAACAGTCCCCGCCGGGATCGGCCCTTCGTCGCCATCAACTGCGCGGCCATCCCCGAGGCCCTCCTCGAAAGCGACCTCTTCGGCCACGCCCGAGGCTCCTTCACGGGAGCCAGCCACCCCCGGCGAGGCCTCCTGCAGGCTGCGAGCGGCGGGACGGTCTTCTTCGACGAGATCGGCGACATGCCGCTCGGGCTGCAAGCAAAGGTCTTGCGCGCCTTCCAAGAGCGCAAGGTCCGCCCCGTCGGCAGCGACGAAGAGGTCCCCATCGACGTGCGCGTCCTCTCCGCAACCCACCGCGACCTCGATCGCGAGACCGCCGCGGGCCGCTTCCGAGAGGACCTGCTCTATCGCCTCAACGTCATTCGCCTGGACATTCCGCCCCTCGCCGCCCGGGGCGACGACATCCTCCTGGTCGCGCGCCACTACCTCGAGCGCTTCGCGCGCGAGAACGGCAAGGCCATCCTCGGCTTCAGCCCAGGCGCCATTCAGAAGCTCCTGGCGTATCGCTGGCCGGGGAACATCCGCGAGCTCAGCAATTGCATCGAACGCGCCGTGGCCCTCTCGACCCGCGAAGTCCTCCTCGAGGAGGACCTGCCCGATGCGGTGCGCTCCTACCGACCCGCGCCCGAGAAACTTGCCAGCGAGCACGCCCCCGCCGAGGCCCTCCTGACCCTCGCCGAACTCGAGCGGCGCTACATCCTGCAGGTGCTCGAAGTCACCGGAGGGAACAAAGCCCGCGCCGCCCGCATTCTGGGACTCGACCGCAAAACCCTCTACCGAAAGCTCAACACGTATCGCGCGCAGGACGCCGCCGCAAAGGCTCCGGACGAATGACCGCCCCCCGAACGGCGCCCCGCGCCCGCGCGAACGAGCGGCGACTCCCACGCCGAGGCTCCCCCGCTCGGCCAACTCCTCCCAACGCCTCCCGCCCGTACGGCACCGCATGTGCGTCTTGCCCGCTGGGTCGGAGGAGGCGCGCGAGCGCCGGGGAGAACACATGATCGCACCGAGACGAGGAGCGCCGCCGGCGGGCGCGCGCCGAAGCGCTTCGCTCCACAGCCCAGCCCCCCCGCGAGTCGCCGCGCGCCCGCGGCGATCCGCAGCAGGTGCGCGGTGAAGGCCGACGCAGCTCCGCGCCCGAGCAACGTCCTCCGGGCGCTCCTGGCGGAGGCGAACCGCCTGCCCCTCGCCGAACTCCGCCTGCGCCTCTGCGCGCTGCGCGCGCCCCTGCAGGACGAGTGGGCGCGCAAGTCCGACCCCGACGGCCTCTACGCCCAGGTCAGCGAAGAAGACCCCGCGCGCGCCCCCGAACTCGAGCGCCTCCGTGGAGAACAGCGCGGGATCGCCACCGCCCTGCGAGAGCTGATCCTGCTCAGCGACCGGGCCCTGACCGCGCTCGAGACCCTCGCCCTGCGCCGCGAGCGCCTGCTCGCCCGCCTGCGCGCCCACGAACGCCGAGAGAACCGCCTCCTCCTCGAGGCGACCCTCCGCGACGTCGGGGGCCACGGACACGCCTGAGGCGGGGGGCGCGGCCGCTCGCCGAGATCCCGCAGCCCCGCCTCCCCCCGTTCGGCCGAGGGGACGCGGCCGAATGCCGAACTCCAAAAGAGAGGGGTGCAAACCCAGGAGACCCGCCATGGCTCAGCTCGTTCTTCACGGCAGCGCACCGCGAGTCCATCGCTTGCGGTCCGGCGACGCCCTCACCGTTGGACGCTCGCCGGACAACGCCATCGTCCTCGACGACCCCGAGGTCTCGCGCCACCATTGCCGCGTCGAGGCCGTCGAGCAGGGCCACCGGGTCGTGGACCTCGGGAGCAGCAACGGCACCTTCCTCAACGGACGCTGCGTGCGCTCCATGGTCCTCGAGTTCCGCGACCAGCTCGTCGTCGGCCAGCAGGTCCTCACCTACCTCGACGACGGGGACGACCCCTTCGCCAGCCGTCCCCCGCTGGGGGTGTCTCAGCTCCCCTGGCCCGACGCGCACGAGCTCGGGGACAGCGACACCCGCCTCACCATGCCGCGCGTTCGCACCAACACCACCCGCATCTTCCTCCGCCCCGCCGAACAAAGGGACCTGCGACGCCAGGAGATCCTCCTCCGCGTCGGCCTCCTCGGCCACGGCGTGAGCACCCACTTCGAGCTCTGCCGCCTCATGGACGCGATCCTCGACGAGCTGCTCGATTTCACCGGTCACCGACGCGGCCTCCTCCTCCTCTACGACGACGCGACCTCGCAGCTCCTCCCCGTCGCAGGCCGCAGCTCGGCACGCGTTCCGCTCCCCAACGAGGCCTGGAGCTACCGGCGCGACCTGGTCGAAGACGCCCTCGCGGACCGTGCGCCCCGCGGCGACGACGCCGGCGCCCTCTGCCTCCCCCTGGTGGCCAGCGCACGCCTCAACTTCCAAGAGCGCCGCGGCGCGCGCCCGCGCGAGCGCTGCTTGGGCGCCTTCTACCTGGACCAAGGCACGGGCTTCCGCCCCGAGGAGGAGCAGGACGCGTGGCTGCTCGAAGCCCTGGCCTCGCACGCCGCGTCTGCCCTCCGCAACGCCCGCCTGCATCACGTGGCCACCACCGACGGCCTGACCCGTCTCCACAACCGCACCTTCCTCCACGGCCTCCTGCGGGACGAGCTGGCGACCGAGCCGCGCCTGGCCGTCCTCCTCGTCGACCTCGACCACTTCAAGCGCGTGAACGACGAGCACGGCCACGCCACGGGCGACGAGGTCCTCGCCCGTGCTGCCCAGCGCATCCAGAGCGTGTTGCGTCGCGACGACACGGTCGGCCGCTGGGGCGGCGAAGAGTTCCTGGTCCTCCTCCCCGGAACCGATCGCGCCGGCGCGGTGGAGGTGGCCCGCAAGATCGGCGAGGCCCTCTCCTCGCGTCCCATCGGCGGCCCGCGCCTGCAGGTCACCGCATCCATCGGCATCGCCCTCCGCCCCGACCACGGCGAGGACGCCGACACGCTCCTCCTGCGCGCCGACACGGCCCTCTACGCAGCCAAGGAAGCGGGCCGTTGCCGCAGCGTGGTCTACGACCCCGAGCACGACGCCGGCCGAACCCCGCTCGGCGCGGGCTGCTGACCGCGCAGCGCCTCCTGCGCCGGGGGTAGGGTTCCGAGCGACGCACCGGGTTGGAGCCCCTCCCCGCCCGACGCTATGCTCGGCCGGCGGAGGGGACCCAATGACGGACCGCAAGCCAACCTGCCACCTCGAAGTGGTGAACCCGGACGACCTCTTGGTCGTCGGAATCAACGACCGCTGGTTTCGCACCTTCACCTCGAGCTCCGACCGATACCCGATCCGCCTCGAAATCCCCTCCGAGTTCCTCGTCGACCGCTGGAACGTGATCACGGGGACCTACACCAACGTGCCGCTGGTAGGGAAGAACGACGCAAACGTGGAGTATCGAGTCCTCCTCGACGGGCAGGAGGTCGTCCACGTGACCTACCGCAGCGAGGTCGAAGCGCAGGCCTTCAGCGCCTGCTTCAAGGACAGCTTCGCCCTCGACGCGCGCAGCATCGACCGCGGCGTAGTCGGACGCCGCGCCAGCCGCCGCTTCAGCGACCTCATGGCTTGGGGCAGCGAATCCACCCAGGCCCCTCCTCCGGCGGAGGCCCCTCCGCGCAC
>RFHU01000422.1 GCA_003695705.1 Planctomycetota bacterium
CAGATGGCCCGCATGTTCTTCGGGGGTCGAGGAGGAGGGCGCGGCGGGGGCGGAGGTTCGGGAGGAAGCGCCGGCGCCGCCGTGCAGCCCGTGCAGGTCTCCACCGACCCCCGCACCAACGCGGTGGTCGTTACGGCTTCCCAGGACCAGCTGGCCCTCATCGACCGCCTGGTGGCCGAGCTCGACGCCGATCCGGACCCGGTGGTCACCGAGATCCGGCCCTTTCCCCTCGAGAACGCCGACGCCGAGAGCCTCGCGGAGACGCTGACCGCCCTCTTCGAAGAGCCCGAGCGACGCACGGGCGGCGGCCAGCAGGACCAAGGCCTGCCGCCCTTCCTGCGCCGGATGCTCGGCCGCGGCGGAGGAGGGGGCGGAGGCGGTCGAGGCCGCCAGGCCAGCGTGCAGAGCACCAGCGACCGCTACTCCCCCAAGCCCAAGTTCACCACCGACGAGCGGACGAACACCCTCATCGCCTCGGCCACCACCCAGGACCTCGAGGTCATCGCGGCCTTGGTCAAGCAACTCGACGAAGACCCCACCGAGGCCACGTCGGTGCTCGTCCTGCAGCTCAAGCACGCCGACGCGGCGAAGCTCGCTCAGATCCTCACCGACTCCCTCAGCGAGTCTGCTTCCAGCGGCGGCGGCGGTGGCGGCGGCGGTGGCGCTGGCAACCGGCGCCGGAACCGCCCCCAGCAACGCCAAGCCGGTCGCCAGCCAGCCAACGCAGGCTCCAGCCTGGGGGGCCTGGTCGGCGAGGTCACCGTGGTGGCGGACGAGGAGGCCAACGCGCTGGTCTTCACCAGCTCGGAGCGCAATTTCGATCGCCTGCGCGAGGTGGTCTCCCGCCTCGACCAACCACGGCGCGAAGTGTTCATCGAGTGCCTCATCGCCGAGGTGCAGCTCAACGACAAGGGCGAACTCGGCATCCAGTGGAACGCGCTGTTCACCAACTCGGCGGAGAATGCCAAGGAAGGTTCGCAGTCCCTCGGGACCGACTTCGGTCTCGATTCGCTCACCGACGGGTTGCGCTACACGACCACCTCGGACCAGTTCACGGGCCTCCTGCGGGCGCTGCAGACCGAGGGGCGCCTCAACATCCTCAGTTCTCCCAAGATCCTCTGCCTGGAGAACCAAGCCGCGGAGATCTCGGTCGGCCAGGAGGTGCCCTTCGTCACCAACTCGCGGATCACCAACCAAGGCGATACGGTCAACACGATCCAGTACCGCGACGTGGGGATCATCCTCCGCGTGGAGCCGCAGATCAACTCCGACGGCCACGTGCGCATGACCGTGCACCCGGAGGTGAGCTCCATCGCGCCGGACTCGCAGTCGGTCCCCATCTCCGACGGGGTCCGCTCGCCGACCTTCAACAAGAACTTCGCGGACACGACCATCGTCATCAAGACGGGCGAGACCGCGATCATCGGCGGCTTGATCCGCGACGAGCTCTCCGAGACCGAGTTCAAGATCCCCTTCCTCGGAGACATTCCCATCCTCGGCAAGCTGTTCGGTTCCACCAGCCGCGAGAAGGTCAAGCAGGAGATCGTCGTCTTCCTCACCCCGCACGTGGTCGAGCGCCCCGGGGAACTCCGATCCCGCTCCGCGCGCACCCTGGAGGAATACGCGTTCGTTCCGAACGAAGTCGTCCGCAACGAGCTGGATCGCTGGCTGCGAGGGCTCGAGCGCGAGACCCACGCCTTCCACTACAACCGGGGGACCGTGCTCCTCGAGGCCGGCCGCCTGGAGGCGGCGATTCGCGAGCTGCGCAAGGCCACCCGGCTCGACGGCGGCGACCCCGCCGCCCACTTCAACCTGGCCTTGGCCCTCGGGCGGGCGGGGCGTCTGGAAGCCGCCAAGGCCGAACTGAGGCAAGCCGCGCTCCTCGACCCGAGCGATCCGGAGATTCCCTACAACATGGGCGCTCTCCTCTGGCGGCAGGGCGACTACCCGCGGGCCGCGGCGCTCTTCCAGCGCGCCCTGGAACTGGATCCCCTCCACGAGTCCGCTCGCCACTGGCTCTCCCGCGCGCTGGAAGAGATCCGTCGCCTCGAGCGCGAGCTGCTCGAGGAGGGCCCTGCGCCACGCGAGGGAGCGGATCCCCGTGAGGAGAAGAAGGAATGACCCGTCTCCTGCGACGCCCGCGGCGCCCCCGCGGTCTGGCCCTTTGCCTTTGGGTCCTGACCGTCGGGGGCTGCGGGAGCCCTCCCGCGCCTCCTGCGGAGTCGGAGCCGCCGAAGCGCGATGAACCGATCATCGAGGAACCACCCCGCGCTCCCCCCTTCGGCGCCCCGCGCCCGAAGCTGCCTCCCGACGCCGTGACCGACGAAGCGGAGCTGAAGGCGGAGGATGAATAGCCCCGTTCCGGCCCGCGTCGGCCCCCCCCGGTGAGTCTTGGAGCCGACCTCGCGGGTGCGCGCTCCTCGTCCCGGTCTTGCGCGCGGACCCTCCGGGTTGCAGACTCGGCAGAGCGAGCAAGGGGGAGCCTCATGCGGAGCGCAGCACTGGTCTCGACGTCCGTCCTCCTCGTCGGCTGCGCCGGCGCGGTCATCACCGGCGTCCGGGCCCCAGACCCCAGCTACGCGAAGGTCGTCGTCGAGGTCGAGGCCCACAACCTCTACGAATACCGCCAGCCGAATTACGTGCAGGTCCTCTGGGCGGGCTACGTCGCCCAGGCGCCGGTCCCTGTGGCCGGCGGCGCCCAGCCCGAGCGTTTCGCGGTGGAGGTCGAGGACTGGACCTACCAGCCGCAGGTGGCCAATGCGCCGGCCACGCGCTTCGAGGTGCGCTACCTGCTCGGCAACCGGATCATTCGTCGGCGCTACTTTCCGCCGCCCTTCCCGACCCCCGCCGTCATCCTCGACACCATCAAGAAGCAACGCGAGCAGAAGCCTCCGGCCACGGCCGCCGGCCCTCCGCCCGCGGCGCGTCCCAAGGGTCCCGTCGGCCTCTCCCCGAGCCTCGACGCACCCACCCCCCACGAATACCCCCGCGAGCTGGTGTGCGAGCTCGACGCCCAGAGCGGACCCCGCTACGTTCGCCTGGAGCGGACCCCGAACAAGCTCGTCCAGCTCACCATCGACGTCCGTTCCCACGGCGATCCCCGGACCACCGGCGAGGTGACGTGGTGGTCGGTGGAACTGCTCGACTCCAAGGGGCGTCCTCTGCCGCACAGCGAGAAGGAAATGGTCGACGTGGGCGGCGAGTTTCGGGACGTCGTCGAGTGGCGCTTCGACGGAAGCCCGGTCATCTTCAAGCTCACCAGCGGCAGCGATGCGGGCGACACCCTGCGCATCAAGTTCGAGGAGTTGGAATAGCGCTGCCGTCGGGCTTCGTCTCGTTCGGCTGGGTCTCCGTGCCTCTGGAGGACGGCGAGGATCGATTGCCGCGTAGCGGCGATCGAGCCGCAAGGGGTGGAACTCGAGGGGGTCGGACAAGGCGCCCGTGACCACGAAGGTCGCGGCGATGGCGCGGGCGGCCGTCGCCCAGGACTCCAGGCGGTGGGTGAGCCAGCCTCCGGACGAAGGCCGCCCAAGGCCCACCCACGACGACGTGCGAGCAGTTGCTGCGCCACGCCCACGCCCCGAAGACCTCACCGTTCGGGCAGCGGCACGGTGTCGGCGGGTGCCCGCCGTCCGCGGCGACGAGTTGCGGGAGTTCCGGCTCGGCCGCGCGACGGTGGTCGTGCACCCCTACGCCCCGGCCTGCGGAAGCGTCTACGGAGCCTCGTTCTCGAGCAGCTCGAGATGCCGTTTCCGCCAGCGCTCCAGGGAAGGATCCCAGACCCGCTCGATCCCTTCGTCCCGGTCGCCCTCCAGGACTTGCCCCGCTTCGCCGTCGATGAGGGCGTCGGTGTCCACGCAACGAATACGGAATTCCCCTTGCGCGGAGAAGAGGTCGTCCGGATCGGCCATGCTCTCCTCGCGGATCCGAGCCAGGGCGGCTTCACGCTTCGCGCGCACGAAGCCCTCGCGCGCCGCCGTGCCGCGCGCCGCAGTCTTCGCCTTCGAGGCGCTCGGACCCTGGGCCGGGGAGTCGGTGCCCGGTGTCTCGGGATGCCCCGCGAACCCTCCGCGCCACGGCGGGAGCTCCTCGCGAAAGGAGGAGTGGTGGATCGGGAAGGGGCAGCGCCCCGGACTCCAGGACCGAGGACCGGGCGCCGGATCGCGGCAGCGGTCGCGCCAGAGCGTCCGCAGCCTTTCGAGGGGAAGGAAAGCCTAGGTTGGGTCGAACACCCGCGCGGCGAAGGCCAGGTCGCTCCCGGCCGTGCCTTCGCGCAACGTGCTGCAGCGGGCCCTCCGCCCTCCCCTGCTTCGGCGACGAACT
The DNA here is from genome assembly GCA_003695705.1 of Planctomycetota bacterium. GTDB lineage: Bacteria > Planctomycetota > J058 > J058 > J058 > J058. The sequence goes on from RFHU01000422.1 coordinate 4,324, forward strand.
CCGCGTCGAACTCGTCTTTTGCAACCCACACCGCCCTCCACACCAAGCCGTCGCGCCAGAGGTAGAGGGAGCGCAGCGGAGGCGTCCCCCGCGTCCGCGGCCTCGCGCAACTCGGCCTCGCCGCGGAGCCGAAGCACGGCCCGCCAGTAGGCCTCGCCGTCGGCGAAGGCACCGCTGGCCCGGTAGCGGCGCGCCCTCTACCGCAGCAGGGAGTCGCGCAGGGCGTCCCCTACTTGACCAGGTAGACGACGAGGTCGTCGGGGGGCGGGTTCTTCACCAACGCGGGCCCGCGCCCCTTGCGGTAGGTAACCGCGTAGAGCGCGTTCCTCGTAACCACCCAGTGGGAGGACGGGAGCTCGAGGGAGCGCACGATCGCCTGCGCTTCGACCTCGGTGGGCAAGCGGAGTCCGAGCCACCGCGCCAACTCCCGCGCGCGGTGCGGCGGGATCCCCTTCAGCGGACGCGCGCGGAGGGCTGGAGGAACGCGCGCGAAGAAGTTCGCCCCCTTTCGCCCGCGCACGGCCGCCAGGAAGGCCGGGACGGACTTGACCCTGCGCGCGCGGTCGCGGGGCTCGGTCATGGCATCGATCCAAGAAGCGAAGAGGCCGTAGCTCACCGCCTTGCGCGTGACCAGCAAGGGGCCCACTCGTTCGTCGCCGACGCGCTGGGCCGGAACGCCCTTCAGCGCCAGGCGTTGCCCGCGCGCGGAGTGCACGAGCAACTTCTCGGCCTCGGCGGCGCGGCGTGCGGCCTCGGCGCGTTCGCGCGCCCGCCGCTCCCGCTCTGCGGCGGCCTTCGCCTCGGCGGCGCGACGTGCGGCCTCGGCGCGTTCGCGCGCCCGTCGCTCCCGCTCTGCGGCGGCCTTCGCTTCGGCGGCGCGGCGCTCGGCTTCGGCGCGTTCGCGCGCCAGTCGCTCCCGCTCCGCCTCGGCCTCGCGCGCGCGGCGTTGGGCTTCCCGCGCCTGCCGTTCGGCCTCGGCGCGCTCCTTGGCCAGGCGCTCCTGTTCGGCCTTGGCGGCGGCGGCGCGGCGCGCGGCCTCTTCCCGCTCCTTCGCCCGGCGGGCTTCTTCGGCTGCGCGCTGGGCGGCGATCCGTTGCTCGCGCCTTCGCTCGCGCCTTCGCTCGCGCAGGGTCATGTAGACGCCTCCGAAGGAGAGCGCCACGACCAGCGCGGCGAGCGCGAGCACGACGCCCGGTCGGATCTCCTTGCGGGGTCCGCGTTGGGGAGGGACCGTGGTCTCGTGGTCCGCGGCCCTGGGGGGAACGGCGGGCGGCGCCACTTGGCTTTGGAGCTTGGTCACGAGGGTTCGCACGCCCGGGAGTTCGTAGCCCAGGGCGTCGATGGCCGCGACGAAGTCCCCCGCGCTGGGGAAGCGTTCGTCCGCCTCCTTCTCCATGGCCCGGCGAACCACGGCCTCCACCGCGGCGGGGACCTCTGCCTCGGGGCAGCGTTCGGCGAAGGGCTCGGGCGGTTTGCCCATGTGCATCAGCACGATTTGGCGGAGGGTTTTCGCTTCGAAGGGCTTGCCGCCGGCGAGCATTTCGTAGAGCACGCAGCCCACCGCGTAGATGTCGGCCCGTCCGTCCACGTCGAGGCCCTCGGCCTGTTCGGGAGCCATGTAGTGGGGAGTCCCGAGGACCTGGCCCACGGCCGTGAGGCTTTCGGCGGCGGTCCCGTCGTCGGCGCTCGACTCGAGGATCTTGGCGATGCCGAAGTCGCACACCTTGACGAGGTCGTGGCCCTCCGCGTCCCGGCCGACGATGACGTTCTCCGGCTTGAGGTCGCGGTGCACGATCTTCTTGCGGTGGGCCTCGGTCAGCGCGAGCAGGATCTGGCGCGCGATGCCGAGCGCGCGGGGCACCGGCAGACGTCCCTCCCGCATGAGGAGCTTGCGCAGGCTCTCGCCTGGGCAGTAGTCCTGCGTCATGTAGAGGAGACCGTCGGGCGTCACGTCGCAGTCGCGGGTGGCGACGGCGTTCGGATGCGTGAATTCGAGGGCCGCGCGGGCTTCGCGGAGGAAGCGGCGGCGAATCTCCTCCTGGCCTGCGAGGTGCGGATGGACCACCTTGAGGGCGACTTCGCGGCCGAGCAGCTTGTCGCGGGCCCGGAACACCGCTCCCATTCCCCCGGTTCCGAGGAGCTCTTCGACTTGATATTTGCCCACGCTGCGTCCGCAGAGGGAGGAGAAGAATTCCCGGGTCTTCCCCGTCGCGTAGCTGGCGCGCGCTTGCGGCGCGCCGCGGGTCTCGCCGCTGCCGGAGGCGACTCCGGGCGAGGTCGGGGTGGGGAAACTCTGCGTGGGGGTGGTGGCCCCGAAG
>RFHU01000423.1 GCA_003695705.1 Planctomycetota bacterium
GCTCGACGGCACGGGGGGACGGGGGGCGGGCTCTGCGAAGGGGTTGCCCGCTCCGAAGTCGAAATCGAGCGCGAAGGGGTCCTCCAGGCCGGGGCCCTGGCTCGGGAATCCGCCGGTCCCCGGCGGCGGGGCGGCTGCGGGGGTGGAGGCGCGGTAGGCGGGTGCGTCGCCGGGGACGAAGGTGAGCGTCGTGTGGCCGAGTCGGATCCGGTCGCCCGGTTCGAGGCGCTGGTAGGTGCTGCGCTTCAGCTTCTTGCCGTTGAGGCGTGTCCCGAGGGAGGAGCCGAGGTCGCTCAGGTAGTAGCCGTCGGGGCGACGTTCCACCTTGCAGTGCTCTCGGGAGCACCTGATGTCCATGATCGGGATGTCCACGCCGTGGCCCCGACCAAGGGTGAAGGCGTCCTTCCCGTCGAGGTGGAAGACCTTCCCCTTGTCGGTTCCCTCGACGACGTTCAGGGCAGGCCGGTGGGCCATGGGACTCCTGGCGCTTCGCGGTGCCCTCGGAGCGGAGCGCCGCGCTCCCTCCGCTGGCAGCTTCGACGGAACTATAGCCCGGCGCTCCCCTTACAGGCAACCTGCCCGCCGGTGCCATTGTGACAGCCGCCCTTGGAGGGCGTCCCGAAATGGCAGCACCGGCTTCGGCACGACAGAAGCTTACGTCGCCGATTCGCCGGTACCAAGCTTGCTAGCCGGCGGGCTCGACGCCCTCGGAGTGCCTCTGGGCGACCACCCGCAAGACAAGAGTCAGGAGACACGATGGCAGCCAAGCAACTCGCGTTCGACCAGGAGGCTCGCGAAGCCCTGCGTGACGGGGTCAAGAAGCTTGCTCGAGCCGTCAAGGTGACCCTCGGACCCCGCGGCCGCAACGCGGTCCTCGACAAGAGCTGGGGCGGGCCGCGCGTGACCAAGGACGGCGTGAGCGTGGCCGAGGAGGTGGAGCTGCAGGACCCCTACGAGAACATCGGGGCGCAGCTCGTGAAGGTCGCCTCGAGCAAGACCTCTGACGACGCCGGCGACGGCACCACGACCGCCACCGTCCTGGCCGAGGCCATCTTCCTCGAAGGCCTCAAGGCCGTAACCGCCGGGGCCGACCCCATGAGCGTCAGCCGCGGGATCCAGAAGGCGGCGGAGGCCGTGGCCGAGCATCTCGAGAAGGCCGCTCAGAAGGTGACCACCCACGAACAGCGGCTCCAGATCGCCACCGTCGCGGCGAACCACGACGAGGAAGTTGGCAAGCTCATCGCCGAGGCCATGCAGAAGGTCGGCGAGACCGGGGTCATCACCATCGAGGAGGGCAAGAGCCTCGAGACCGAGGTCGAGATCGTCGAAGGCATGAAGTTCGACCGCGGCTACCTCTCGCCGCACTTCGTGACCGATCCCGAGACCATGGAGGCCGTGCTCGAAAACGCTTACGTCCTTCTCTGCGACCAGAAGCTGAGCTCGATCCGCTCGCTGATCCCCCTCTTGGAGCAAGTCGCCCAGGCCAAGCGGCCCTTGCTGATCATTGCCGAGGACGTCGAGGGCGAAGCCCTCGCGACGCTGGTGGTCAACAAGCTGAAGGGCATCGTCGAAGCCTGCGCGGTCAAGGCTCCAGGGTACGGCGATCGCCGCAAGGCCATGCTGCAGGACATCGCCGTCCTCACCGGCGGCGAGGTGCTCAGCAAGGACCTTGGCGTCGACCTCGAGAAGGTCAAGCTCGACCAACTCGGCACGGCCAAGCGCGTCCGCGTCGACAAGGACAACACCGTGATCCTCGAGGGCGCGGGGAGCAAGGAGGCCATCGACGCGCGCTGCGAGCAGATCAAGCGGGACATCGAGGCGAGCGACTCGGACTACGACCGCGAGAAGCTGCAGGAGCGCCTTGCCCGCCTCTCCGGCGGGATCGCCAAGATCAGTGTCGGTGCGGCCACCGAGACCGAACTCAAGGAGCGCAAGGCGCGCCTCGAGGACGCCCTCAGCGCCACCCAGGCGGCCGTCGAGACCGGCATCCTCCCCGGCGGCGGGGTCGCTCTGCTCCGCAGCACCCCCGCGGCGGAGAAGACCGCCTCCGAGCTCGGCGAGGACGAGCGCGCGGGGGCGACCACCCTGGCGCGCGCCCTTCAGGCCCCGCTGAGCCAGATCGCTCAGAACGCGGGCGTCGAGGGCCAGGTGATCATCAACCGCGTTCTCAAGAACGAGGACTTCAACTACGGCTACGACGCGCTCCGCGACGAGTATTGCGACATGCTCGAGCGGGGGGTGATCGACCCGGTGAAGGTGACGCGGAGCGCTCTGGTCAACGCGGCCTCGGTCTCCGCCATGCTGCTCACGACCTCGTGCGCCATCGCCGAGATGGACGACGACGACACGGACAACTGACAGGGACAGAGAAGAGAAATGGAAGCCACCACGATGAAGGTTCGTCCTCTGGAAGACCGAGTCCTGATCAAGCCCCTCGAGGCCGAGGAGAAGACCTCCGGGGGAATCCTGCTGCCCGACACCGCCAAGGAGAAGCAGCAGCGCGGCAAGGTGATCGCCGTGGGTGAGGGCAAGCTCCTCGACAGCGGCGAGCGGGCGCCGGTCTCCGTCAAGGAAGGGGACGTGGTCGTCTTCGGGAAGTACGCCGGCACCGAGATCAAGATCGACGGCGAAGAACACCAGATCATGCGCGAGAGCGAGATCCTCGCGGTGTTGGAAGGGGCGTAAGGCATGGCGAAGCAACTCGTTTTCGACGAAGAAGCGCGCCGCAAGATCAAGAACGGCGTCAGCCAGTTGGCCAAGGCGGTCAAGGTCACCCTGGGCCCGACGGGCCGCCACGTGCTTCTGCAGAAGTCCTTCGGCAGCCCCACGGTCACCAAGGACGGCGTGAGCGTCTCCAAGGAGATCGAACTCAGCGACCCCTTCGAGAACATGGGCGCTCGCATGGTCAACGAGGTCGCCAGCAAGACCTCCGACGTGGCCGGCGACGGGACGACCACGGCGACCGTGCTCGCCGAGGCGATCTACAGCGAGGGGCTCAAGGCCCTTGCCGCCGGCGGCAACCCCATGCAGATCAAGCGGGGCATCGACAAGGCGGTCAAGGTGGCGCTCGAGAGCGTCAAGAAGCTCTCCCGGGAGGTGAGCGGAAACGAGCAGATCTCCCAGGTCGGTGCCATTTCCGCCAACCAAGACGCAGCCATCGGCAAGCTGCTCGCCGAAGCGCTCGAGAAGGCGGGCAAGGACGGCGTCATCACCGTCGAGGAGGCGCAGGGGATCGAGACCAGCCTCGAGGTGGTCGACGGCCTCCAGTTCGACAAGGGCTACATCTCGCCCTACTTCATCAACAAGCCCGAGAGCATGATCTGCGAGCTGGAGGAGCCCTACATCCTCCTCCACGACAAGAAGATCTCCAGCCTGCGCGACCTGCTTCCGGTCTTGGAGAAGGTCGCCCAGTCTGGCCGCGGCCTGCTCATCATCGCCGAGGACGTCGAGGGTGAGGCCCTCGCCACGCTCGTCATCAACCGCCTGCGCGGCGTCCTCAAGATCGCGGCCGCGAAGGCGCCCGGCTTCGGCGAGCGCCGCAAGGCCATGCTCGCCGACATGGCCGTGCTCACCGGCGGGACGGTGATCTCCGAGGAGACCGGCACCAAGCTGGAGAGCGTCACCGTGGACATGCTCGGCACGGCGAACCGCGTCGTCCTCGACAAGGACAGCACCACGATCATCGGCGGCGCCGGCGAGGCGACCGCGATCAAGCAGCGCTGCAAGCAGATCCAGGCGCAGATCGAGAAGTCCACCTCGGACTACGACCGCGAGAAGCTGCAGGAGCGCCTCGCCAAGCTCTCGGGCGGCGTCGCGGTGATCAAGGTCGGCGCGGCCACCGAGACCGAGATGAAGGAGAAGAAGGCGCGCGTGGAGGACGCCCTGCACGCCACCCGCGCGGCCGTCGAGGAGGGCATCGTCCCCGGCGGTGGGGTCGCCCTGCTGCGGGCGGTACCCGAGGTCGAGGCCCTCGAAAAGAGCCTCGAGGGCGACGAGCGCCTTGGCGCGAACATCGTTCGCCGGGCCCTGGAGTGGCCCCTTCGTCAGATCTCCGAGAACGCCGGCAAGAACGGCGGGGTGATCATCGAGGAAGTCCTCTCTCGCCCTTCCACCGAGGGGTACGACGCACTTCGGGACCGCTTCGTCGACATGTTCGAGGCCGGGATCATCGACCCGACCAAGGTCACCCGTGCCGCGTTGCAGAACGCGGCCAGCGTGGCTGGGTTGATGCTCACGACCGAGACCCTGATCACCGACATCAAGGAGGACAAGGAGGCCGTCGCGGGCGCCGTCGTCTAGCTGGCGGGTCGGCTCCTTCTTGTTGAAGCGACGGCCGACCTCCGGGTCGGCCGTCGCTCGTTCGGCGCGGACGCAAGCACATGGGTAGCACGGTGAGCAAGCGGGATTACTACGAAGTCTTGGGCGTCGAGCGGACCGCGGACGCAGTGACGCTGAAGAAGGCGTACCGCAAGCTCGCCATGCAGTACCACCCGGACCGCAACCCGGACGATCCCGAGGCCGAGGCGAAGTTCCGCGAGGCGACCGAGGCCTACGAGGTCCTCTCCGACGAGGAGAAGCGAGCCCGATACGACCGCTACGGGCACGCGGGCCTGGGCGGTGGCGTGCACGCCGGCTCCTACGAGAGCATTTTCGAGGCCTTTGGCGACATCTTCGGTGGCGGCCTGTTCGGCGACATGTTTGGCGGAGGCCGAGGTCGGCGCCGCGGCCCGCGCGCCGGTGCCGACCTGCAGATGGAGCTCGAGGTCGACTTCCTCGAGGCCGCCAAGGGTTGCACCAAGACCGTGACCTTCGAGCGGCAGGAGCCCTGCCTCGAGTGCCACGGCTCCGGCGCCAAGAAGGGGACCCGTCCCGTGTCTTGCGACCTGTGCGGAGGCCGGGGCGCGATCATGCAGTCCGCCGGGTTCTTCCAGGTCCAGAGCACGTGCCCCAAGTGTCGGGGGCAGGGCGAAGTCATTGCGGAGCACTGCCCTGAGTGCCGCGGGCGAGGGCGTGTGCCCCGCACCCGCGAGTGCCAAGTGCGCATTCCCGAAGGGATCGACGACGGCATGCGCTTGCGCATGGCCGGAGAGGGGGAGCCCGGGGAGCGCGGCGCCCCTCCGGGCGACCTTTACTGTGTGGTGCGCATCCGCGAACACGAGTTCTTCGAGCGCCAGGACGAACACGTGCTGCTCGAGGTCCCCATCACCTTCACTCAGGCCGCGCTGGGTGCGGAGATCGAGGTCCCAACCATCGATGGCAAAGAGATCCTCAAGGTGAAGAAGGGGACGCAATCCGGGGCCCTGATCACCATGAAGGGCAAGGGAATCAAGAACCTGCGGACCGGACGGCGCGGGAACCAAATCGTACGCGTCGCCGTCGAGGTCCCCCGCAAGCTCACCAAGAAGCAGGAGGAGTTGCTCCGCAAGCTCGCCGAGACCGAGGAGGTCAACGTGAGCCCGCAGCGCAAGACCTTCTTCGAGAAGCTCAAGAGCTACTTCGAGGGCTGAGTCATGACCAGCGAACGCCTTCCCGAACAAGGGTCCCGCGAGCCCGCGGAGCCCGCCGCGGACGCCGAGGCGACCGCCCCTGCCGCCGAGGCCACCGGCGAGGCCGTTCCGGTCGCGACCGACGAGGCGCCCGATCCCGAGGCGCGGATCAAGCAGCTCGAGGAGGAGAAGCTCCGCTTGATGGCGGACTTCGCCAACTACCAGAAACGGGTGAACCGCGACCGCGCCACATGGACGCGCGACGCCGTCCGCGACGCCGTGGGCGCGCTGCTCCCGGTGCTCGACAACCTCGAGCACGCCATCGCCTCCTTCGAAGGAGACGTCAAGGAGCCTGCGGTCTACCGCGAGGGCGTGGAGCTCGTCCAGCGGGAGCTGCTTCGTGTTTTGGGCAACTACCAGCTCGAGCCCATCCGGCCTCAGGTAGGTGACCCCTTCGATCCCGAGCTACACCAAGCCATCTCGGTCGTCCCCTCCGCCGAGGTCACCCAGGAGACGGTGGCCGCCGTGGCCCGGACGGGCTACCGGTTGGGCGAGAACGTGCTCCGCCCCGCGCAAGTGGTGGTGCAAAAGCCGCAGTAGTTCCCACCAGCCCGCCGTGATAGCATTCGCGCCCTAGCAGCCCCTCGACGCGCCCTGGCTGCGCGGCGCATCGGTCCGGGCCCGTGCGGGCGCAGGACCCCTCCACGCCTCGCAGGGACGTTGCCGGCCGGCTGCCAACCAGAACCTCGCAGGGGAGTCGAGCGTCATGGAGGGCTTCGAGCAGGAGCGGCGCGGCCTCTTCGACGGGCTGCAGACGCCGGTCAACTACAACGCGGTGGTCGTGGCGGCCCTCGCCATCCTCGTTTACTTGCTGGGGCTCCTCGCCATCCAGAGCGCCCACTCGGGCATACCCGGCGATCCCGAAGACCCGCTTCGCCTCCTGTGGGGAATGCTGGGGAACGTCACCGCGCGCATGGGCACCTGCGGCGCATTCCTCGCCCACTGGGGAGGCTGGGACAACGCCGTCACCGAATACGACCTGGTGGTCTGGGCCCTGTTCCTTGCTTGGACCGGCGCCGTCTGGGCTTTCGCCTCGGTGACCATCTGCCGCATCGCCGCCGTCGAGATCGCCCTCGAAGAGGTCCTCGAGTTGCGCGAGGCGCTTCGCTTCGGAGCGCGCAAGTTTCTCTCCAACTTCCTCTCGATCGTGTTCGTCCTCGGGATCGTGGGCTTCTTCTATTTGTTCTGCAACGCCACCCTCGCGGGCTGGATCGGTTCGATCCCCTACGTGGGGGACGTTTTGCTGGGCGTCTTCTACTTCCTGGTGCTCATCTCGTCGCTGCTGGCGGTCGCCGCCGCGTCCCTGGGGGCGCTCGGAGCCAACCTCTCTGCCGCGACCATCGCCACCGAGTCCTCGGACGCCTTCGATGGCTTCACCAGGTCCTGGAATTACCTGGTCCACCGCTCTTGGACCGTGGCCCTCGCCTCCTTCGCCACCTTCGCCGTCCTCTGCGTGCTGCTGTTCTGCGGTCAATGGTTCCTGAAGGTGAGCGTCCGGAGCCTGAGCGTCGGGTTCTGGGGGCTCGGCGCGGGCGAGGAGCGCCTGCCCGTGGACGAAGACGTGCGCGCAGCCCTCGAACTCCCCAAGACCATGAAGCTGAGTGAGGTCTTCGTTCCCGCCAAGGGCGAGTACCTCTACAAGCGCGTGATCCACGACGAGTTCGTTCCCGACAGCAAGGGGCGGATCTTCTACCGCCAGGGCATCGAGTTCGCGCTCGAGCGCTACAAGGCGCACACCGGCAGCTACCCCCGCCGCCTGGAGGACCTGATCCGCAAGCCGGAGAACGGCCCGGAGAGTTGGTTCGGGCCCTACCTCGACCCCACGCTCACCGAGGTTCCTCGCGACCCCTGGGACCGGGAGCTCGTCTACGAGGTCGATCCCGACGGCTACCGCATAAGCTCCGTCGGACCGGACGGGCAACCCGGCACCACGGACGACCTGAGCCTGGAGCAGCTCGAGAGCGGCTGGCCGCGGCACGGGCCGCTCCTCAACGTAGCCCCCATCCTCGAAGGCGGAACGCGTGGCTTCCTCACCGTGGCGACCTGGTTCTGGGTCGACGTCGTCGCCCGCGGGCTCGTCTACGCCTTCGCCCTCGCTTACTTCTTCGGCGCCCAGACCCTCCTCTACTTCTTCCTCCGCAAGGACGTCGAAGGCGACGACTACACCGAGATCGTCCTCGAGGAGGACCCTGCCTTCGTGGAGCCTCCGCCCCCGGCGCCGCCGACCTCGAGCGAAGCAGCGCCTGCAAAGGAAGAAGAGGCCTCCGGCCCGCAAGCCTGACGCGCCGCCCATGCTGTCCCGGCGACGCGCACGAGCTCCCGCGTCGCCTGGGACCCTGCAGCGCGGGATGTGGTGGGGCCCCGCCGCCTTGCGAGCTCGCTTCCCTCGGAGGCCCCATGGCCCACGTCCACCGCATCGCCGAACCCGAGAACCAGAGCGAGACCAAGGCGATCCGCACGCTGGCCTCGGTCCTCCCCGACAACTACCTGATCTTCCACAACTTCGAACTCACCACGGGGCGCGGACTGCCCTACGAGTACGACTTGTGCGTGATCGGCGACTACGCCGTCTGGCACGTGGAGGTCAAGGGCTACCGGGGAACCATCCGCGGCGACCAGCATCAGTGGGTCTTCGAGAACGGCAACGTAATGCCCAGCCCCATCCCCCTGGCCAACAAGAAGACCAAGATCCTCGCCAGCAAGCTCAAGCAAGGGTCCGCGCGGGACGTCTTTGTCGAGACCTGCGTATTGCTCACTGACGACAAGGCGCGAGTTCGTCTTCGGGACGATCAGGCCAGCAAGGTAATCACCCTCGCCGAGGCGGCCGAGCACTTCACCGACAGCAGCCGCATTCCGGTGCGCGTGAACAACATCGAGCGGCATCACGACGCCATCTGCAAGACGCTCTTCGGCAGCGCTCGACCCGGCAAGCGCATCAAGCGCATCGGTCTCTACGACGTGATCGAGCGCATCAACCAGACCGAGCGCAGCACGGTGTTCCTCGCCAAGCACCGCTACATCCGCACGCGGCCGCAGACCATTCTCAAGGTCTTCCACTTCGACCTCTACACCTCGGAGGCCGAAAAGGAGCGACAGATCCAGGCGATCTTCCACGACCAAGACGCCATGCGCCTGGTCGGCGTCCACCCGAACATCATCGACACCAGCGACATGTTCGCCTGGGACGACAACAAGTTCGTCCTTCCCACCGAATACGTGGAGCGCGGGCGCCCGCTTTCGGTGCTGCTCGAGAAGCAAGAGGACCGCGCGCTGAGCTGGAAGGAGAAGGCGGACATCATCGCGAAGATGGCCCGCGGACTACAGCACGCCCACGCCCACGGAGTGATCCACCGCGACGTGCGCCCGCTCAACGTCGTCGTGGCCCCGGGAGGCGTGGTCAAGCTGGTGAACTTCGACCTCGCCCTCCTCCGCGGCGCGCCCGAGTTGAGCACTCCCAAGGGCCTCGAGAAACGCCTTGACCGCCGTTACGTCGCTCCGGAGGTCTTCGCCGACCCGGGGCGCGCGAACGAGCGAAGCGACATCTACTCGCTGGGCATCGTCTTCTACGAGCTCATTACCAGCCAACGCCCCTACGAGGACATCGAGAGGGTCGTCGCGGCCGGCAACGAGACGCCCCTCGACCGTGATCTCCTCCTCGCCGAGCTGAGCACCCCGGGGAGTGAGGACTTCATGAAGTCCCCGGAAGATGCCTCCGGAGTCATCGAGCGAATGACCCGTCAGGACCCTGCCGAGCGCTACGAGACCATCGCCGAGATCATCGAAGACCTCTCGATCCTGCGAGACGAGTGAGATGTCCCCACGACTCACGCATCTCGCCTTCCACGTAGACGATCTGTCCGCCTGCGTATCCTTCTACGCGGCCTACTGCGGCCTTCGCGTGGTCCACGAGCGCGGCGAGGGCGACGAGCGCGTGGTATGGCTGGGAGAAGCCGACCGCGCAAAGGACTTCGTCCTCGTCCTCATCGCGGGCGGCGTCCGGCGGGAGCAGGCGGCCGACGACTACGGGCACCTGGGCTTTGCCCTGTCCTCCCGCGAAGCCGTCGAGGACGTCGCCCGGAGGGCCGCGAGCGAAGGGTTGCTCGTCTGGCCCGTCCGCGACGCCCCCTTCCCCGTGGGGACCTACTGCGGCGTCCGGGCTCCGGACGGTCGCGTCGTCGAGTTCAGCCACGGCCAGCCGCTCGGACCCGGAGCCGATTTCGGTTGGGCCGAGCCCGAGCGTCCCGCGAGTTGAGCGGAGACTCGACCGCTTGTGCCCGCACCGCCTGCGGGGGGGGGAGTGCCCGTGACAGACACCGCCGGGAGGTGTAAGAAGGAACGGGGGGAGGTGGCTTCGGCCCTTGCAGCCTTCGAAGGAACGCCTGCGGCGAGCGCTTTCGCGGTCCCCGGTCTACGTCCGAACCCGTGACGAGGAAGGGCTCCTCGAGGCCCTGGAAGCTCTCGACGGGCGAGAGGTTCGAGTGTGGACCTGCCTCGACGGGCTCGGGGGGGACACCGAGTTGCGCGATCCCCTCCGAGCCCTTCGCGCCGTGCGCGCGGCCAAGGCCCCGGCGGTCTACGTGTTCGCCGATTTGCTGCCCTTCCTCGACCGACCGGAGGTTCGCCGCGCCCTGCGGGAACTCCGGCCGGCCACGCCCCCTGGATCTGCGCTGGTGTTCACTTCGCCCACGGGAGCCCTGCCGGCCGAGCTGGTGGGCTCGGTCGAAGAGCTGGTCTACGGCCCTGCGGCCGACGACGTGCTCGAGGCCGTCGAGCCCCGCTTCGACCTCGCCCACCTCGGCGGCCTGGACGCCCTGAAGGCCTGGCTCGCACACCGCCGGGCTCTCTTTTCGCGAGACGCCCTGGAGGGCGGCCTCCCCGTGCCGCGCGGGATCCTGCTCATGGGAGTCAGCGGCTGCGGCAAGAGCTTCGCCGTCAAGACGCTGGCGAAGTTGTGGGAGGTCCCCCTCTACCGCCTCGACATGAACCTGGTCTTCTCGGGCCTGTGCGGACGCCCCGAGGCCGCTTTCCACCGCGCCCTGCGCTCGATCGAGAGTGCCGCGCCGGCGGTCCTCTGGATCGACGAGCTCGAGGACGGCCTGAGCGCCGCGGGGCCAGGGCACAGCCAGAGCCATCTCTTCTCCGCCTTCCTCACTTGGATGCAAGAGAAGCCCCCTTTGGTGTTCGTCGCCGCCACGGCCAACCGCATCGAAGGCTTGCCCCCCGAGGTACTTCGCAAGGGACGCTTCGACGAGGTGTTCTTCCTCGACCTTCCCAGCGCAGAAGAGCGTGCGGAGATCTTCACGGTGCACCTGCAGCTCGCAGGGATCGACCCCGAGGGCGTGCGCGTGGATTACCTCGCGGCCGATACCGAGAGCTGGACGGGGGCCGAGATCGAGCAGGCCGTCGCCGCGGCGCGCGTCGACGCAGCGGCCGCCGGCCGCGCGCCGACCACCGAGGACCTGCTGGCAGCCGTCGACCGGACCGTACCCTTGGCCCGCACCATGCACGAACAGATTCGCGCCTTGCGCGAGTGGGCGCGGACCCGCGCCACTCCGGCCTCCCGCCGAGAAGGAGCTCGATGAGCCGCAACGATACGACACCCCGCGAAGGCTCGGGCTGCGGTCCGAGCGGCGCTCGCCCCGCGGACGTCATTCTGGAGGAGTGGCGCGAGGCGGCGCGCCTGCTGAACGCGCGTCGGGCGGAAGCCGACGCGGCGACGGTCGATTCCGCCGCCGAAGAGCGTCCCCTCACGTCCAGCGGTCGGTTCATCAAGCCTCCGCTGGGCGACGACGCGGCCGAGGCCATGGAGGACCTGCGCGCGAGCGAGGACCGGCGCCAAATGCTCGCGCCGCTGGTGCGGACCCTGGTGCAGAAGCGCGAGCTGGGACCCAAGGGACTCTTCGGCGTGCTGCGCTTGGCCCTCGACAAGGTGAACGGAGCCCTCTCCACCGAGGCCAGCTTCGTTCTCCTCCTCGATCGTCACCTCAAGCAGGCGGACGTCCTTTGCGCGGGGCTTCCCCGCCGGCAGTCCTTTCCGCCGCCCCGCAAGCGCCTCCTGCGTAGGCTCGAGGAAGCGCCGCTTCCCTTCGCCCGTCTCGGGGTGCTACCGCACGTGAACGAGGCGCAGTTGTTCGATTGCCTTGCGCCGGGGGAGGCGCCGGAGTCGCTCGTGGAGGTCCTCTCCAGCCGCCGCTTTGCGAGCATGATCGCCGTCCCGACGACGGTTAGCCAGCGCCTGACCAGCCTCTTGGTCGTCGTCAACCCCACCGAGCCCTTCGGCGAGGAGGACTTGCTCCGCCTTCAGGAGGTGGCGGGGTACGAGCGCCGGGTCGTCCAGCGGGCCTTGGGGCTCAGCCCCGAGCTGGGCGAAGAGGAACAGGCCCGCTGCTTCGCCCTCCTTTCTGGGACCGAGTACGCCGCCCACGTCGCCTCCGACCGGGAGTTGCTCTCCGTCGTGGGCCCCAAGCCGGTGCTGCGCTACGGGGTCCTCCCCTTGCGACGCGCGGGCGCGCGGGGCATCGCCGCGGCCGTGGTCCATCCCCTCGACGTCGCGCGCATCCACGATTTCGAGCTGTCCACCGGCCTTGCCGTGAAGGAGCGGGTGACCACCACCGAGTCCGCCCTGCGGTCCGCCCTGGCGCTGGTCTTTCCCGACGCCGCCCAGCCGGTCGGGGCGGGGCGACGCATCGCGCCCCGCGGCGACCTCATGGCGCAGATCGCCGGCGACCTGCGCGGTCTCCCGGAGATCTCGGAGCACCGCCTGGTCGAGGAGGTGGGCAAGAGCTCCTCCCCGCTGGTTCGCCTCACCCACCAGCTGATCGAGGACGCTTACCTGCGCGGCGCGAGCGACATTCACGTGGAAACCCTCGCCGAGCGCGTGGTGATCCGCTACCGGGTCGACGGGGTGTGTCGCGAGCGTCTCAGCCTGCCGCGCGCGGCCAGCCGCGCCCTCGTGGCGCGCCTCAAGATCATGAGCGACTTGGACATCGCCGAGCGGCGCCTGCCCCAAGACGGCCGCATCGACTTCACCCGCTTCAACGACCAGCTCCCCATCGACCTGCGCGTCTCCGTCCTCCCCATGAAGCACGGCGAGTGGGTGTGCATGCGCATCCTGGAGAAGAAGCGTTCCACCATGCCACTGGAGGAGCTGGGCTTCTCGCCGGAGAACCTGCGCGACTACCGACAGGCCATTCGCGCGCCCTGCGGCATGATCCTCCACTGCGGCCCCACGGGCTCGGGCAAGTCCATGACCCTCTACGCGGCCCTCAACGAGATCAAAGGCCCGGAGCTCAAGGTGGTCACCGCAGAAGACCCCGTGGAATACGTCCTCGACGGCATTGGCCAGCTGCAGATCCACCCCAAGATCGGGCTCGACTTCCCCCGTGCCCTGCGCAGCTTCCTCCGCCACGACCCAGACATCATTCTCGTGGGCGAGATTCGTGACGCGGAGACCGCGCGGATCGCCGTGGAGGCCTCGCTGACCGGGCATCTGCTCCTCTCGACCCTGCACACCAACGACGCCGCCGGCAGCGTGGCCCGCCTGGAGAAGCTCGGCATCGAGCCCTACCTGGTCGCCGGCACCCTCATCGCCGTGTGCGCGCAGCGCCTCGTTCGCAAGCTCTGTCACTGCAAGCGCCACAAGGCTCCCAGCCCGCAGGAGCGGGGCTACCTCAAACGCGCGGCGGACTCCGAGCCCATCCGTGGCCTCTGGGAGCCTGTGGGCTGCGAGCACTGCCACCACGTTGGCTACCGCGGTCGCACCGGGATTCACGAACTCCTGCGTGTCTCCACCCGCCTTCGCCAGCACATTTCCGAGGGCGCGAGCAGCGAAGCCATCAAAATGGCCGCCCGGAACGAAGGCATGCACACCCTGTTCGCCGACGCCGCCTCCAAGGTGAAGGCCGGGGTCACCAGCCTGGCGGAGGCCCTCCGGGTGAGCACCCCCGACGACTTCGCTTGACGACCCCGCGAGGGCGGTCTCGGGCCCCCCGGGGGGCGGAGCGAGGATCCCGGTCCTCGAGGACCCCTCCACCCCCACGGACGGCGCCGGGAGGCTTGCCAAACGCGCCTTCCCATGGCCAAATCGCGCCTTTTGCAGGAGAGAAGCATGGGACAGCGATACCGCTACCGCCAGCGCCTCAAGCGCAAGCAGGCCTACCTCAAGCGCCGCAAGGCCCGCCTCAAGGTCGCCATCGAGGCCGCCAAGAAGGCCAAGGCCGCCAAGTCCTAGCAGCCCGTCCAAGCAGTCCGCGCGCGGCGGGAGAAGTCCCGCCGCCTTCGGCTCGCCAGCAACCACGCGCGCGGGCGGGGGGCTCCCCTGCGGGCTGCTCGCGGAACTCCTCGCGCAGCGCCAGGACTTAGGGCAACTCGAAGGCGGCGATCGCTCCCTGGCGCTTTCGGCGTGCGCCCAGGGTCCGTGATCCGCTCCTGGCTGCTCGCTCGGGTCGCGCTTCGCTGGTGCCCGCCAGTGCGTTCGTACCCATAGAGAGGGTTCGGCCCACCCCCCCTTCTTGCCGATAGGACCCTCGGAGGCCACCCAGAGCCCCGAGGAGTCGGTGTGAAGGAGCGCAGCAGCCCTACGAGCCGTGCCCCCCTGCAGCGGGCCTCGCTCCTTGCACGCTTGGCCCGCCCTGCGGGCGGCGCGCCCCTGCGGGTCCATTGCGCGGGGGTCGGCGGCACGGGCATGTCGGGCCTCGCCCGCCTGGCCCTCGACCTCGGCCACGAGGTGAGCGGCAGCGACCGCGCTCCATCGGAGCGTAGCGAGTCCCTCGCCGGGAGGGGCGTCGCCGTGCGCTACGAGCAGGACGGACCCCTGCCCGAGGGCCTCGACCTCCTCGTCGCGACCGCCGCCCTGCCTTCCGACCACCCCGAACTCCTCGCGGCGGGCGCGCTGGGCGTCCCGGCGGTCAAGTACGCCGAGGCCCTGGCCGCCTTCGTGGCCGCACGCCGAGGCGTGGCCATCGCCGGGACCCACGGCAAGACCACCACCACCGGACTCCTCGCTACCCTCCTCAAGGTACTTGGTCGCCCGGCCAGCTACATCGTGGGCGGAAGCCCTCGCGAGCTGGGAGTGAACGCAGCCATCGCCGGACCGGAGTTCGTGTTCGAAGCCTGCGAGTTCGACCGCTCCTTCCTTCACTACCGCCCCGCCCTCGCCGCCATTCTCAACGTCGAGGCCGACCACCTCGACTGCTACCCGGGCGGCCTCGACGAGCTGGTCGCTGCGTTCGCCGACTTTGCCTGCGGGATTCGTCGCGGCGGGGCGCTGGTGGTCAACGCCGACTGCCCCGGGGCGCGCCGCGTCGCGGACCTCGTGCGGAATCGTCGCCCCGACCTCAGCATCGATTCGGTCTCCCTGGACGGCGCAGGGCGGGTGTGCGCCGCCGACCTCGAACTTCGTGGAGGTTGCCCCGAGTTCGAGCTCCAGGTCGCCGGACGCGCCGTCGGGCGAACCCGCCTCGCCCTCCCGGGGCGACACAACGCTCTCAACGCGCTGGTCGCCCTTGCGCTCCTCGAGCGCCTCGGCGTCGATCCCCGCCGCGCGGCGACGCACCTGAGCGAGTACACGGGCGTGCGGCGCCGCTTCGACCTCCTCGCCGAAGGCGACGTGACCGTGGTTTCCGACTACGCGCACCACCCCACGGCCCTGCGCGCGGTCGTCGCCGCCGTCCGCGCGCGCTTTCCGCGTCGCCGCGTGGTCGCTTGCTTCGAGCCGCATCAGGCGAGCCGCACTCGGGCGCTCTTCGCCGACTTCGTCGACGCCTTGGCGAGCGCCGACCGGGTGCTCGTTTCCGACATTTACTTGTGCCGCGACCGCGACGAGGACGCGCGCGCCGTGTCGGCGGCCGACCTCGCCGCGGCGGTCGCAGCGCGCAACCCAGCCACCGAAGCCCGACACAGCGGAAACCTCGCCGCCCTCGAGGCGGACGCACTTGCGCTCGCCGGTCCCGGCGACGTGGTCCTCTTCCTCGGCGCGGGGCGCATTGGGGAGACCGCGTTGCGGGTCGCTGAGCACGTCGTGACCCACCCAGACCATCCCGCCGGCAACGCCGCGGTCCTCGCCCCCGAGCCGACCCAGGGACCCCCGCAGCTCCTCTCGCGCGACCGCCTCGAACGCATCCTCGAGCGCGACCTCGGCAACCGAATCCGACGCGACGTCTCCCTGGCGCGCCACTGCACCCTTCGCGCGGGCGGTCGCGCGCGCTTCTTCGCGGCTCCCGCGAGCGAGGCGGAGGCGATCTTCGTCGCCCGTACCCTCCAGCGGCGCGGCGTTCCCTTCGTTCCCCTCGGCGGCGGCTCGAACACCCTATTTACCAGCGAGCGCTTCGACGGAGCGGTCTTGCTCACTCGGCGCTTGCGGGCCGCCCGTCGGATCGGGTCCGGGCTCCGCGCCGAGGCCGGAGCGAGCCTGCCGGCCTTGATCCACCTCGCCGAGCGCGCGGGTCTCGGTGGATTGGAGCGCTTCGCTGGAATCCCTGGAACCATTGGCGGCGCCGTGTTCGGGAACGCAGGCGGGCCTCCGGGAACCCCGGCGGTGGGGGACCGCGTTCGCCGCGTGCGTGTCCTCGAGCCCGAGGGCGCCGTGGTCTGGCGGGGGCGCGAGGAACTGGGCCTGCGCTACCGCGGGAGCGACCTCGCCGATTGCCTCGTGCTCTCGGTGGATCTCGAACTCGTGCCCGACGAGCCCGCGCGGCTCCGCGCGGTGCGCCGCGAGGTCTTGCTCCGCAAAGCGAGCGCGCAGCCCCTCGGCGCCTGGAGCGCGGGCTGTACCTTCCGCAATCCCTCCGGCGAGAGCGCGGGTCGCATCATCGATCTGCTCGGCCTCAAGGGGGCGCGCGTGGGCGACGCCGAGGTTTCCGTCCACCACGGCAATTTCATCGTCAATCGAGGCACCGCTCGGCCGGCCGACATCCTCGAGCTCATGGACCTCGTGCGTGCCCGGGTCTTCGCGGCCCGCGGCATCACGCTCGAGCCGGAACTGCGCCTCGTTGCCTGAGGGAGAGGGAGCCATGCACACCACCGCTGCCCGTCGCCGCCCGCACCTGGCCGATCGCGCTGCCGCTCCGGGGGAACGACTCAAGGTGGCCGTCCTCATGGGCGGGGTGGGGCACGAGCGCGACGTCTCCATGGTCTCGGGACGCGAGGTCGCCAAGGCCCTTCTCGCCGAGGGCCACCTGGTGGTGGCCTACGAGTTGGAGACCGACGACGAGCGCGCCCTCGATCCCCTCCGCGTCGGTTTCGACGTGGTCTTCCTGGCTCTCCACGGAGAGTACGGCGAAGACGGAACGATCCAGGCCGCTCTCGCTCGCCGGGGCATTGCCTACACCGGTTCCGGGCCGGAAGCCAGCGCGCGCGCCTTCGACAAGGCCGTGGCCAAGCGTCTCCTGCGCCGCGCCGGGGTTCCGCTCGCCGAGCACCACCTGGTCTCCCCACCCGTCGGCGAGCGCGAACTCCGCCACGCGTTGCGGTGCTGCGGGGAGGGGCGCTGGGTGGTCAAGCCCACCCGAATGGGCTCGAGCGTGGGCGTCGCACTCTGCCAGGGGGCCGCCGAGCTCCGCCGTGCCCTGGAGGAAGGGGCTCGCTTCCGCCAGCCCCTGCTCGTCGAGGAGTTCGTCCCCGGGCGGGAGCTCACCTGCGGTGTGCTGGGTGAGGAGGCCCTGCCGGTGGTGGAGATCGCCAGCAAGCGTGGCTTCTACGACTACCGCGCAAAATACGACGCCGGAAGCGGAACCGAATACCTCGTAGAACCCGAAGCGGTTCCCCTGCGCGTGCGCGACGAAGTCCGCCGCCTTGCGCTTCGCTGCCACAAGGTCCTTGGCTGCCGCGACGTCTCGCGCGTCGACTTTCGCTACGACCCGAACGCCGGTCGACTCGCCGTACTCGAGGTGAACACCCTTCCGGGCATGACGCCAACCAGCCTCTTCCCCAAGGCCGCGGCCGCGGCCGGGATTCCCTTTGGTGCTCTTCTGACGCGCCTCTGCCGGATGGCCGTGGGGGTCTCGGCGTGAGCGCAAAGACCCAGGCCCCGCGCCCTCGGACCCGCAGGCGGCGGGCGGCCCAGAAGAAGTCAGGGTCGGCGGCTTCGCGCGGGCGGGCGAAGCCGCCGACCGGTGGTGGCCCGACGGCCGGGGCGGCGCTGGTCGCTGCAGCCGCGCGCGCCTGTTCGGCCGCCGCGTGCGGCCTGTGGGCGGGGACGCGCGCAGGCCTGAGCGCCTTCGGCCGCGCCAGCTCCCGCGTGGCCCGCTCGCGCGACGCGCAGCGTGTGGCCGTGCTCGCGCTGCTCGGCGGCGCCGTCGTCTACGCATCCAGCGAAGCGCGCGCTCGCGTGGCGCGCCTGCCGGAGTTCCGCATTCGCCACGGAGCCGTAGGCGCAAGCGCGCCTCCACCAGGGTTGTCCCCGGCCGTCCTCGAGGACGTGCGCCGGCTCCCTCTGCCTCGGGAAGCGAACGCTTACGACCGGCGCCTGATACCCTTCGCGGCGGCGCTCCTCCGCGAGCTCGAGTGGGTGGCCGACGTGCGTCGGGTGGAGCTGGTGCACCCCGCCAGCCTCCGCTTCTCCCTTACGCCTCGCCGGCCGCTCGGGAGGGTGGTCGAGGGCGGGCGCCAGTGCGTGCTCACCGACGACGGAGCGCTGATCTCTGCTCGCTACGCCGCGGATCCGGAGCGCCTCCCCGAGGTGACCGGCCTTCCTTCGCCCGCCCGGCCCCTGGCGCGCCAACGGGCGCTGGCCGCCGCCATCGACGTGCTCGAGGACGTGGCAGGGCTTCGTGCCCGCGTTCTCGCCGTGGACCTCGGCGCCCTCGAGGGCGACCCGCGCAGGAGCGCGATCCGCCTACGCCTCGAAGGCGACGTAGACGTCGCCTGGGGACGTCCGGACACCGACGAGCGCCCTCACCTTCCCGGCGAGTCCAAACGCGCTGCTCTGGAGGAGTTCCTCGAGCAAGGACCGCCCCTGTCCTCGGTGGCGACCGTTTCCCTTCGCTGGGACGAGACGGTCTACGTGCTGCGCACCCCCGACGCCCGCCGGGGAATCGACGAGCACCAGCTCCGCGGGATCCGCTGAGGGAGCCTGTCCAGCGCCTGCGGCCCGCTCCCGGAAGCACGCCGCAGGTGCTGCGTCCTCGCGGGCCGGTTCGAGCAGCCTCTCCGAGCGTTCGCAGGCGCGCCCCGGTATCCTGGGGGCAATGAGTTTCCTCGAGCGTGTCCTTCTCGCCCTCTCCCTCGCCCTGCTCTGCGGCTGCCCCCGCGAGGGCTCGGTCGCAGGCGCTCCGGCTTCCGGGACTTCTGCCCGCTCCGCCGCGCGGAGCGCGGCGTCCCCGCCCCCGGCCACGGAGCCGCCTCCGGCCACGGAATCGCCTCCGGCCACGGAGCCGCCTCCGGCCATGGAGCCCGCCTCTGTCTCCAAGCCTGCCCCCGGCCCGGAGCCCGCCTCTGCCTCCAAGCCTGCCCCCGGCCAGGAGAAGCCTGCCGCCGAGGCAGAGGCGACGGCGCCTGAGGAGAACCTCCAACTGCTCGACAAGCTGAACGAGGTGGCCATCGACCGCATCGACACGAGCGAGATCGCCAAGGTTCCGGTGAAGGTCTCGCCACCCCCCGAGCGCGTACCCAAGCGCCGGCCGGTACGCCGCCCGACGTCGCAGGAGTCCAGGCCGGACGCGCGCAGGCCCTCCGCGTCGCCCGCGCCGCGCCGCTACCCTACCCTCATCCGTCAACTCTCCAGCGGCAGGAAGGTGGACATTCGCCGTTACCTCACCGAGGGAAAGCTCACCGTCTTCCACTTCTACTTGGGCAGCGACCCGCGCAGCCGCGAGTACATCGAGCCTCTGCGCCAGCACGCGCGCCACACCCCCAACGTGCAGCTCTTCGAGCTGGACATCGGCGAGTTCGGTTCGCCCGTGGCCCGGCAGTACCACGTGGGGCGGGTACCGACCTTCATCTGCTACGAGGGTCGCCGCCTGGTTGCCCGCGATCCGCGTCGCATCGTGGCCCTGATGCAGGAACGTCGCGAAGCCGCGCAGCGGCGCTGACCGCCCGATCGCAGCCCGCCGCCGACCGCGTGCGGCAACATTGGCTTTGCTTGGGGCCGGGAAGTCTGTGCGATCAGTGCTCCTCTGGGGTGGCGACGACGACGACGAGCGCGCCTAGGGAGCGTTCGCTCAGCCTCCCCTCGGCTTGCGCGGGGGCGTCGGCACGGCCGAAGAGGAGCAGCGCGCGGGATAGGTCACGCCCGCTGAGGGACGCCGTGACCAGTTCGCGCCAGGCCCGGGCGTAGGGGCCGCCCCCGGCTCGCCAGCGGTCGAAAGGGAGTCGCGCCAGGAGGTCGAACTCGGTCTCGCCGCCGGCCGGGAGGGCGCCCAGGCGGTAGAGGCCCCCCTCCACGACGGCATGAACGTCGCGCAGGCCGAGGCGTGAGCCGTTGCGTACGCGCAGGCGCTGTCCCCCTCGCCCGCGGGTAAGCTCGACGCGTCCCCCGAGGTCCACGGCGTCGAGGCGCACGAAGGTCCGCGTTTCGCGGCGCAGGGGCAAGTCGAGCAGGGCACCGCTTTCGTCGCAGAGCACCCGCGCCTCGAGGCGTGCGCCACCAAGAGGACTGGCGAAGACGGGCAGAGGGGGCGCGGGGCCGCGGAGGCGCAGCCGTGCGCGCGCAGGTCGCACCGCGGCGCAGCGCAGGTAGCGGAAGCGGCGAGCCGTCCGCCGCCCTGCGGGCGCCTCGAGCACCTCTCCAGAGAGAACGTAGACGGGGCCCGCGGGGAGCACGGCCGGTCGCAGTCCGCCGACGAGCGCCGCTGCCGCCAGGGCGGCACCGCCAAGCAAGCGCGTGCGGGGGACTCGTGCACCCAAGGCGCAGAGAAGGAACACCGACGTAAGCGCAACTCCCAAGGCAGCCAGGCCGGTGCGCCGGCGGGTGCGCGCGCCGGGCTCCGGCCGAGGGCCCGCGGCGACGGCCTCCTCCACGGCGCGGCGGCGAGCGCGCCCGCGCAACCTACGTTCGAGGAGCGCCGTGGAGGCATCCGGACGGCCCGAGGCATCGAGGCCGAGCGCCAGACCAGCTCCCAGGCGCCGCGTGCTTCCCTCGCCGGACTCCTCGCACACCCGGTCAAGGTCGCTCGGATCGGCGAGAACGAGGACCCCCCCCGCGGCCGTCCAGGCGCGGAGGGGAGCGAGCGCTTCCGGAGCGAGACGCTCGCCCACGACGAGGACGTCGAGGGCCTGGCCGGCGCGCGCCAAGAGCGGCAGATCCGCAGGGTCGACGTCGACGCACTCCGCGCGCCGAGCAGGAAAGCAGCGTCGTGCCAGGGCGTCTGCGCCAGCCCCCAGGCGTCCCACCAGGGGGCGTTGCTCCGAGACGGGGCGCGGCTCGAAAGCGGTCTCTCCAAGCGAGACCCAGCGCTCACCGGCACCCCCCCACAAGGTCAGGCGGCGGCCTCCGCCCACGGGCTGGGCCGGGAGAGCCAGGGGCCCTGGGCTCGCCGGGACCTCCCAGCGATGACCGAAACTCTGGGCCGCGACCCGTTCGCGCGGCGACAGGCCCTCGACCCATACGAGCAAGGGGTAGGGTTCACCGGGCCGGAGTCGGTCGCCGAGCGGCGCGCGCGCTCGCAGCAAGGTTGGTGCGCCCAGGGCCGGCGGAGCGCTTGCCAGGACCCCAAGCGCCGCGGCAGCCGCTGCGAGCGGCGCAACCGCCGAGGCGAGAATTCTCCCCGTTGCGACCCGGTGAAGCCGGACCGCGACCGCGAGCGATAGGGCGCCCAGGATCAGTTCCCCGCAGGGCAACAGGGGCGGGGCGCCGGCGAGGAGGTCGCGTACGACCAAGAGCGGGAGCAACGTCGCGCCGGGCCGGGGTCCGGCGGTGAGGTCCGCCGCGAGCGTCGAGAGAAGGGGTCCGCCCAAGACCCACGCCGCGATGGCGCTCCAGGCCGCCCGTTCGCGGCGGCGCGCGACCAGAGCCAGGAGCAGACCCACCGCGCCGAGGACGCAAAGCGCGTAGAGAGCGGCCGCGGCGAGTGCCGGCGCACGCTGGGGGGCGAAGGGTGAGGAGAGCGCGAAGGGCCCCACGCTCACGCACACGAGGAGGCCTCCCTGCAGGGCCCGCTCGCG
This sequence comes from Planctomycetota bacterium, assembly GCA_003695705.1. GTDB lineage: Bacteria > Planctomycetota > J058 > J058 > J058 > J058. Next base: position 21,645 of record RFHU01000423.1, read on the forward strand.
CGCTCCCTCGCTGCCGTGCAGAGCCGGTCGAGCACCAGCCCACAAGAGCGGCAAGACGGTGACCGCGAGGGCGAGTTGGAGCTCGAGGGCGTCTGCGAGGGGCCAGGGCCCTTCCGGCCACAGGCCGCCCGCAACCGGCGGTGCGCAGGCGAGGGTCGCCCAGGCGGCGGCGAGACGTAGGGTGGCCGGGGTCGCCTTCACTCGGAGGCGGAGCCGGACGCGGCGTCGCTCTGGTCGTCGAGGAAGTTCTGCACCCCGCGCGCCATGGTCTGCAGGTTGGGCACGATCATGTCGACGACGAAGGCTTCGATCTTGCTGCGCAAGCGCCCGGCGAGGAGCCGGGGCACCCCGGGAACCTTCTCGGGGTAGACCGAGAGGTCGCCGGAGATTTCGATGCGACAGCCCTCGTCGGCTGCGACGATTGCCGTGCGCCCGGTGCATTCGAAGAGGCTGCTCCCGATTTTGGGTTCGAGACGCCACTCGGCCCGCGGTGGCCCCTCGGGGTACCAGGTCGCGTGGTCTTTCCAACTCAGGAGGTCCGGGCTGAGGAACTTCTGCACCACGGCGGGTGCGCTGCGCGCCGAGCCGCGCCACATGTTGACGATGCGCACTTGGCCGTCGTCGAGGTCCTCGCGCTCGAGGACTTCGATGGATTCGACGTCGCTGAGGTAGGGAACGAGTTCGGGTTGCCGGTCTCGGATCAAGTGGAACACCTGGTCGGCGGGGTGCCCGACGTCATCCACGCACTGAAATTTCATGCGTGGATTGTAGTCCGAGTCCCGCCCTCAGGAGGAGCGCCGCCGGCGCGTGGCCTCTTGGTTCCCGGCGGGGCGGAACGTGGTCCCGCGGAGCCGCGCCAGTCCCGAGTTCGCAATACGGAACGAGCGATGTTCCATCGCCCGTCGCTTCCTTGTGCGAAGCCACGAGGAGCCGGAGGAAACGGATCGTGTTCTTCCCCGCCGGGCTCGCGAGCGACGAAGCCACGCAACGCGAGGGGGCGGATGGTCTCGCCGCCTTCGGCGGCGAGGTTGGGCGACGACGCCTTTCGTGTTCTTCCTCTTCGGAGTTGCCAGCGACGAAACCACGCGACCCGAGAGGGGACGAACCGCGCTTCCCTCTCTCGACTCTTCCTTCCGTTCGAACGGGCAAGACTTGCCCGCGCCTTGCACGTGCGGTTCACGGCTGCGGGCGGGCGCCCGTTCTTCCCAGGCCTTGCGGCGCGGCCCGGGGCTCGCGAAGGGGCCCCTTCGTGCCCGTCCCCCGCCGCCTCGTGCCCGGCCAGA
>RFHU01000041.1 GCA_003695705.1 Planctomycetota bacterium
CGAGAACCAGGCCCCGCCCACGCCCATCGAGCCCGACGACGACGACGGCGACGATCCCCGCGACACCCCGCCGCCCACCCTCTACGGCGAGGAACTCGACTCGGAGAACGACACGATCTTCTACGTGATCGACCAGTCCTGCTCCATGGGCTGGGACGTGCAGTCCTACACCACCAACGACGGATCCACGGCGAGCGGCCCGCGCATGGCACGCGCCAAGGCGGAACTCACCCGTTCGATCTCCGGCCTCTCGGACAACTTCAAGTTCAACATCATTTCCTACGACTGCGGCAGCCGGCAGTGGGCGCAGGAAATGAAGGTCGCCGACGACGCGAACAAGCAGTCGGCCATTGCCTGGGTGAACGCTTTGCAGCCCACCGGCGCCACCGGCACCGGCCCCGCCACGGCGCGCGCGCTGGGCAACAAGGACAACATGATGGTCGTCCTTCTCACCGACGGCGCCCCCAACTGCGGCGCGAACGGATACAGCGGCCACCGCCAAGTGATCCGCAGCGCCAACACCCAGGGCGCCACGATCAACGTGTTCGGGATCGCCGCTTCGGGCTCCTACCGGGCCTTCTGCCAGGGCGTCGCCAGCGACGCCGGCGGCAACTACTTCGACGTCCCCTGAGAACGCGGGCGGACCCGCCTTGGCACCAAAGACCTCGGCGCCGAAGGGCTCCGCCAACAGCAGCCAAGGCCCTTCGGGGGCCGAATGGCGAGGCTTGCGCAGCAGACCCCCCGCCCCTGGGCTCCGCGGCTTGCGACCGCAAAGACCCGGGGCGGGGCCGCAAGGAGTGCGGGCGGCTTGGCGCCGGGCTCAGCGTGCGTTCAGCGACCAGTCCCAGTCCAAGAAGGCCACCTCCAGCCCACCGCTCCGCAGCCGCCGCGCCGTCTCTTCGTCCACGTAGCGGGCGACCCAGCGCAGGCGCCCGGGGACGTCCGGCGCGAAGTCCTCGCCGAACCAGTCGAAGATCTTCGAGAGCAGCACCCGCTGCCCCTCCACCCGCAGCCCGCGCCGAGGATCGCGCAGCCAGCGGCGCACCGTGTCGTCGAGCTGTGCGTCGAGGCGCTCGGGGACGAAGGCCTCGTTGCGCAGGGGCGGGCAGCCCTTGCTCGCGCACACGATCGCCGCGTGGATCCGGGGATCGCCGAGCGGCCGCAGGATCTTGTGCTCGATCTCGTCGAGGCTCACTTTCTGGGGACCGAAGCGGTAGTCCTTCCATACGTTGTAACCGCCCGGCAGGTGCGAAACCTTGTCCTTGATCGAGCGCAAGGGGTAGAACTCGAGCATGGCCTGCAGGGTCACCGCGTTGTAGACGTTGATCCAGTAGGCCTTCTTGGCGTTCCCTTCCAGCGCGGCCGCGTCCACGGCGGCGAACTCCGCCACACAACGGCGGAGGGCCGCTTCGTCCTTCCGCTTGAAGGCCGCGTAGTCGACGAGCCCGCGCTCGTCCACGTAGGCGCGCAAGAGCCGGTCGTAGGCGCGGAAGTCGGGCTCGCCCCCCGCCGCCGGAAGGGCGAACAGGACGGAGAGCGAGAGGAGCGAGGCGTGGACGGAACGCATGGAACCCCCCGGCGAGCAACTGCCCCTCAGGGACGCAGCGGAGGCCCCGTCTATTCCCCTCGGTCGCTCAGGACGCCCAGGGCGCCCACCGCGCCGTGGCCCGCGGCCTCGGGCACCGCCGCGACCGCCTCGGGCTCGTGGAAGAGGCGCAGGAAGGCCGAGTGCCCCCAGGCCTCGCCGCCGTCGGGGAGGCGCAGCTTGACCCACTTGCCCTCCCGGGCGAGGACCTCGAAGACCTCCCCTTTCTTGAAGTAGCGCCGCCGCCCCTCGGCGTCGCGGAGCTGCGGAAAGTCGGTGCCCGGCCCTTTGCGCATGCGCAGGAGCGGCGCACGGGACACTTCCGCCCGGTTGAGGGTGGGGTTGATCTTGGGGAGGAGCGGGTAGAGGCGCGTCCGCGAGCGGAAGCGGATCCCGTCCCCGGAGAGCTTGCTCTTCCACCACGAAGAGCTGAGCCGCTCGATCTCCCCGTCGAGGGATTCCTTGTCGGGGTAGAGCTTCCAGCCTCCCTTGCTCGACCACTGATCGATCCAGCGAACCTCGGGCGCCTCGGGATCGCGACGGTCGAGGACGAGGAGCACGCTATGGTTTCCGTCGAGGAGGCTCATGCCAAAGACGAAGTAGCCGGTCTCCGTCCCCGCCCAAGCGAGGAGCGCGTCCCACACGCTCTCCCGCAGCCTGCGAGGCCCGGTCACTCCGACGGTGGGTCGCCCGTCCTCGTCGAAGAACTCGTGGGTCTGCGTCGGAGCCGCCCGGCCTGCGGCCTGCAGCGCGGCCATGCTCTTGTCCACGGTCAAGGCCAGGCGCTGTGCGGGGTCGTTGAAGAGCAGCCGGACGTTCTGGTTGAGGGTGTGAATGCAGTCCTCCGGCGAGCCGCCGGTGGCGTTCTGGATCGCCCAGGCCTTCATTCGCTCGACGGCCTCGCCGGGAAAGGCGTGGCCTTCCTGCGCCGAAGCGCGCGCGCAAAGAAGCAGGCAAGCAGCGGTCAGAGCAAGGGCGCGGCAGGTCATGGGAAACCTCCTCGCCCCCCGCCCGGGCAACCAGCGGGCCAGACGCCTAGATCGTTTCTTTCCCGTAGCCCAGAGACCGACCGTCCAGACGCGAACACCCCTGCGCCAACCCGTATTTCGTCAAAAGGGACGCATTCGGGGCGCAGTTGAACCGATTCCCGCCCGCGGTCCAAGCCGAGGCCTCGGTCCGCAGGCTGCGGCCGCGGGACGGCCTATCCGTCCGGCAACCCGCCCTGGCGCCAGAGGGCGACCGCGAGGCCCACCCCCAGGAGCGCGGCCAAGGCGCTCACCGCCACGGCCGCGATCGCCCGCGTGCGCACCGCCTCGCCCCCCGGAACCCGTTCGAGGGCGCGCAAGGCCCACACCGAGCCCACCAAGGCAAAGACGGCAACGAACACCCCCAGTCCGGGGAGAAGCACGCTCGCGACGGCGAGGAACATGAGCTTGAAGAGCGATCCACGCAACTTCTCGAGGGTCGGCCCCTTGCGCCCCGCCCTCCCGGCCGACCGCCGATCGACCGCAGCCAGGTCGTCGAGGACGGGGCCCTGCGCCCCCTCCCCG
>RFHU01000424.1 GCA_003695705.1 Planctomycetota bacterium
CCCCCGACCCCTGGCCCCGGCCGAGCGCGCACGCGCGGACCGACAACTCCGGGCGGCCGACGGCATCGAAGAAGCGCAGGAGCGAGACCGCTCCCTGCGAACCTGGCTGGAGCGCTACCCCGGGCACCCGCGGGCCGAAGAGGTCCGCACGCGACTGGCCCTGGCCACGCTGTCCGCTCGGGACGAAGTCTTCCTGGGCTTCGCCGGGCCCAACCGCCTCCTCTCGCGGAAGGGTTCCGACCTGCGGCTCTGGCCTCTCGAGCGGAGGGCGCGCCCTACCTCGAGCGCCCTGCTCGACGGACCCACGCGACCGCTCGCCGTCGGACCCGGCGGCGAGGTGGCCGCATCGGGCCCGGCGGGTCTGACGCTGTTCCGGGGCGGACAGCCCGTACGGCTCGCGCCTCGCGACGAGATCTGGAGCCAGGGCGCCTTCTCTCGGGACGGTCGGCGCCTGGCCGTCGCCGGCTACCGTCGCTTGCTCGTCTTCGACCTCGAGGACGGCCACCTCGAAACGCACGTCTGGCACGACGCGCTCCGTACCGCAGCCCTGGCCTTCTCCGCCGACGGCCAGTCCCTCGCGGTCGTACGCCGGCCTCGCCTGTCCCGTCTGGGCGCCAACGTGGCTCTCCGCGCCGAGCTCCTCTGCCGGTTTCGGACCGAACCCCTCGCCCCTGCGGGGGAACGGTCGCTGCCCGGCGGGTTCGCGACCCGCTCCCTCTGCTGGGCCGGCACGAAGACCGTCCTCGGCGGCGCGGGCGGAGACTTGCTCCTCTGCCCCAGGGCAACGAACGAGCTGCCGTGGTTCCTTCGCAGCGGTCCGGTCTTCGAGCTCCACTCCCGGGACCGGGGGGTCCTCGACGTCGTCGGCTCGCGGGACGGCCGCTTCCTCTTCGCCCTCGTCTCTCGGGGCGGAATCACCCGGCTCGTGGTGTGGAAGCTCCCCGCCCGAGACCCGCTGCGGGCGATCTCGCTCGCCCCGCCGGAGCGCACCGGGCGACTCGCCTTGGACCCCACCGAGCAGCGTCTCCTCGTCGCCCTGGAGGAGGACCGGGAGCACGCGCGCAGGGCCTCCGTGCGCCCGGCGTACTTCTACGGAAACGGGCTCGCGCTCGTCTACGCGGTCGCCTCGCTCGCGCGGCGCTGAAGAATCCGGCGGGAGCCTGCTGCCTCGCGCGGGGCGGGTTCCGTCCCGTCGCCCGCGACGCGTAGAATCGCCCCGTGAGCGTCTGGACCCTCGCCACGTGGAACGTCAACTCCCTGCGCGCTCGCCTGGACCGTGTCCTCTCCTGGCTCGATCGAACGCGGCCCGACGTGCTCTGCCTGCAGGAGACCAAGTGCCCCGACGCGGACTTCCCCCGGGAAGCCTTCGCCGCGGCAGGGTATCGGTCCGCGCACGCCGGCCAAGAGGATGGACTCAACGGAGTCGCCGTGCTCTCCCGCGAGCCCCTCGAAGGCGTGGTCGACCTCCTCCCCGGGAACCCGTCGGACACGCAGCGCCGCTTCCTCAGCGTCCGCACGAGCGGGGTGCGCGTTCTCTGCGTCTACGTTCCCAACGGCCAAGCCGTAGGCTCGGAGGCCTATTTCTACAAGCTCGACTGGCTCAGCCGCCTGCTCGCGTTCCTGCGCGAGCGGCATCGTCCCGACGAGGAGCTCGCCCTGCTGGGGGACTTCAACATCGCGCCCGACGACCGCGACGTCGATGACCCCGCGCGCTGGGAGGGGGGCATCCACTGCACCGCGCACGAGCGACGCATGCTCGAGCATCTGCAGGCCTGGGGGCTCGTCGACTGCCAGCGTGCGCTCGAGCCCGAAGCGCGCCGCTTCACCTGGTTCGACTACCGCAGCACCTACCGCGGCTTCTCGGCCGCGAAGGGTCTGCGCATCGACCTGATCTACGCCACGCGCCCGCTGGTCGAGCGGCTCTCCGAGCTACGCGTCGACCTGGAAGAGCGGGCCGGGGAGCGTCCCTCGGACCACGCCCCGGTGCTGGCGCGCTTCGCTCGCTGAGGCGAGAGCGCCGGCGCCGCTCAGCGATGCGGCGTGCGGGTGCTGGAACGCAGGGGTTGCTTGAGGGTCTCCACGAACCCCTGCACCGCCTGGTGGGTGAGCCGGTCCCCCTCGGCGCTCGGGTCCGCGAGCCCCTGGCTGTAGAGGCTGTAGATCGAGCGCACGCCCTTGACCTCGCAGTTGCCACGGAAGAAGCTCAAGCGAACATCGCCGGTCACGAAGCGACTGGAGGAAGCGACGAAGCCATCCAGCGCGGCGCGCAGCTCGGAGAACCAGAATCCTTCGTAGGTCATCGCTGCGTAGCGAGCCGATACCTTCTCCTTGAAGTCGAGCAGGTCCTTGGAGAGCACCAAGCGCTCGAGCGCCTGCCGCGCCCTGTGCAGGGCGGTGGCCGCCGGCTGCTCGTAGACTTCGACCATTTTGATCCCGATGAGGCGGTCTTCGACGGTCGTCAGGCGTCCGACGCCGTGCGTTCCCGCCACCGTCTTGAGGCGCTCGACGAGTTGCACCGGGGGCAGGACCTCGCCGTCCAGGGCCGTCGGCAAGCCCTCCTTGAAGGAGATCTGCAGCTCGGAGGGCTCGTCGGGGGTCGCCGCGATGGGCGCCGTCTGCCGGTACACGTCCTCGGGCACGTTGGCGAAGGGGTCCGGCGCGCGATCCCACTGCACCGAGGCGCCGTAGAGGTTCTCGGTGATGGAGAAGCGGCACTCGTCGACTTCGGTCGGCAGCCGGTGCTGGCGGCAGTAGCGAACCACCTCGTCCTGGCGCAGCAGGTTCGCCTCCCGCAAGGGAGAGAGGACCTTCAACTCAGGGGCGAGGGCGGCGGCGCTGATCTCGAAGCGGACTTGGTCGTTGGACTTCGCGGCGCAGCCGTGGGCGATGCAGCTCGCTCCTTCTTCCTTCGCGATGCGCACCAACTCCTTCACGATGAGGGGGCGCGCGAGGGCGTGGGCAAGGGCGTAGCCGGTGGAGCACACCGCGCCGGCGCGCAGGGCCGGCCACACGTAGTCGCGCAAGAAGGGCTCGCGCAGGTCGGCGATGTGGGCCGAGGACGCCCCCAGCTCGATGGCGCGCTCGCAGAGCCCCTCCGTAGAGCTCCGCTGCCCCAGGTTGGCCGTGAAGGTGATGACGTTGCGTCCGAAGCGCCGCTTGAGGATGTGCAGCGCCGCCATGGTCCCGCGGCCACCGGAGAAGGCGAGGACGACGCGCTTCACGTCAGAACTTCGTCATGCCCCGAGGGCGTTGGGCCGCCGCAACGTCCTGGGCGATGCTCTTCGGATTGCGCGGGCGCGGCGGGGGGGCGAGGAGCATCGCGCGGCCTTCGCAGCACACCCCGTCGCTCTCCTCGTAGATGCACTGGGGGTGGTAGAGCTTCTTGCACCCGTGGCAGATCACGATGGCCATCTCGGGGGGCACCGCCTCGTTGCAGCACTCCACGCGGCGCACGATGGCCGCTGCGGTGCGTTTGGAGTAGGTCTCGTAGCCGCTCGGCTTCCGCAGCGCGCGCGGATCGACGCGCTCGCGCTTGTAGCGCCCCTGCACGAAGCCCCGCACGGCCGGGTTGCCCTGGCCGGCCGGCCCGAGCCCATCGATCCAATCGGCCTCCTTCCCGCTGGCGGTCCCCCGGGCCTGCTCCTCGGCGGCCTTCCGGAGCCTCTCCTGTTCGGCCTTCTTCTTCCTGCGGAACTCGTCGAAGTCCATACACCACCGCGGGGCTGACGACTTGGCGTCTTCAGCCTAGACCACGCCGCCTTCGTGGGCTACCCCGAAGGGCGCCCCGGCCACGCCGTCCCGAGCGGCCGTCCCGGCCTCCGACCGGGTCCGCTGCGGCCGGCGCTCGTCCGAGAAGGAGGGGCAGAGCCTGCCACGGGTTCAGCGACGAGGACCTCGGCCGCGGGATCCGCGGCGGTGCGGCCGTCGGCCCGGGGGGCGGCGACCGGAGCGGGGACGGTCGGCCCTGCCGCGCCGCCTCGGAGTTTGCTCGCGCTCGCGGAGCCGTCGCGGGCCGCCGCCCCGACCTTCGCGAACTCGCGCCGGACCGCCCCCCGGGCCGAGCCGGGCGCCGAGACGCCTCAAGAAGGCGGCGCGCCGCGGTCCCGCGGGGAGCAGCCGGCGAGCGAGTTCGGCGAGCTGCGCGCGCTTCTCGCCCGGGGCTAGGTCCGGGTCGCGGAGGATCTCCTGAGCGCGGACGCGGGCGTAGCCCTCGATGCGGCGACGGACTTCCTGGAAGCGCGCGCGGCCTTCGAGTCCCCGCAAGGAGGCGAGGAGGGCCTTGCGCTCCTTCTCCGGAAGGCCGGCAAGGTGCCGGCGCAGGGCCCGGCGGCGGTGGCGCTGGACCAGCTCGCGCAAGGCCTCGCGCCGCGCGGCGGAGTCGAGGGTGGCGAGGCGATCGCGCTCGCGCTGCGGGAGGGCGGCGAGGAGCTGCCGCAGCAGCTTGCGGTAGGCCTTCCGGCGCGCCTCGGGCTGGCGCTGCAAACGCGCCCGGCGCTCGGCAAGTTCGCGCTCCTTCTTCCGCAGGCGGCGCGCCAGCGCGCGCAGCCGGGCGCGCTCGGCGGGGGTGCGTTTCTCGAGGTCGCGCCGGAAGCGCTCGAGGAGCTTGCGACGCGCCTCGGGCGGAAGCGAGCGGTAGCGACGCAGGCGCTCGCGGAGTTCGGGATCGCGGCGAAGGCGCTCGAGCAACCGTGCGCGCGCCTCCCGGGTCGCCCTCCGCCGGCCCTTTCCCCGGTCCGACGCCGACGCCCGAGGCGAACGCCGCGGCCCCTCGGCGGCCGCGTCGCCCGAATCGTGCGCGGCGTCGGCGGGGGAGGATCCCCCCCCCGGGGCAGCGGAAGAGGCCCCGTCGGGCTCCTGCGCGCGGGCGAGCGGTGCCGCGGCGAGCACTCCGCAGAGGAGGAAGCCCGCAGCGAGCGCCCGGCGCACCGCTCCCCGCGGTCCCGGTCGCCCTCGGCGCAGCGGCCCGGACCCTCCGCGCGCAGCGAGGAGGGAAGTCCGCTCGGTCGACCGGGCCCGGCCAGGCTTCGGCGCCGCGCGGCCGGAACCGACCCCGGTCCCCCGCAGGGCGCCCCCAGAGAGGCAGACGCCCCGGCGAAGCCCTCCCGCCGTGGCGGGAGGTGGGTCCGCGAACTCCGGGCGCCCGGTGCCGCCGGGCGCGCTCGCAGCCTTCCTCCACCGACGGTTAGGCGTCACCCGGCAATTCCTCGTCCGCTAGGTCCTCGAAGAGGTCGAGGTTCTCGAGGACGTCCAACTCTTCGAGCTCGTCGAGGGCCGCCACCACGTCGAGGTCTTCGACGAGTTCGAGCTCTTCGTCGCTGAGGTCTTCGAGGAGGGCGAGCTCCTCGGCGAAGTCCTCACGCGAAACGGAGCGCGTCGGAGGCGGAGTGGGCTCGGTGGCCTGGGGGACCTCCCGGCGGGCGAGGTCGGGGCCGGTCGACGGTTCCTCGCGCCGCGAGGGGGAGGTCCGCTCGCTCGCGGGCGCCCTGCGCGGGACTCGGCCCGCGGAGACGCCCTGGCCAGGGGTCGGATCGGCGAGGCCCTCGGAGCGTCGGGGCCGGACGAGTTCGCGCGGCGAGGGAGACCCCTGGGGGCCCCGGGGAGCCGGGCGATCGAGGGCGAGTCGCTGCGGGGACGTCGCGGGACCGGGGCGGGCGAGCAGCCAGCCGAGCCCCGCCGCCAACGCAACCGCGGCCGCGAGGGCGAGGGCGGCGAGGCCGCGCCGCCAGAGCGGGAAGGGACGCACCCGGGGCCCGAGAATGCGCTCCTCGACCTCGTCGGTCCAGCCGGGCCGCGCGGACAGCCCCGGCAACCGATCCAGGGCCTCCCAGACCCGCCGGTGGGCGTCGAGCTCCCGCCGACAAGCCACGCAGGAAGCGAGATGCGCGCCGACGCGCTCGCGCTCGCTCGCCGTGAGTTCGCCGTCCGCGTAGGCAACGAGGTCGTCCCGAATCGAATCGCAAGGGGTGCTCATGGTGGGGTCCTCGCCCACGAGGGGCCTCCAGGGGGAAAACGCAGCGCCCCCCGGCGGGGTTTCGCGTCGCCTGGCGGCGGGGGAGCCTTCACTGCAAATACTCTTCCAGCATGGACTTGAGCGCCATGCGCGCGCGGTGGAGCAGGCTCTTGGTGGCGGCGGGGGAGAGCCCGAGGCGTTCGCCGACCTCGGCGTAGCCGAGGCCCTCGAACTTGTTGAGGAGAATGGCCATGCGCTGGCGATCGGGCAAGCGCTCGACGGCCGCGCGCACCCGGGCGGCGAGCTCCCGGTCGAGGGCCTCCGCTCCGGGGTCGACGGCGCCGGGGTCGGCAGGATCGGTGCCCTCGTCGGCCTCCGGGGCCTCCTCCCTGCAGCCGAAGGACCTTCTTCCGTCGCAGCCGGGAGAGGCAGACGTTGGCCGCAATCCGCAGCAAGTAGGAGCTGAACTTCGCCTCGGGCCGGTAACGGTCCCGCGCCTGGTAGAGCTTGAGGAAGGTCTCCTGCGCTGCGTCCTCGGCGGCGTTGCGGTCGCCGAGGTAGCGGTAGGCGAGGTTCAGGACCCGGCGGTGGTTGCGCTGCAGCAACTCCCCGAAGGCTTCGCGACTGCCGGCCTGCACGCGCAGCATGAGCTGCACGTCGAAGTCGGCGTCCTGCGGGGCAGGACTCGGACTCCCGGCCGCCACGGGGTCCGGGCTAAGCGAAGCAGTCCTTGAGGAGCTTGAGCTTGGTGGGATCGTTGGACTTGATCTTCCCGCTCATGAAGTCCATGACCCCCGGAGTCCACTTGCCGGCGAGAAGCTTGAGGAAGCGCTCTTCGCTGGTCTTCAGGAAGCAGTCGGCGTTCTCGGCCTTCCCTTGCTCGGCACTGCACTCGGTCGGCGTGAGGCGCACCGTCCACTTTTGCCCCGGCCCTTCGCCCAGCGAAAAGTAGAAGGTCATGGGGCCGCTCACGACGCCTGGCTTGTAGCGTCCCTTGAGCTTCTCGAAGGCCTCGACCAGTGCCTGACTCACGGGGCTCCCCCTCGCGCGGTTGGTGGTTGCGTCACGCCTCTATAGCACGCGCGGGACGCCGCGGCCAAGCCCCCGGTCCTCGCCGCCTGCGCGGGGGAGCGGTCCGGCGGGGCGGGCGCGATGTGCGGCCGTTCGCTCTCGCGCCAAGGAGAACGCTGCCTCCGTCGGCGTGCTCCCTTCGGCGCGGCGCAGGACCTCGCGCACCGTCGCGCGCAGGCGCGCCTCTGCCTCGTCCAGGGGAAGGGGGTCGCCCTCCGCGGAGCAGCCGACGAGCACCACGGCGGCGCCGCCGCTGGCGACGAAGTCGGGGACGAACAGCACGCCGCGCGCGGCGAGGCGCTCCGCCTGGGCGAGGGGGTCGCCGGCGAGCTGGTTGTTCGCGGCGCCGGCCACCACCTTGCATCGGAGGCGATCGATGACCGCGTCGGTGAGGACTTCCCCCACCGCGCAGGGGGCGAGCGCGTCCACGTCCGCCGAGAGGACTTCCCCCGGGTCGACTGCGCCGGCCGCGTCCCCCAACTCGGCGAGGAGGGACTCGACCCGGTCCGCTTCGATGTCGGCGAGGAGCACGCGCGCGCCCTGGGCGACGAGCTGGCGGGCAAGCTCGGCCCCGACGGCGCCCACTCCCTGCACGGCGATGCAGCGTCCGGACAACCCATCGCCGCCGCAGGCGCGCGCGAGGGCCTCCTCGAGGGCGATGCGCACGCCGAGGGCGGTGGCGCGGGTGGCGTCGGCGAGAACGGGGCCGTGAACGACGTGGCGCGAGCTGCGGGCGAGGAGGGCGACTTCTTCGGCGCCGAAACCGTAGTCGGGACCGGTGCCGAAGGCGCCGCCGAGGCGGTCGAGGAAGGCGCCGTAGTCGCGCACCCGCGCGGCGAGGAGTTCTCGGTCCGCCGCGGCGGCTTCGTCGTGCAGGATGACGCCCTTCCCGCCGCCGAAGGGGAGGTCGTGGACGGCGAACTTGAGGGACATCGCCCTCGCCAGGCGCGCGGCGTCCTCGACGGCTTCGCCCAGGCTCCGGTAGCGGCGCAGCCGGGTGCCGCCGCGGGCCGGCCCCCGCCGCGGGTCGTCGATGGCCACCACCGCGACGAGCCCGCTCTCCGCGGAACGAACGAGGTGCAGCTCGCCCCAGTCTCCGTCGAGGGAACTCACGCTGGCTCCTTGCGGCGCACCTGCTGGCGCCCGACGCTGGCGAGGGTCTCGACGATGGTGAACTGCGGCGCGTAGCCGAAGTCCGCGCGGAAGAGGGAGTCGTCAACGACGGTCGGGTAGCGGAAGTAGTCCATGAGGTGCTTCGGAAAGAGCAGGCGCCAGCGGGAGAGCGATCCCACCACGGGGTAGGCGAGGAAGTGGGGCACCGGGACGGGGCGTCCTCCGGCGAGGCGAATCGCGTAGGTGTAGGGGACCGCGCCCTCGCCGGCCACGTTGTAGACGCCCACGCGGTCGCCGTGGAGCGCCAGGCAGATGGCCCGAGCGCAGTCGCGCTCGTGGACGAACTGCAGCATGGGGTCGTAGCCAAGGAGGGTCGGCACCGCGCGCAAGCGGAACAGGCGACTGGTCAGGTTGTTCAGGCTCGGACCGACGATGTGGCACGGCCGGAGGAGCACGGTCTCCAGTTCGCGGTGCCGCCAGAGGGCACCGGTCACCGCGTGGTCCAGTTCCACGGCATCGGCGATCTGGGGAAAGGTCAGGCTGGCCCTCAAGGGGGCGTCTTCGCGAATCCCCACGTGGTTGTGCTGGTGCGCTCCGTAGACGTGGAAGGTGCCGAGGACCACGAAGCGCTTCACTCCGTAGCGAATGCAGAGATCGATCAGGTTGCGCGTGCCGAGCACGTTCTGCGTGAAACGGAAGGATGTGGAGGAGACCTCGGAGCCGCGAAGGCGACCGAGGTGCACCAGGGCGCGAGGGCGATGCCGGCGAAAGACCTCCGCCATGCGCCGTTGCGTGTAGCGCACGCAGTGGAACTCACCCGGAAAGGAGCGGCCGGCGGGGAGGGGGCGCACGTCGGCGCCCACGAGTTCGTGCCGGTCTCGGAGCATTTCGCACACTAGGTGCGCGAGCTGCCCCGAAACCCCGGTCACCAAGACGGTCACGACCCGCCCCTCCCCGCCCCTCCAGGGAGCTGCAGCGGGAGGCGGCGACCCCCCGGGAGTCGGTTCAGCCAGCGCAGGTCGGGACGACGGGCAATGCCCGCGTCGAGCATGCTCTGGATCCGCTGCTTGACGACGTCGACCATCGCCGCGACCTCGCCCTCGGGGGCATCGGGATCGCCCTCGAAGAGAAAGGGCTCGCCGAACTGGATGTCCACCTTCACGGGCAGGGGAAGCGCTCCCAGCAGGCCGAGGGCTGGGAAGAAGGGCGTCACCGGCACGTAAGGAACCCCGAGGACGCGCGCCAGGCGGTCGAGCTTGGCGATGCTCGGGTAGATCTCCTCGGTGCCCACCAAGGCCACGGGGACGATGGGGCAGCGGGTCTGCAAGGCGATGCGTACGAAGCCCGTGCCGAAGCGCTGCAGGGTGTAGCGCTTCCAGTAGGTCTTTCCCGACCCGCCGACTCCCTCGGGGAAGACGAGGATGCTCTGGCCGCGTTCCAAGAGGGCGATGCAGTTGTGGGGGTCCCCCACGACCTGCCCGCAGCGGGTGAAGAGCGTGCTGATGAACGGGAGGGAAGGGAACCAGCGCTCGACCATGCCGCGGACGACCCGGGGGGGATCGACCTCGAGCACGGCGGCCATGGCGACGAGGAAGCCGTCGAAGGGAAGCTGGCCGCCGTGGTTGGGGACGAGCATGCAGGGCCCCGGCGGGACGTGGTGGGCTCCCCGGACCTCCACGCGGAAGTAGAGCTCGTAGAGCCAACGGGAGGCGGCGAGCACCTGCTCGGCGGTCTCGATGTTCAGCCCCCACAGGTCGAAGCCGGCGGAGTTGACGTGCGCATCCTCGCGCAGGCGCTCGCGCACACGCGCGGGGAGGGGCGGGGCAAGGACGTCTTGCAGGCGAGCGAGCACGGCTGCCCGTTATAGCGAACCGGCGCATCCCCCTCCACGTGGTAGAGTCCGCCCCGCACGGCGCGACGGGTGCTGGGCATCGGCCCGCGGCGCGCGGAGCCTTGTCCGCGCGGCGGACACGAGGAAGGAGCCATGAGCGAAGGGATCCTCATCACCGGCGTGCCGGGCTTCATCGGATCGCGGTTGGCGCTGCGCCTGCGCGGGCGAGGTCGCCCGCTGTTCCTCCTCTGCGAGCCGCGCTTCGTCGAGGAGACCCGCGCGCTCGCACGCCGCCTTGGCGAACTCGACGCGACGGTGGTCTGCGGCGACATCACCGAACCCGGGCTCGGTCTGGCCAAGGACGACGCGGAGCGGATCCGCGCCGAGGTGGGCGAGGTCTACCATCTCGCGGCCGTCTACGACCTCGCCGTGCCCGAGGACTTCGCCCGACGCGTGAACGTGGTCGGAACGCGGAACGTACTCGACTTCCTGAGTGGTTTCGGGGAAGGCCGCGTGCGGCACAACTACGTCTCCACCTGCTACGTGGCCGGCGCCCGCGAGGGCATGATCTTCGAGAACGAACTCGACCGCGGCCAATCCTTCAAGAACCACTACGAGGCCACCAAGTTCGCCGCGGAGGTCCTCGTCGAGCGGAGCAAGGCCTCCATCGAGACGCGCATCTTTCGCCCGGCGATCGTCGTCGGCGACAGCAAGACCGGCGAGACGGCCAAGTTCGACGGGCCCTACCCCACCTTCGGCGCGGTGATGATGGGCTGGCTGGTGGTCACTCCGGGGCCGGGCCGCGCGCGACCGAACATCGTCCCCGTGGACTACATCATTGATTGCTTGGCGACCATCCCCGAACGCCCGGACACCGCGGGCAAGACCTTCCAACTCGCGGACCCGAACCCCCTCACCGCGCGGGAGCTCGTCGAGTTGGTGGCCGAGCGACTCGGGGCACCGCGCCCGCGCCTGCGCCTCCCCGAAGCCTTCTTCCGGCCCCTGTTCCGCGTCCGCAAACTGGTCGAGCTGTCGGGCATCACCGAGGAAGCGTTCCCCTACTTCAACCACTACCAGGTGTTCGACACGACGAACACGCGGTCCGCCCTGAGCGGGACGGGCGTGGAGTGTCCGCCGCTCCCCGCCTACCTCAACCAGATCCTGCGCTACTACCGGGAGCGGGCCGAGCTGCCCTGGCGCTTCGATTCCCCGCCCTAGCAGCCCGTCTGGAGCAGCGCGCGCCGACTGCGCCCGACGCGCTGCCTCCCCAGCGCTCCGGAGCGCTCGGCGCCCCCTCCAGGGCGAGGAGCCGTCGCTTGGTGCCCAGGCCTCCGGGGGCGCTGAAGCCCGTCAGCGCGCCGCGGCGGCCCACCACCCGGTGGCAGGGGACGTAGAGGGGCACGGGGTTGCGGGCCAGGGCACCGCCCACCGCGCGCGCGGCGCTGGGAGGCCGGCCGACCGCGCGAGCGACCTCCCCGTAGCTGCGCAGGGCGCCGCGGGGAATCCGAGCGGTGGCGGCGTAGACGGCGCGCTGGAACGGAGTGGAGCCGGCGGGCTCGAAGTCGAGGGGGAGCTCCGGGCGGGCGCGGGCCTCCCCCGCCAGGCTCGCCGCGATCCAGACGGACAGCTCGGAAAACCAGGGAGGGAGCTCCGCTAGGTCCCGAGCGGTGCGGGCCGCGCTCCACAGGACGCCGCGCCGCCCGGCGCTGGGCTCTCCGGGGAGGAGCAGACAGCAGAGGCCCCGCCCGCTCCAGACGACGCCGACCGGACCCCAAGCGGAGGCGGCCTGCGCGCGGCGCAGCTCGGGCTCGGAGCAAGGTCGGCAGAGAACGTGCTTGGGGCGGGCGACGTCCCGAGCTTCGACGGCGGGAATCACAGCTTGGCTCCGTTCGGGCTTCGATGACGTCAAGAGGATCTGCGCCACCACCGACAACGCCGTTGACGGACGAAGGACGCCCCGCGGGGCGTGGGCTATACTCGCAACCAGTTTCGCCGGGAGGACCCGTGAAGGAGATTCGCCGCGCCGTCGCGCTCGTGGCCCGCCGGCTCTTCCTGGCGCGCCTGATCGAAAGGGTGGGCAAGAGCCTCTTCTACGTGGCCGTCCTCGCGGTCGTCGTCTCCCTGGCCGACAAGCTCGTCCACTTCGGCGTCTCGCCCTGGCTCTACCCCGTGGCCGGAGTCGGCCTGGCCGTGGGCGCGGGGTTCCTGTGGACGTTGCGGGCGCGGCCGACCCCCCTCGAGGCGGCCGTGGGCATCGACCGTCGGCTCGGCCTCGAGGAGCGCGTCTCCACGGCCCTGTGCATCGGCACACCGAGGCGCGACATCGAGCAGGCGCTCATCGACGACGCGGCGGAGCGGGTCCGCGGTCTGGAACCGGAACGGGTGGTCCGCCTGCGCGCGCCGCGCGAACTGCGCTGGGTGCCGCTGCCGGCGGCCTTGGCGGTGGTGGTGCTCGCCGTGCTCTCGCCCATCGACGTCTTCGGTCGCGCGGCCCGCGAAGAGCAGCGGCGCATCGAGCAGCAGCAGAGCCTGGCGCGGGCCGAACAGATCCGCTCCCGCATGGAGGCCATGCGGCGCAAACTCGGACGCCGCGCGCTGCGTCCCGAACTCGGCAAGCTCCTCTCGGACCTCGAGGCCCTCGAACGCACCCTCCGCAGCGGGGGCGCGGACCGCAGGCAGGAGCTGCGGCGCCTGGGGCGGCTGCGCGAGTCCCTTCGCGAGCTCGAAGACGCCATCGCTCCCCTCGACCCTTCCGCCCGCAGCGGCGCCCCGGGGGACGCCACCCGCTCCCTGCGAAGCGCCCTCGCGCGCAACGACTTCGGCAAGGCCTCCGAAGCCCTCGCGGGGCTCAAGAGCAAGGCCCAAGAGGCGCTCGCCAAGGGGAAGAACCACCCCGCGGCCGAGAAGCTCGCTCGCGACCTCGAACGCCTCGCCGGCGACGCCCGCAACGAGAAGCTCGCCGAGGCCATGTCCCAGGCCGCCGAAGGGCTCGACCAGGGCGACCAGCAGAACGCCCTCGCTGGACTCGATCGGGCCCTGGACGCCCTGCGCGACGCGCAAAACCTGCGCGAACAAATCGGCCTCATGCGCGAAATGATCGAGGAGCTGCGCGCGGCCGGTCGCGACGTCGACGGCGACCCCTTGGCCCAAGACGGGGACGCTCGCCAAGAGGACCCGCTCGACGCGGTGGACCAGGGCAACGTCGACGCTGCCGACGCCCGCGAAGACGTCGTCTACGAGCTGTGCCCCGACTGCAAGGCCGGACGTCATGGCGCGCAGCCCCAGCCTCAGCCCGGCGCCCAGCCCCAGCCCGGCGCCCAGCCCCAGCCCGGCGCCCAGCCTCAGCCCGGCGCCCAGCCTCAGCCCGGCGCCCAGCCCCAGCCCCAGCCTCAGCCTCAGCTCCAGCCCGGCGCCCAGCCCCAGCCCCAGCCTCCGTGCCCAACCTGTCAGGGAACGGGCAAGGTGACGCGCCCCTGCCCGGACTGCACCAAGGGCATGCAGGGGAACCGGGTGTGCCCCACGTGCGAGGGCTTCGGCGAAGTCGAGACGCGGTGTCCGGACTGCGGCGGGACTCCTCCGGCCGGGGGCGGCCCTCCACAGCGGCCCCCGCCCGGCGGCCAGCCTCAGCCCGGCGGCCAGCCCCAGCCCGGCGGCCAGCCTCAGCCCGGCGGCCAGCCCCAGCCCCAGCCCGGCGCCCAGCCCCAGCCCGGCGGCCAGCCCCAGCCCGGCGGCCAGCCCCAGCCAAAGCCCAAGGTGTGCCCGGGCTGCGGTCGAACCCACGGCGGCCCGGGTGGCCCGGGC
>RFHU01000425.1 GCA_003695705.1 Planctomycetota bacterium
CCCAGACGAGCCCTCCCCCACCCAGACCCTCCTCCTCGACGGCCCCCCCGAGTTCGACGAGTAGCGCGCGATCAGCGAGGCTGGCGATCCACGAGTTCCGCGCGAAGGAGCTCGAGGGACTCGAGGAGTTCGTAGAGGGCGTCGGCCTCTTCTTCGGGGGCGCGCTCTTGCAGCGAGAAGGCGTCGCTCTGCAACCGGTCGAGCGCGTTCATGAGGTCCTGCCACTGCGCGGGGGACGGCTCGGCCGGCACGTCCGCAACCCGCGCCCGGAGGGCCTCGCTCCTCCGACGCAGCTCGGCGAGGTCCGCCGCCGGGACCGTCGGCGTGGAAGCAGGCCGGCGCTCCGAGGGCCGCGGCGCCACCCGAAGCTCCGTGCCGCGAGGCGGGCGCAACCGCGGGTCGGGGCGCCGCTGCCCCGGACAGGCGGCGGCGCTGGCGACCAAGAGCAGGACCCCCAAGCGAACGCGCACGGGCCCATGGTATTCGGGGTGGAACGGGTTTGGAGCACCCGCGGACGAAGGAGCCTCCGGGGACCGCGGTCGGGGCCGGAGCCCTGCCCCCGGCCACCGCGTGCCGCGGCGCGGGTCCTTCGGCGCTTGGGAGCGTGCCGGCGGCACGGGCTCGCGGCCTCGTCTCGGCAGGAAGCAGCGTCGCCCTCGGGCCGGTTGGACCCGCTCAGGACGCCGCGGCGCACACCTCGGCCAGCGCCGTGGCGGCTGCTGAGAGCTGGGCGCTCGTGGTCTCCGGCCCGAAGGAGAAGCGCAGTCGGCCACGCGCCAGCGCTGCGGGAACCCCCATGGCCGCCAGCACGTGGCTGGGCAACGCCGCGCCCGAGCTGCAGGCCGATCCGCTCGACGCGCAGACGCCACGCAGGTCGAGCCCCGCGAGCAGGGCTTCGGAAGTGCGCGAGGGAACGCACACCGCGGTCGTCTGCGGCAGGCGTTCGACGCCTCGAGCCAGGACCGTGAGGCCCTTCACCCGCGCGAGGAGCTCGGCTTCGAAGGCCTCGCGCCGGGCCCTCAGGCCGGGCGGATCGAAGAGCTCCCCAGCGGCTGCCAGGCGGCAGGCCTCTCCCAGCGCGACGATGCTCGCCACGGCCTCGGTCCCGGCGCGGCGCCCGCGCTCCTGGCCGCCGCCCAGCACGAGGGGCAGAGGCGTTGGCGCGAGGCGCCGGTGCACCAGCGCAGCCGCCCCCCGCGGCGCCCTCAGCTTGTGCCCCGAGAGGACCAGGTAGTCCCAGGGAAGGGCGCCCCAGTCCCGGTCGAGTCGGCCCACCGCCTGGGTCGCGTCGAGGAGCAGCGGAACGCGAGCCACGGCGCAAGCGGCGCCGGCCTCTTCCACGGGCTGCACCGTGCCGACCTCGTTCTGGGCCGCCACGAGGGCGGCAAGGCGCGCGCCCGGGAGGAGCTCGGCGAAGGCCTCCAGGCGAAGACGGGCATCTCCGTCGACGGGCGCCTCTCGCACCTGGGCGCGCCCCTGCTCCTGCAGCTGATCCAGCTTGCCGCGCACCGCGGGGTGTTCGACGGCGCTGGCGACGACCGGAACGGGATCCGGGCCGCAGCAGACCGTTTCCAGGGCTTGGTTCAAGGCCTCGGTCCCGGACGAAGTGAAGGTCACCTGCCCTGGCGCGACCCCGAGCAAGGCCGCAACACGCTCGCGCGCTTCCTCGACCAAGGCGCGGGACCGCCGGCCGGGCGCGTGCAGGCTGGAAGGGTTCGCCCACCCCTCCTCGAGCCCACGCAGGAAGGCGTCACGGACGCGCGGGTCGAGAAGGGAACTGGCGTTGTGGTCCAAGTAGATCACGCGGCCGAGTCTCCAAGCTCGCGCAGGTAGACGGCGCGGACCTGCTTTGCGGCGGCGTCGAGGTCGAGGGGGTCCCAGCCGTCGGAGGCGATCGGGGGAAGGACCCGCACCGTCACGGTCCCCGGCCGTAGGCGACCCGCTCGGTAGCGCTCGAGCACGTCGAGGAGGACCACGGGCACAACGGGAGCGCCCGTCTTGGCGGCCATCGCAAAGGCCCCCTTCTTGAAGGGAAGCAAGCGCCCGTCGCGCGAACGCGTCCCCTCGGGCGCAATCAGGGTCGAGTTCTCGCCGCTGCGAAGGGCGTTTTCCACCCGGCGAAGGACGACTTCCCACTGGTCGCGGTTCTTGCGCTCGATCAGGGGATGCGCACCAAAGAACCACATCCAGCCGAGGAAGGGAACCCGCACGAGCTCCTTCTTTCCGAAGACCAGGCAGCGTGGGGGCGCGAAGGTGGCGTTGACGAAGAAGTCGATCATGCTCGTGTGGTTGAAGGTGAACACCGCAGGGCGCGTGCCGAGGTACTCGGCGCCCTCCAGCCGCACGCGGATCCCCGCAGCCCACAGGCAGCCCCGGCTCCACCAGCGCGCGTAGACCCGCGAGACCTCCCGGCGCCAGGCGCGAGTAGGCCACAAGAACAGCGCGGGGAAGAAGAGCACGAAGAGCCCGACCATCCACGCGACGCCGAAGCCGTAGACCCAAAACTTGCGCACCCGGCGAGTCTAAACGGGGCGCGCCGAGATGCGTCCTTCCGCGAGCCCACGCGCAGCCCGGCGAAAGGCGATCCCGTGCACGTTGGGGCCGTGGTGCGCGGGGCGCCGCTCAGGTCTCGTTGGAGCGGAACACGCTCACCACCACGGTGGCGTCCCAGCCCTTGCGGTCTCCGCGCTCGACGTACTGCAGCTTGGTGATCTTCTTGACGCGCGCGCCCGGCCAGGTCTCCTCGAGCTTGACCAGGTACCGCACCAGTTCCTCGACGCGGCACTGCTTGATCACCAACTGAAAGGGGAATTCCTCCCCGTCGGGGTGGGTGATGCTTCCCAAGAGGCTATGGTTCTCGAGCTGGAGCCGGTGCTGGGGATCGCGCGCCAACTTGATGTAGAGGGCCTGAAAGTCGGCCGTGCTCCCGCTGACGCCCGCGCTCCCCTGCCGAGACTTCGCGATGAGGGCCCGAAAGTCCTCGTCCCGCGCCAGTCGGCCCATTTCCTCCAGGAAGCGAACCTCCCGCCGCAGCAGCCGGTCCGCTTCGGCGACTTCGCGGCGATTGAGCACGGCGAAGCCACCGACGATGACCGAGAGCAGGAGCATGAAGAAGATGTAGAAGCCGAGGAAGTCGAATTCCTCCTTCTTGCCGGCCATGACTCAGCGCCGTCCCTGGTCTCGGAGCTTGATGACGAATTCGAAGGACCACTGCCCCGTGCGCCGATCGCGCCGGGTGTCCTGAGCCGTCCCTAGGAAGACGGGGTTCTTCTCGAAGCGCCGGGCGAGCTCCACAGCTCCTTCCGGCTCCTGAATGCGGCAGTTGAAGGTGCTCTGGTTGCCGGGGCGCGGGTCGACGCTGGCCTTCATGACGACGATGCCGCGTCGGGGAGGGACCGCCGCCTTGGCGAGGGCGAACTGCCGGAGCACCTCGAGGGCGGAGATCTGCGGGCCGTCGTCGCTGGCCGCGGCACCGCCGCCGTAGCGGCGGCTGAGTTCTCGTTGCGCAGCGCGCATGGCTTCGTAGTAGTTCTGGTCCCGGCGCCCGGTGTCCAGGTGGGGAACGCTGTCGTCCTCGAGCGAAGGGAAGAGCACCGTGTAGAGGTCCCGCTGCAAGGACTTCACGCCGTCCACGGCGTTCTTGGTCTCCCGCAACTCGTGCTTGAGGTTGAAGGCATAGAGGAACACCAGCGCGAAGAGGAGGGTCATTGCGCAGGCGAGACCGCGGCGAAGCTGCGCGAAGGTGCCCTGGTAGACGAACTCCTCCTGGCGGAAATCCATGCGCGCGTGGTCGACGCCCATGCCCTTCAGGGCCAGGCCCACCGCCGTCGGCGCGTTGAGGGAGAGGTGCGGGGGAGCGTCGCGCGGGGCCTTGAAGTGAGACTCGAGGGAGACGCGCTGGGCCTCGACCTCGAAATGATCGGCGAAGACTTCCTCGATCCCGTCGAGCTTGCAACTCGCTCCCGAGAGGCAGATCAACTCGACGTCGCTCTGGAGTTGGACCGACGCGACCGTGCGGTCGATCTCCATGAAGATCCGGTGGAGGATCCCCTCCCGTTCGACCTCGCCGATGTTGCTGTCTTCGAGGCTGAAGGCCTCGTCCTCGCCGTCGTCGAGAATGACCACCGGGAGGCGCGCGCTCTCGTCGGCTTGCGTCTCGCTCGCGCCCGGACCGGGGACCCGCCCCATGCCACTCCTACCGCGCCCCTGCTCGAGCTTCATGGCGCCCAGGCGCATGCGAATCGCGCGAGCGAGGCGAAGACGCCCTTCTTCGACCACGCCGACCTTGAGCGTGTCGGCCTCGATCTCGACCAACAACACCGCGCCACGGTCCTCGAAGACCCCCATGTGCTTGTAGGTGTTGTAGAGAGCGGCCACGTCGAGGTCGATGTGGGTGGGATCGATCCCGCACTCGTCCAGGTAGCGGAGGCGGCGGTCGATGTGCGACTTCTTGACCCCCGCGACCATCAGCTTGGCCTTGCCGTCGAGTTCGGCGAACTTGCTGTATTCGATGATCAGGTCGTCGATGGAGAGGGAGGTGAAGTAGTTCTCGGCCTGATACTTGATCGTCTTGCGGATCTTGTCGTCGTCGACGAAGGGGACGACGATCTCGCGAATCATGCAATCCTGAGCCCGCACGGAACACACGACCTGGCCCCGCGGCGCCCGCGTCTTCTTGAGCAGGTCCTCGAGGACGGAGACGATGTCGTCCTCCGCCTCGCCTTCCTTGACGGCGACCTTGCGCACGTCGAAGGCCTTCAGTCGCGGTGCGCGCGGGCTGCCTTCGAGGACGGCGAGCTTGATCGTGTTCCCTCCCAGTTCCAGCCCTACGGAGATCATGCGCGGCGCCTCCTGCGGGAACGGCCGGCCGGGAGGGACAGGCGCTTCTCGGAGGGCGCACGGAGCGGGGGAGGCGTCACTTGCTCTGACTCCGGCGGTAGCGAATCTCTCGGGTCTGCCCGTCGCGCCCGACGACGACGATGGCCTCCCGCGCGTCGCCTTCGCCGCGGACGGTCACCGAGAGCACCTCGAAGCCGTCCGCGAGCTTCTCCCCCACCTTGAGGGTGTAGGTGCCGGTCCTTCCGCGAAGGATGACCGAGCTGGAGTTCTCGTCGCGAGGGTTGGCGAGGGCCAGGACGAGGGTGTACTCGCTCAGCGAACCGAGGCTGGGACGCTCGGTCCGCGGCCCGGCGGCCACGGGGACCTGGACGGGCTTGGGGCGATCGAACTGCTTCCAGGTCACCTGGTGCTCGAGGAGGGAGCTGCGGCTTCCACGCGCCATGGGGATCTCGTAGACCAGCGGGTTGAAGTCGCTGGGGAGAAGAGAGGCCGGCGGCGGAGAGGGGCCGCGGAAGGCGCGCAGCCCCTGGTAGGCGAGGCCGCAGAGGAGCGCGAGGTTGAGCAGCAAGACGAGCCCGCGGTAGAGGGAGGCGCTCATCGGGGCACCGCCTCGAAGAGCAAGACGTGGGCTTCGTCCTGCCCGCCCCGGTGAACCACCATTCGGTAGACCGCCTCGGCTTCGCCCGCGCGGGCGGTCACCCGCACCGCGTAGAAGCGGCTCTCCACACCGAGTACCTGGCGGAAGCCAAAGCCCTGGCCGCCCTGGCCGCCTTGGCCGCCCTGGCCGCCCTGGCCGCCTTGGCCCCCCTGCGCAGGGAAGATCTTTGCGAGCTTCTCGTCGAGGTCCTTGAGCTGTTCGACC
>RFHU01000426.1 GCA_003695705.1 Planctomycetota bacterium
CCTCCGGAGGCAGAGGTTTGGGGTTCGAGTCCCTTCGGGCGTAACAGACAGGGCCAGGGCTTACGGCGACGTGGGCCCTGGCCCTGAGTTCGTACCCCGCCCGGTCGGCGCAGGACCGTGCGCAGTCCCAAGGGCAGCGTGCACCCCGGAGCACGCGTGCTCTCCGGTGCGGGGGGGGTTCCGGTAGGGGGGGGCGGTCCACGGGCCGCGGAGTTCCCCGCCGCGGGGTCGAGGCGCGAGACCCGCGAGCGCCGGCCAAACCGCTCGCCCCGCCCGGGAAGTGACCCGGTAGGCAGAGGGGCCGTTCCGCGTGCGGATCGAGGCGTTGCCTGCCGAAGCGCCGAGGCTCCAGGGCGGACCGAGGGCAGGAGGGTCCGCCGAGGGTATGGTGGTCGTTCGCCCCTGGGAGGGAGGGACAGCGTGGAGCAGGACGGCGCCCCCGGGGCGAAGGAAGCAGGCGAGGGCCGGGCACCAAGCGAGGCGTCGAAGGCCTTGCTCTTCCTCGTGTTCGCCTTCGCCACGGCGGCGGGTGCGGCTGCGGGGGTTTCCTCCGGAGTGTTTCCCGAGGCCGTCCTCAACGCATGGCCCCTGGGGGTGGGCGTCTTTGGATTCCTCTTCGTCCCGGGGGTCGACGCGCGGCGCCGGGGGCTCTACCTCGGCCTCGCCGGGGCCGCCTTCCTGCTCGAGCTGCTGGGCGCGGAGGTGCCCCTCCCGCCCTTCTTCTTGGGCCTTGCGCGCCTTTTGCTCGGAGGAGGGGTGCTGTGGGCACTTGGCCGGCGACCCGTCGAGGCCCTGGGAGCGACGCTCGCAGGGGCGCGGGCGCGCGAACTCGCCCTGGCTGCGCTGGTCGGCCTGCTCCCCACGGCCGGGCCTTGGCTCGCCCTCTGGCTGGCACGTCCCGCGGTCCTCGCCTGGAACCCGGCGTGGCGCTACGCGGGGGAGGGGGGAGGAGCGGCGGCGACCGCCCTCGCCGGCGCCGCGGCGATCCTCTTCGCGAACACCGTCGTGGGCGAGGAGGCGGGCTGGCGGGGCTACCTGCTCCGCGAGCTGCGCGGGCGAGCGACCCGGCGTCGCCTGGTCTGGGGAACGGCGCTGCTCTTCGCTTGCTGGCACCTCCCCTTCGATCTCCTGGTGGCCCGCATGGACGGACCCAACCTCGTCGTCAACGCCTTGACCCGCTACCTCATGGGCCTGGTCTACGTGCACTTGTTCGTCGGCGGACGGGGCTCCCTGCTTCCGGTCTCGGTGGCGCACGTCGCCCACAACTTCGTCCTCTACCAGCTCGTCGGTCCCCGCGGCCTGCTGGCGACGCAGCCCGCCGGCCTCGAGGCTCTCGTCGTCGTGGCCGGATACCTGCTGGGTTCGCTGTTCTGGGTCTTCTTCCTGGGACGGCGCGCTCGCGCGGCCTACGCAGAGTGGGTGCGATCCGAGGCCGGCCCCTGAGGGGGCCGTGCGGAGTGCGCCTCCCTTCCGCGGAGCTCCGTTCCCCAGGGCGCCGGATTCAGTAGAGCCGTCTGCGGAACAAGAAGGCGGCGCCGGTGAGTGCGACGCAGCCGATGGCGGCCATGGGCCAGAGCTGGTCCCAGAGCTCGCTCGCTCCGTCTCCGCGGAGGAAGACGCCCCGCAGGATGACGAGGAAGTAGCGCAGGGGATTGGCGTAGGTCAGGCGTTGGATGAAGGGCGGCATGTTCGCTATGGGGGTGGCGAAGCCCGAGAGGATGACGGCGGGGACGAGGAACAGGAAGGCACCCAGGAGGCCCTGCTGCTGGGTGACGGCCAGCGAGGAAATGGCCAGCCCGACGCCCACGGCCGCGAGGAGGAAGAGGAAGAGCCCCAGGTAGAGGGCGAGCAGGCTCCCGCGGAGCGGGACGCCGAACCAGAGGGCGGCGGCGAGGACGATGACCGTGCCTTCCACCAACCCCACGAGGAGGCCGGGCAGGGCCTTGCCCGCGAGGATCTCGAAGGGCCTCAGCGGGGTTACGAGGAGCTGGTCGAAGGTGCCCGATTCCCGCTCGCGCGCCACCGAGAGGGAAGTCACCAGGAGGCTGACGACGAGGGTCAACAGGCCGACGATGCCCGGAACGATGAACCAGCGGGACTCCAGATTGGGGTTGAACCAGGCTTGGACCCCCAGCCGCACGGGAGGAGGGGGAGCCCCGCTGCGGACGGCGAGGTCCTCCTCGAAGCGCGAAAGGATGGCCCGCGAGTAGCCGAGGGCGATCATGGCCGTGTTGGAATTGCGTCCGTCCACGAGCAATTGCACCTGCGCTGCCTGCCTGCGCGCGATCGCGCGTCCGAAGCCGTGGCGCATGCGAACGACCAGCAGGGCCTCGCGCCGATCGAGCAGCGGCGCAATGTCGTCTTCGCGGCGCAGGTCGTTCACGACATGGAAGGCTGCGGAGGCTGCGAAGCGAGCGGCCAGTTCGCGGGAACTCGCGCTTCCGTCTTCGTCGTAGATCCCGATGGGCGCCTGGTTCAGGTCGAAGGTCGCCGCGTAGCCGAAGACCAGGAGCTGGACGATGGGAGGTACGACGAGGACGAAGCGGCTCCGCTTGTCCCGAACGAGGGCCAAGAACTCTTTCTTTACCAGGGCCAGGACTGCGCGCACGGACTCCGTCCTGGGAAAGGAGAGGGCGTTGCGTGGTCCGACCGTCGATCTTCGCTCGTCGGACGCGCCGAAGAACACTCCTCCCGCTTCGCCATCGCTGGCCAACGCGGATTCGTGCGGCGGTTCGCCTCCTCGCTCCGGACGCGGCGCGGGCTGGGCTTCGAGCGCGGCTTCGTCGAGGCGCTCCGCCGCAGCCCGGGAGGAATCCGGTGTTCCGACGCTCGCTGGGGCCGCGGGGGGACCTGTTGCGGGGGCTCTTGCGCTGCGCTCTGTGCGCTGTCCTTCGTAGGGGGTCCTCTGGATTCTCGTTCGCCCACGATGCTTGGCCCTTCGCTGCTGCCGCCTTCAGTCCAGTCTCTTGCGCGAACGCCGGAACACGACGCCCAGGAACAGACCGGCCATGAGCACGAGCGCGAGCGCGTTCGGGAGAACGACGGCCTCCACGTCGCCCGCGAGGAACAGGGTTTGGAGGATCGCCACGAAGTAGCGAGCGGGGATCGCATGGGTGATCGCCCGAATGGGCGCCGGCATGGAGCCGATGTCGAAGATGAAGCCCGAGAGGATGAAGGCCGGCAGGAAGGTGGTCACGATGGCGATCTGCCCGGCTGCGAACTGGCTGCGCGCAACCACGGAAATCAGCAGTCCCATGCCCAGCGCGGCCAGCATGAACAAAGAGGAAGTCGCGATCAGCAGCGCGAAGGAACCGCGGAGTGGCACCTGGAAGACGAACACCGCCATGGCGGTGCTGAGGAGCATTCCTCCCATGCCGAGCACGAAGTAGGGGAGGAGCTTGCCGAGGAGGATCTCGCGCATGCGGACGGGAGTCACCAACAGGGCTTCCATGGTGCCGCGCTCCCACTCGCGCGCGACGACCATGGCGGTCAGCAGCGCGCCGATGAGCGTCATGATCACCGCGACGAGGCCGGGGACGAGGTAGTCGCGGCTGCGCACGGCGGGGTTGAACCACACGCGGGCCTGGAGGAAGACGCGGGGAGTAGGGGCTTCGCGACGAGTTTCCGCTCGTTGGCCGAGCCACGTCTTCCAGACGCCCTCCACGTAGCCCTCGAGGATGCGGCCCTGGTTGGCGTCGACTCCGTTCACGATGACCTGCACGCGCCCCGGCGGATCTGCGAGGGAGCGAGCTTCCAGGTCGGAGCGGAGCCAGACGATCCCCTCGACCTCGCGCCGTGCGAGGGCGGCTTCCGCGGCCTGGACGGAGTCGTAGTGCTTGGGGGCGAAGAACTCGGAGTGTTCGAAGGCCGCTCGGAAGCTCGTGGTCTCCGCGTCGAACTGCTCGAGGACGATCGCGACGGGGATCCGCCGGGCGTCGAGCGAAACGCCGTAGCCGAAGATGAGCAGGAGGAGCAAGGGGAGCAGGAACGCGATGGCGATGCTCGACGGGTCGCGAACGATCTGCAGGGACTCCTTGCGGATCAAGCCGAGCAAGCGGCGTCGAGCGACCGCGTTCACGCGACGTGCCCTCGCGGCCGTCCGACCAGAGCGATGAAGGCGTCTTCCATGGTCGGTTCGGGCAGGGTTTCGCTGCGGACGCGCTCGAGGAGTTCGCTGGGGCTGCCCGAGGCGAGGACCTCTCCGTCGGCCATGATGACGAGTCGGTCGCAGTAGCTGGCTTCCTCCATGAAGTGGGTGGTGACCAACACGGTCACGCCGGTGGCGGCGAGCTGGTTGATGCGACGCCAGAATTCGCGGCGCGCGAGGGCGTCGACGCCGGAGGTCGGCTCGTCGAGGAACAGGATCTCGGGCTCGTGCATGAGGGCGACGGCCAGCGCGAGGCGCTGCTTGTAGCCCAGGGAGAGTTGACCGCTGCGCACGTCGGCGACCGCGCGCAGCTCGAAGCCGTCGAGCGCCCAGGCAATGCGCTCGCGGAGGCGGGATCCGGTGAGCCGGTAGGCGCTGGCGAAGAAGCGGAGGTTCTGGAGGACGGTGAGGTGTTCGTAGAGGGAGAAGCGTTGCGCCATGGTGCCCAGGCGACCGCGCGCGGTCGCGGCCGCGCGGCGCAGGTCGTAGCCCGCGACCGTCAGCCTTCCCGACGAGGCAGGAAGCAGTCCGCAGAGCATGCGAAAGGTCGTGGACTTGCCGGCGCCGTTGGCGCCGAGGAGCCCGAAGATCTCCCCGCGCCGGACGGTGAAGTCGATTCCCTTGACCGCCCAGAAGGAGCCGAAGCGGCGGCGGGCGTCTTCGACCACGATGACTTCCTCTTCGTCCCGCGGAGTGCCTCGTTGGGGCAGGGGAGGCATTTGGAGCGGCGTCCGGGCCGCGCGAAGCCGAAGGACGAAGGCGTCCTCCAGACGCGGGGGAACGGGTTGCGGTTCCCCCGCCCCATGCAAGGCCGGCAGTTCGGTCGGGTCGGGCAGGCCGGGCCGATCCAGGACGACGCGAATGCGCTCCCCGACGGGGATGGCGTCCACGACGCGTTCGGAGGCTTGCAGGCGGGCTTGCAGGCTCTTGCGGTCCTCCTGGCCGGGGTCGATCAGGAAGGCGGCTCCCGCGGCCTGGCTCGCCAGGTCGCGCGGGGCGCCGCGTTCGAGGAGGCGTCCTTCGTGCAGGAAGAGCACCTCGTCGCAGCGCTCGGCCTCGTCCATGTAGGCCGTGCTCAAGAGGACGGTCGTGTTCCCTTCCCGGACCATGCGTTCGACGATGGCCCACAACTCCCTGCGAGAGAGGGGATCGACCCCCACGGTGGGCTCGTCGAGGAGGAGCAGCGCCGGCGAGCGAATCAGTGCGCAGGCGAGGCCGAGCTTCTGCTTCATGCCGCCGGAGAGCCTTCCGGCGAGTCGCCCCAGGAAGGGGCTGAGGCCCGTCATGCGCATGAGTTCGGCGTAGCGAGCCTCGCGCACGTGCGGCGGAACGCCCTGGAGGTCCGCGTAGAGGTTCAGGTTTTCCTCGACGCTCAGGTCTTCGTAGAGGCCGAAGCGCTGGGGCATGTAGCCGACCGCGGCTTGGACGGCGAGTGGTTCTTCTTGCGTGTCGTGACCGAGCACTTCGATTCGGCCCTGGCTGGGCAGCAAGAGCGCGGTCGCGAGGCGGAGGAGCGTCGACTTGCCGGCGCCGTCCGGGCCGACCAGTCCCACGATGCCTCCAGGGCTGAGCGCGTAGTCGAATCCGTCGAGGGCACGAACGGAGTTGCGCCCGGCGGGAAAGACTTTGGTGACTCCGCGGAAGCGGAGGACCGGCTCAGTCACGCTTGCTGCCTGGTTCTCCCTGGGAACTCTCGGGGCTGCGGTCGGATCCGAGCGGGATCAGGACCGTGACCGGCATGCCCAAGCGCAACTCGTTGCGAGGGTTTTGGACGTCGATGCGGATTTGGTAGACGAGCCGCGTCCGCAGTTCCGGCGTCTCTACGTTCTTGGGGGTGAACTCGGCGGTCGGGGATACGAAGCCCACGCGACCCCGGTAGACCTTGTCCGGGTAGCTGTCCGTGCGGATTTCGACGGGGAGGCCGACCGCGACCCGCCCGAGGGCCCGCTCGGGCACGAACGCCCGCACCCAGACGGGGTCGATCCGGGCGAGGGTGAAGACCGGGGTCTGCGGAGAGGCCATGTCGCCTGGTTCGAGGATCCGCTCGCGAACGACCCCGGCCCAGGGAGCGCGCAGCGTCGCGTCGGCAAGGAGTTCCCGCCGGTAGGCGAGGGTTGCCTGGCGCAGGGCCAACTCGGCGCGGGCGGCGGCAATGTCCTCCGCCCGAGGGCCGGCTTCGAGCAGGGCCAAGGTCTGCTCGGCGACCGCCACGCGCGCGCGTGCTGCCTTTGCGGCGGCCTCTGCTTCGTCGACTTGTTCTTGGGAGGTGACGTCGCTCGAGCGGAGGCGCTTCAGGCGGGCGAAGGTCAATTCGTAACCCTTCGCTTCGGCCTCCGCCCGTGCCCGTTCGGCTCGGGCCCGCGCGATCTCCTCGGGACGCGATCCCGCCTCCATGCGCGAGACGATTGCGCTTTGGGCCGCGACCTGGGCTTCCGCCTCGCGCACGAGCAGCTTCAGGCGCTCGGTGTGGAGGCGCGCGAGGACCTGCCCCTTCTCGACCCGGTCGCCCTCGTCGACGAGGAGTTCGGAGACGTGTTCGCTGCCGTTGAACGCGAGTCGGGCTTCGCGAATGTCGACGTTCCCGTAGAGCCGCAGCTGCGTGGGCGGGGCGGGATCGCCTCGGAGCGAGACGACGCCCGCGGCGGCGGCCGCGAGGGCGAGCAAGGCGAGCACCGCCGCGACGCGGCGGCTCGAGGCCGGGGGAGAAGTCACGAGTTCCTCCCTGGGCCTGAAGGGCCGCTCGGGGCCCGAACGAGAGGAGGAGGGCGGTGATCGGGGGCGAGGACTTCGCGCGCTCCCGGGGAAGGAAGGGTGGCGAGGGAGCAGCAAGTTCGCGTTCTCTCCTCCCGAGCCGACGTCCTCATGGGTCTTCTGCGCGAGGTCAGGGTTCGACCGCGTCGGGATCGGCGGCGGCGATGCGCTCTGCGGCCATGCGGTCGAGGAGGAGTTCGGGGTCGTCGGCACGGAGGAGGACGCTCCGGTGGACGGGGTTCAGGAAGCCCTCGGCGACGGCTTGGTCGAGGAGGGAGCGGAGGCCCGTCCAGTAGCCGGCCACGTCGTAGAGGCCGATGGGCTTGGCGTGAATGCGGAGCTGGCGCCAACTGAGGACCTCGAAGAGCTCTTCGAAGGTTCCGATGCCGCCGGGAAGGGCAACGAAGCCTCCGCAGAGCTCGTTCATGCGCATTTTGCGGGTGTGCATGGAGTCGACCACGAGGAGTTCGCTGAGCCCGTGGTGGGCGACTTCGGCGCGGGAGAGGACCTGGGGAATGACTCCGATCACTTCGCCGCCGGCCTCGAGGGCCGCGTCGGCGACGACGCCCATCAAGCCTACGCTCCCGCCACCGGTCACGAGGCCCAGGCCGCGCTCGGCGATGGTGCGGCCCAGAGCGCGGGCGGCGTCGGAGAACTCGGGGCGGGCGCCGTGGCGCGAGCCGCAGAAGACCGTAATGCGGGGCGGGTCGAAGGGCACTGCGAGGAGGACTCTACGGCTCCCCGGCGGGAGGCGGAAGGGTCAGTGCGCGGCGCCCGGAGGCTGGGGGGTGGCTCGCGGTGCCGTAGACTTGCCGGGTGCACGACGACGCTCGCGAGGCCATCGACCGCTTGGAGCGACTCTGGCGAGCCGAACGCCGCGGTGCGCGGCGGCGGCACCGCGAGGAACGCCAGCGCCTCCCCCTGGCCGAGCGGGTCCGGCGGGGGCTGGCCCTTGCGCGCCTGCGGGCGGTGGACGCCGGACCTGCCCCGGGCGACCTGGTGCTCGTCTGGCTCGAGCCGGCCCGCAAGGACACTCTGCGCGGCCTGCGCCTGGGGCCGGGCGATCCCGTCCTCCTCTGGCGCGAAGACCCCGAAGGCCCGGAGGCCGTCCGCGGCACACTGGCGCGTCGCGCCGAGGGGCGCGTGGGGGTGATGGTACCCGCCGAGCGCTTCGACCGCCTGCCCGACGCGGACTTGTGCCTCGACGAAGAAGAGAACGAGGCGACCTTCGACCGCGGCCTGGCGGCCTTGCGCGCCTTTCGCGACGCGCCCGCGCGTTCGCCGCAGGGCCGCCTGCGCGCCGTTCTCTTTGCCGGTGCCGCGCCCGAGTTCGGCCCGGAGCCCGAGCTGGAGTTCTTCGACCGGGAGCTGAACGAGCCCCAGCGCCGGGCCGTTCGCCGTGCCCTCGCGGCGCGCGATCTGTTCCTCGTCCACGGGCCGCCCGGGACGGGGAAGACCCGCACCCTGGTGGAGGTGGTCCGCCACGCCGTGTCCCGGGGAGCGCGTGTCCTGGCCACCGCCGCCAGCAACACCGCCGTGGACAACCTGGCCGAGCGCCTCGTCCTCGCCGGTCTCGACGCCGTGCGCCTCGGACACCCCTCCCGGGTTTCTTCGGCCATGGAGCCGAGGCTGTTGAGCGCCCAAGTCGACGCCAGCCCGGCCGCAGCGCAGGCGCGTGCCTGGTTGGCGCAGGCGCGGCGCGACCGCGCGCGCCTGGATCGGAGGCGGGCGAAGGGCAAGCTCGACTGGCGCGAAGACCGCGAGGCCCGGGCCGAGCTCGGCCGCCTCTACCGCGATGCGCGGGCGCAGCTCCGCGGCGTGCAGGAGGCAATCCTCGCCGGCGCGCAGGTGGTCTGCGCCACGGCGGCCGGAGCCGACGCGGAACTTCTCGGCGACGAACGCTTCGACCTCGTTGTCGTGGACGAGGCCACCCAGGCCCCCGACCCCGTCCTCCTCGTCGCCCTCCGCCGCGCAGAACGGGCCGTTCTGGCCGGCGATCCGCGCCAGCTCCCTCCCACGGTGGTCGACCCCCAGGCCGCCCGGGAGGGGCTCGCGGAGACGGCCTTCGAGCGCCTCGAGGCGTCCCGCGGCGACGAACTCCTCTGCATGCTCACCGTGCAGCACCGCATGCACGAAGGGCTCATGGCGTTTCCCTCCGCCTCCCTCTACGAAGGGCGCCTGGTCGCCGCCCCAGAGGTTGCGGCGCGCTGCCTCGAGGAGTTGCCCGGGGTTCGTCCCGACCCTCTGCGCCCGGGGCCGCTGGTCTTCGTCGACACGGCGGGCAAGGGCTGGGAAGAGGAGCGCGGCCCCGACGACCCCAGCACCGCCAACCCCCTCCAGGCAGAGCGCACCGCTCGGGAGGTGCGCCGCCTCCTCGCTCGCGGCCTGCCTTCGGGCGAGCTCGGCGTGGTCGCCCCCTACTACGCGCAGGTCCGCATCCTCCGGGAGCTCCTCGCCCCCGAGGTCTCGGGCGGCCTGGAAGTCAGCAGCGTGGACGGCTTCCAGGGGCGCGAGAAGGAGGCCCTGGTCGTCGACCTCGTGCGCTCCAACGACGCCGGGCGGCTGGGCTTCCTGCGCGACGTCCGCCGCATGAACGTCGCCCTCACCCGCGCCCGCCGCTTCCTTCTCGTGGTTGGCGACAGCGCCACCCTCGGCGACGACCCCTACTACGCCGCCTTCCTCGCCGAAGTCGAGCGGCAGGGAGCCTACCTCAGCGCCTGGTCCGACGAGGCCGAGCCGCTCCTGCCCGAGTGACTCCGCTCGGCGCAGACCCGCGCATCGCCGCTCCGCTCCACTCCGCCGAGGGCGGCGCGACCGCGTTCGCGTCTGTTGGTAGACTCACTGCGTCGTCCCGTCGCCGGGGGTGGGGGAATGCTCAAGTTCTTCAAGGGGCTGTTCGGGAAGAAGGACGATGGCGGCCTGCGCTACCACGCCCCGCCCGCCGGGACCTCCGTCCACGACCGCAACCTGGGCGCGGTGCTGCAGGACTTCGCCCAGGGGGACTCCCAGGGGCTGCGCCTCCCGGGAGCGGAACTGAGCGAGAAGGGCGTAGCGAAGCTCGCCGCCCTCGAAGGCCTGCGGGGCCTGGACCTGAGCGAGGCGAAGACCGACGACACGGCCCTCGCCGCCTTGCGCGGCCCCGCGCTCGAGCGCCTCTCCCTGCGCGGTGTGGGCGTCACCGGCGCCTGCTTCGTCAAGATCGGCGCCCTGCCCCGCCTTCGTTCCCTCGACCTCGCGGGGACGAAGGTCGTCGACATGGCCGTCTTGGCCCTTCTCAAGAGCTGCCCCAACCTGGAGGAGCTCGACCTCTCAGGGACGCCCATCAGCGACCAGGCGGTCGAGTACCTGGGCCAGTTCAAGAAGCTCCGTCGGTTGGTCGTCAAGGACTGCGCCCTCGACGGCGCGGGGCTGGCCATGATCTCCCACGACAAGGGTCTGAGCATCGAAGACTGAAGGCCCAGGGGGCCGCGCACCGCGACCGGGGTTCGTTGCGCTCCGCCGGCGCGGGAGGACGCCTGCGCCCGAGGACCCGCCGCCGGGCGCGCCCATGCGCTCCGCCCCCAGCCACCCGCTGGGATCGTCGGGCGGAGGCCTTGGGCGTCGGGTGCTCGTCCCCGCCGCGCGGGGAGCGTCGGCCCGGGCGCGACGCGATCTCCGCTGCCGGTCGCCAGCGAGGGCGCGCGCGGCGGCGCCGCTCAGGCCGAGGGCGCGTCGGGCTCGGGAGGATCGGCGAGGAGCCGGTCCACGGCGTCGCCCAACTCGGTGAAGGTGTAGGGCTTGCCCAAGAAGGCGTCTCCCAGCGCCTCGCCTTCGCCGCTCCCGAGGGCGACGTCGGTGTAGCCCGACACGTAGAGGGCGCGCAGTCCCGGCCGCTGCGCGCGCAGCGCGCGCACGACCTCGGGGCCGCGGCCGTCTCCCAAGACCACGTCGCATACGACGGCGGCGATGGCCTCTTCGCTAGCCGCGGACAGCTCGAGCGCCTCCCGCCGACCCTCGGCGAGGAGCACCCGATAGCCGCGCTCTTCGAGGGCCATGCGGGCCGCGCGGCGCAGCAAGGGCTCGTCCTCGACGACGAGCACGCGGCGACCGGCGGCGGTTCCACCCGCGCCGGTCGCCTCGGCCGAGGCGTCGGAGTTCCCCGCGGGTTCGCGCCAGGGGAACCGGAGAAGGAACGTCGTTCCCGGGCCGGATCCGGACTCGACCGAGAGGCGGCCCCCGTGCTGCTCGACGATGCCCCAGCAGGTGGCCAGCGACAGGCCCGCTCCCCGGCCGATGGCGCTCGCGTCGGCGAAGGGCTCGAAGAGGCGGCGCGCCGCTTCTCGGTCGAGTCCGGGTCCGGTGTCGCTCAGGCGCAGCTCCACGGTGCGGCCCCCGTCTCCCCCCCGGCTCGGGACCGCGGGCGGCGAGATCGCCGTCGCCAGGGTCAGGGTGCCGCCCCCGCTCATGGAGTCCCTTCCGTGGGAGGCGAGATGCACCAGGACTTGCTGGAGCTGGGAGGGGTCGATGCGCACCGTGCAGGGCTCGGCGGACAGCTCCATCCGGATTTGGATGTGTTCTCCCAGGGTGCGTTCGAGAAGCAGGAGGGATTCGCGCAGGACCTCGTTGATGTCCACGGTGCGCGGGCGGAGGACCTGGCGGCGGGAGAAGGCGAGGAGCTGCCTGGTGAGGAGGCGGACCCGCTCGGCCGCCTCGCGTGTGGCGAGGACGGCCTCGCGTCGCGCGGCCGCCCCGACGTTGCGGTCGAGGAGGTCGAGGCTGCCCAGGATGACCGTGAGCATGTTGTTGAACTCGTGCGCCACGCCGCCCGCCATGCGTCCGAGGGCCTCGAAGCGCTCGCGGTCGGTGGACTGGAGGCGCTGGGCCCGCTGTTCGGTGATCTCCTCGTAGACCCCCAGCACTCCGCAGATGGCACCCTCTTCGTCCCGCAGCGGGACCTTGCTGGTCCTAAGCCAGATCCGCTCGCCCGTTGGGGTGGTCTGAGGTTCCTCGTAGGCCAGCTTGGACTGCCCCGAGGCCACCACCTCGGCGTCGTCGGCGCGGTAGCGCTCGGCCTGCTCGCTCCAGGCGAGCGCGAAGTCGTCGCAGCCGAGGACGTCCGCCGGGCACGCCTTGCCCGCGTCCCGCGCGAAGGCCGCGTTGCACCCCAGGTAGCGGCCCTCGAGGTCCTTCCAGAAGACGCGCAGGGGCAGCGCGTCCAGGACCCGTCGCAGGTCCTCGGCGCTCGGGGACGTGCGCCGGGCGCTCTCTCCTGGGTCCCTGGCGTCTCCCGCTGCTTCGTGGGGCATGGGGGCAACTCCGGCGCGCTCGGGGAATCCCCGAAGTCGCCGCAACCTTGCCGAGAGGGAGGAGCCCTGTCAAGGACTGCGGGACGGGGCGCGTGGGCCTTGCGCGCCGCGCTTCGGCGGCGCCGCTCGCCTCGCTGCGGGCGGAGCAGGGGGCCCTCGGCAAGCGGCGAACCGCAGGATCCGTCGGTCGGAGGCGACGCTCCGTCCGCGATCAGTCGTCCGTGTCGGTGATGGTGCTGGAGTCCCACAGGCTCGAGCGGGGGTCGCGGGCGCAGTAGCGGTCGCGCAGGCGAGCGAGCACGGCCTCCAAGACCGACGCGGGGCCCGGCCGCTCTTGGGGCCGCTTGGCGAGCATGCGCGCGATGAACTCCGCGACCTCGCGTGGGATTTCGGGGCGGACTTCGTCGAGGGGAGGCGCTTCCTGGCTGCGGATTCGCTCCATGGCTTCGGAGGGGCGCAGGCCGAGCACGGAGAAGGGGGGGCGACCCGCGAGCAGGTGGTAGAGGGTCGCTCCGAGGCCGTAGACGTCTGCGGCCGAGGTGGCTCGGTGGGCCTCGGAGAACTGCTCGGGCGCCATGTAGGCGAGGGTCCCCAGGCCGACGCCCGCCTGGGTCAAGGCGGTGTCCGCCGACAGATCGCGGGCGATGCCGAAGTCGCTCAGCTTGGCGAGGCCATCGGCGCTGAGGAGGACGTTGCTCGGCTTGATGTCTCGGTGCACGATCCCGGCGTCTTCCAGCGCGGCCAGGGCGCGCGCGAGGTGCACCCCCACGCCGAGGACCTCGTCGAGCTCCAGGAAGCCTTCGCGCAGGCGCTCCATGGCGCTGAGCCCCGCCACGAACTCCAAGATGAGGAGCGGCCGGTCCCCGGCGATGCGGAAGTCGAGCAGCCGGATCGTGTGCGGGCTGTCCAGGCGCGCGCACACCCGTGCTTCTCGGAGGAAGCGGCGGCGGTCTTCGCCGGACTCGGCCGCGAGGCGCACGTCGAGGAGCTTGACCGCGACCATGCGCGCGAGCTGCTCGCTCCAGCCGACCCACACCGAGCCCGTGCTCCCGCGCCCCACGCAGTAGCGAGCCTCGACGCCCTCCGCGCGGAGGAGCTCGACGACCCGTTCGCGCTCCTCCGGGCCCTGGCGGTCTTCCCCGGGGAGGACCTTCGGTACCACTTCGTAGGGGCCGATGCCGATGCGGCTCCCCGGCTCGACGAGGACGGCCTCTCCGGACTCGAGGGGACGTCCGTCGACCTCGGTTCCGTTGCGGCTGTGGAGATCCTCCACGACCACCCCGGCGGGGCCGAGCCGGATCGACGCGTGGCGTCGAGACACGGCAAGGGCTTCCAGGCGGATGTCCACTCGCCGTCCCCGTCCGAGCTCGAAGGCCTGCCCCTCGTGCAGCACGCAGCGCCGCACGGGCCGACCGTCCCTCCGCACGACTACCTTGACGCGCACCTTGCCACCGCGGTCTTCATCCTAGCGGCGCGGGGTGGGCGACGGAACGACGCACGCGTAGGGGTCCCCCCGAGGTCGCGCCCGCCCCGGCCGTTCGGGTTGGCCTCAAGGTGGACCAGCGCCCATCGCACCGCGGATCGACACGTAGCGGAATTCAACCGCCGAGGACGCCCTCGAAGGGAAGGCAATGCCCTCTACGACACGGCGACTCGAAGCAGGCGCGGAACGATCGCGAGGTCGATCGTCGCCAGGTCGTTCACCGCGAGCGTTTCGAATCGGGGACGAGGTGGTTCTCGGTTCCCAAGCCGCCACGCGAACGCCCGAGCCGCCACGCGAACGCCCGAGTGCGGGGTCGTCCGGCTCCTCTACGCCCCCCCTTTTCGACCGCCGCTCGCGCAGCGAGCCGCACGAATCGACGTGCCGTCCGCGCACCAAAGATCCCAGCCCAACTCCCCTGCTTCGTTGCGGTGCGCCAGGAGCCTCTGCTTCGCCCGGTCCAGGCGTCCCTCGCGCCTCCACGGATCGAACCGGCGCCAAACGGTCTTCCCTGGGCCACAGCGCTCGGGCAAACCTCGCCAGGGTGCGCCCGTCCTGAAGATCCAGAACACTCCGTCCAGGAGCCTTCGCGGGTGCCGCGGCTTCCCCCGTCGTGTTGCTGGCCGCGGAAACAGGTCCCGGATCCGCCGCCACTGCTCGTTCGTCGGCTCGTGACGCCCCATCGCACTCGCTGCCCGGCAGTCCCAGAGCGCTGCGCGGAGATCTTCGCTTCCAAGACGCAGGGCGACGAGCGTCCCTGCAAGCCCCCAGGGACGCACCCATCACCGCACCATCGCGAGGCGGCTAGGTCAGGGGGAGCGTGTCTTGGGAGGAATCGCCCTCCGCGGGAGGCGCGTAGCGCCGCACGAGGCCGTCGAGGACGCCGAAGACCACCTCGGCGGAGCGAGGCCGCCGGGCGGGGTCCTTTTGCAGCAAGGAGCCGACGAAGCGCACCACCTCAACGGGCAGATCCGGGTGGAAGTCCACGAGATCGGGGGGGTCCTCGCGCAGGATCCGATCCACGAAGGCCGCCGGATCGCCCCGGCCGGAGTAGACGAAGGGAGGGCGCCCGGCGAGCAGATGGTAGAGGGTGGCTCCCAGCCCGTAGAGGTCGGCCGCGGCGGTCACGTCGCGGGCCGCCTCGAACTGCTCGGGCGCCATGTAGGAGAAGGTGCCGAGGCCGGTGCCTGCTTCGGTGAGGAGGGTTTGGGAGTTGATGTCCTTGGCGATGCCGAAGTCGGTCAGCTTCGCCAGACCGCTCGGGTCCAGGAGCACGTTGCCGGGCTTCACGTCGCGATGAACGATCCCGGTCTCCCCCAAGGCGACGAGGGCGGCGGCGAGGTCGCGCCCGATGCCGAGGGCCTCTCCGAGCGACACCTCCCCCTCGGCCAGGCGCTCGAGCGCCGAGAGCCCGGGGACGAGCTCCATGACCAGGTAGGGGCGCCCGCGCTCGACGCGGAAGTCGTGGAGGCGGACCACGTAGGGGCTCTCGATCCGCGCCGCGAGGCGCGCCTCGCGGAGGAAGCGTTGTCGGTCTTCGGCGTCGACGGCTTCGAGGACCTTCACGGCGACCATGCGGTTGAGCCGTGGTTGCCAGCCGGCCCACACCGAGCCCGTGGCCCCTTTGCCGATCTGGTAGCGGATCTCGGTGCCGTCGCCGGCCACGAGGCGTTGGACCTGTGCCCGTTCGGCGCCGCTCGCACCCTCGAGGCCGGGCAGGATCTCGGCGGCAAGGCGGAAGGCTCCGATGCGGAGCTCCGATCCGGGCGCCAGCACGGCCTCGGTGTGCGCCTCGAGGAGCCGGTCGTCGAGGTAGGTGCCGTTTCGGCTGCCGAGGTCGGTGACCCGGACGCCGTCGCCGCGCACTTCGAGGAGGGCGTGTCGCCGCGAGATGGACTCGCCGCGAAGCTGAAGGTCCACCCCGCGCCCACGCCCGACCTCGAACACCTGCCCCGAGTGCAGCAGGCAACGCCGAACGGGCCGCTCTCCACGACGGATGACGAGCTTCGCGCGCATGAACCTGCGCCGATGCTACGGCACCGGGCGGGCGCGCGAAACGCTCGGGGTCTGGGGGATTCCCTGAACGGATGCTGGGTGGGTCTTGCCCAGCGCCTCCGGGCTCCGCCTCACTCGTCGGCGAAGCACCCGGCGGGGAGGAGGGAGCCGACGGCGGTGGTGCGGCCCCGCGCCAGGACGGCCGCGAGCAGGGCGCGCATGGCCAGGTAGGGCCAGGTGGGGAGGACGTGGCCCGGCCGCGCGCGGAAGAAGGGGCGCGCCGAGAGGACGCGGCCTCGCTCGGGGTCGAGTTCGCAGGCGATGGCGTCGTCCTCGAAGCGGTCCGGCGCGCCGGGCAGGCGCACCAAGGTGTATTCCCGGCCCTCCACCCGGCCGCGCAGACGAAGGCCGCGAGGCGGGACGCCTTCGAGGAAGAAGCCGTCGAGCGCGGCGGCTTCGCGGTAGCTGGCCTCTCCGGAGAAGAAGCGCGGCTTGACCACGTAGGGTCCGCCGTCCTCGGGGCAGAACACGTCGCAATTGCCGCACTCGTTGCAGAAATCCGCGAAATTGGCGAGCTGGTGGCTGCGCTCGGCCCGGTAGGGCTCGGTCGCGTCGCGAACCAGGACCTTCCCCGGTCCCTCGACGACGACTTCCTCCCAGGTCTGGTCGATGGGCTCGATCTCGACCCAGAAGTTGGCGTCGTTGGGGCACACCGGGACGCACTTGTCGCAGCTGATGCAGTCGAAGAGCCACAGCTGGCTGCCGATCTTGCGGGGCGGGCGGCGGTTCTTGGCGTAGGCGTAGCGGGGGTCCTGGCGCACCTCGGCGGCGTAGGCGGTCAGGTTGGCCGTTCCCGCCGCCCGTACCAAGTCGTCGTAGGCTTCGGCGGCGCCGTGCTGGGCGAGCAGGCCGCGCACGTCCTTCGGTCCCTCCGCGGCGAGGTGCTCTTCGAGGAGCGTTCCCAGGGGCTCGCCGAGCACCTCGCGCGCGACCGTCGCGCCGCCGCCGCTGGCCAGGACGAAATCTCCTCGGGAGCGAACTCCGCGGGCACGCATGCGCCCCTCCAGTTCGCGCAGGTATCCCGATAGGCGCCCGTAGCCGCCGGCGCGCAGCAAGTCCGTGCAGGCGGTGATGGGAGCGAGGTCGCAGGCCACGGCGCGGGGGAAGTTCTTGCGATCGATCCCGGCCGAGAAGGAAACGGGGAAGCGCCCCTGGAAGTGTGCGCGGAAGCGCGCGGCGAGCTCCACGGCCAGGACGTGCAAGGGGGCGCCCGACATGTACATGGTTTCCTGGCCGGGGAAGAAGGTGTCGCCGTTGCGGACGACCAGGGTGTTGGTGAACTTGACCCCCAGGGTCAGGCCAGCGCTCTGCGCGACCCCTTCGAGGCGCTCGATGATGCCCAGCATTTCGTCCCAGGCCAGGTCGTGCTCGAAGGCTGCCGGGTCGAGTTGGATGTGTTCGTAGCCCAGCTCGTCGCGCACGATGGAGTCCACGGCCTCGTAGCCGAGCAGCGTGGGGTTGAGCTTGATGATGGTGTGGGTACCCAGCTCTTCGAGCAGGGTGCGTCCGATGCGCTCGATTTCGTCCGCGGGGCAGCCGTGGAAGGTAGAGAGCGTGATCCCGGCAGCGACGCGCGGGTCGTAGTCCAGGTCGCGGTATTTGCGCAAGGGGCCGTCCAGGCGCAGGCGCAAATGGTCGATCACCGCCGAGGCGTCGAGCATGGAGCGTACGAAGTCGCCCACCTTGCGGGTCCGAATCCCCTGCAGGTCGTATCCGACCGACATGTCGAACAGGACCCGATCGGTGCCGGGCGGTAGGTCGACGACGCCCTCCTCGCGCAGGATTCGGAGGACCATCCAGGCCGCCACGTACTCGGCCAGACTCTGCTCGATGCGCAGCTCCTGCGACCACTCCACGTTGAAGCCCACCGTGCGGGCGTCGATGCACGGGCGCGGGATCTCCAGTCGGTCGTCGACCTGTACGGTCTTGAGCTCGACGACGCGGCCACCGGCGAGCCAGGAGAGGACGATGTTCTGGAGGAGCTGCGACTGGGGGCCCGCCGCGGGGCCCGCCGGCGTCGCAGCGACCTCGCCGCGGAAGGCGCAGCTCAGGTCGAGGTCGGGCGCGGGAGTCCAGAACTTCGCCTCGGGCAGGTCGTAGATGCTGCGGTGTGCCCGCCACTCGGCGAAGATGCGGCGGAGGTGGACGTCGAGGGGCAAGGGGTGCAGTTCCATGGGCGCGCATCTTCGGGGATCCGTCCGCGCGGCTCAAGCGCGGCTCACGGGCCGAGTCGGCCTGGGATCCAAGGGAGCCGAGGCCCCCTCGAGGCGCGCGCGGCGCCGTTGCGGGAACGAGGCCTTCGATTTAGGTTGCACGGCGCTTCGCGCGCGGGCCCGGGCCGCGCGAAGGAGGCCGCGGTGGGCAACCTCAATCAGTTCTATTTGCTCGGTCGGGTGGCGAGCCCGCCCACCGTGGTCGCGCTCGAAGGCGAGCGCTCCGTGGTGAACCTGGCGATCTTGCCGGGGACCGGGCCGCGCGCCCCGCGCGGTCCCGTGCACCCCCTCGACCTCGAGGCGCACGGCCCGCAGGTGGAGGCCGCCCGCTCGCTGCGCGTCGGCCAGGCGGTCCTCCTCCGCGGGCAGCTCCGTCAGGAGGAGCGCGGCGGGGGGCCCCGCCTCGTGGCGCGCGTGCAGGCCATCGAGCTCGTGTCCGCCGACGGCGGCCGCGGCCCTGTCGGCCGGGACGGGGAGACCTCGGCGCGGCGCCGCCGGCGCAGGAAGCCCAGGGCGCCCCGCGGTGAGGGTGCGCAGGCCGGCGCACCCGCGCAGGGGGCCAGGACCGCGGACGCGGCGGAGCAGGCCGCGCCGAACGAGTCGGCGGTGGCTCCTGCCTCCGGAGCGCCGC
>RFHU01000427.1 GCA_003695705.1 Planctomycetota bacterium
CACGAAGCGCACCGAGGAGCGGATCACGTGCACGATGCAGGTCTGGAAGATGGTCTGCGGGAAGGCGGCCTCGACCGCGTCGGGCAGCCCGGTGAGGCCGTCGGCGCACAGGACCAGGATGTCCACCACGCCCCGCTGCTTGAGCTCGTTCAGGATCGCCAGCCAGAACTTGGCGCCCTCGGTCCGCTGGATCCACATACCCAGGACGCGCTTCCGCCCGTCCAGGGTGCTGCCGATGGCCAGGTAGACGGACTTGTCGGCGCCCGCGTTCTCCGCGCACCGTTCGTCCTCCGAGGGGAGGGCGGAACCCACGCGCTCGGCTGCGCCTCGCTGCTCGCAGAGGGCGCTGCGAATCCGGATCGGATCCGGCGTACGCACACCCGGCCGCGCCCTTACTGCGGCGAGGGCTCGTCGGGTCCACCCACCCAGTTCAACTCGCCGTCTCCTGCCTCCACGCAGGCGCGCAACCACTGGCGGTCCGCTTCTCCGAACCCCACCGCGCTGATCTCGACCTTCCGGAACAGGTTCAACCGCTCGAGGTCGCGACGGAAGTAGGCGATGTGCCTGTAGGGTCCGAACCAGACGTATTTCGATACGTAGGCGGCGGACGGTCCCAACCGATAGTCCTTCCAGTCGCCGGTCTCGGGATCCCGGAAGCGCCCTGTCCTTCCTTCCTGCGCAGGGATCAACAGAGGCGCACTCTCGCCCGGGAAAGCATCTCGGTTTGGCTGTCCGTCCGAGAGGACGAAGATCGCGTCCGCGCCCTCGGCAAGCGCCTCGGCCCCATGAGCGGCCTCTTCTTCTGGAACGATCCCGTGGGTGGTTACTCGGTACGCCAGCCGCAAGGCGCTGTGCAGATCGGTTTGCCCCATCAAACGGGTCCCTCGCGAACCATCGTCCGCGGACCGTGGACGAATCCCGCGCAACTCGCGGAGTAGGCGTCCCACGACCCGCGAAGTCGGAGACACAAGCCTTGGCGTGGAGTCGAACAACCGCGCGTCGTCGCCGAAAGCAATCACCGCGAACCGACTCGTGGAATCCAATTGCTGCACGCTCTCGGCCAGGTGGAAACGAACGGCGTCGAGGCGCGTGGGCGTTGCTCCCCAGCGGAAGGGTGGAGCCCCCTCCCGTTTCCCGGCACTCGGACTCGTCCCCTGGGGCGAGGAGTCCCGCTCCCGAACGAGTTCTTGCTTCTCGCGCGGAGAGAGAGGGGCGAGCATGGAATCCGATAGATCGATCGCGTAGACGATCCGCCGACCCGCGCGCACGCGGGTTCCCATGAACTCCGGGCGGGGACGGGTACGCGTCCGCCCTGCCGGAGGCTCTTGCTCTGCCTTCGGCGCAACGAACCTCCGCCAGGGAGCCGCGGCGATCCAATCGGCATCGACACGCAAGAGAAGGCTCAAGAAACGGGCGATCAGTCGCTTCGAAAGCGGCGCCACGT
Organism: Planctomycetota bacterium; assembly: GCA_003695705.1. GTDB lineage: Bacteria > Planctomycetota > J058 > J058 > J058 > J058. The sequence continues at coordinate 1,445 of RFHU01000427.1, forward strand.
CATCTCGATCCAGCACGTCCACCAGCGGCGGAAGATCACGCTCGATCACGAGGGCACTTCGATCCTGAAGGGACCGGAGGGCCCCCACGCACGCACCGATCCAGAGCCGTTGCTCGACGGCGTTTCGACCGATCCGGTCCGCCTTCAGGACGCGGGACACGGTCTCCGCCACGCGATCCGGAGCGCCGCAAGCCGCCGAGGCTTCGAGCGCGGCCGCAGCGCCCAGCGCCGGCGTCCGGTCGTCGTTCAGCGTGCGCTCCGCGGGGAAACGACCCTGCGAGGCCTCCAGGCAGAAGACCTGGTAGAGCAGCCAGGGGTCCTTCCGCCCCCAACGCTTCGCCAAGGCTTCGATCCCCGGAAGGCGCGAAGCGCCGCGAAAATGCCTGAGGGAAGAGGCAATCAGGTAGCGTTCTTCGAGCGCGAAGGGCTTCCGGGGCTTCGCGTAACGCCGGGAGAGGAAGCGCAGCGCTCGAGTCGCTCTCGTGCGCGCCAGTCGCTCGATCCCTTGCGCCCTCGCGTAGAGCATTTCCCAGCGCCCCCAAGCGGAGTACGCCGCGAACGCAGCAGCGAGGTCGTCCTCGGGCCAGGGACCGTTCAGATCCCTGGTGCCGAGCGGCCCGTCGTCGCGCTCCGGAGCCGCGAACGCTGGGTGCGCCCCCAAGCCCACCGCAGCGACCAGCGCCAAGATCCCCGAGACGCGCATTCCCCTCCTCCTCTCGACGAGGCGTAGAGCAACAGGCGCACCGAAGCCAAGTGCAGTGGTTCCCGCGCTCTCGCCCGAAACCGGAAGGACGGAGCGGAAAGCGTAAAGGAAGCCTGCAAGATCCCCTGCGGCCCCGCTCGAAGCGAGGCGACCAAGCGACCGTTCCGCTGGCGGTACACCCGGGAATCGAGACGGGAGCTCACTCCACGTAGCGGCGGGAAACGAAGCCCCGCGCGGGCTCGCCGCCCGCAGGCTCGCACAGTTCCACTTCGAGCCAGTCGCCCCGCTCGGCAAGCACGCGCAGGCGGGTGCCCTGGGTCAAGGTCCGTCGCACGGGGTGCTGGGTGCCCGGGCCCGCGCGCAGGTTGAGCCGCGAAGCGCGGACCCGAACCTCGCGAGCGCCGCGGCCTTCGCCGCCGCCCTCCTGGGCCGGGCGCGGCTTGCCGTAGGAACGGCCTGTGCGGAACAAGACCCATTCGGAGGCGCCTTCGTTGCCGTGGGCGTCCGTCGCCACGACGCGCCAGTAGTAGCGCTTGGTCCGCTTCAGGCGCACCTCCTCGAGGCGGTGCTGCGTCGCCTCGCCCTCGAAGGGGCCGAGGCGGTGCTTCACCTTGCGATGGTTCGGGTCGCCGTCGAGTTCGATCCGGTAGCGCGCTTGCGCCACCCCCCGCTTGCGAAAGGTCCAGCGCAAAGTCGGCGGCCCCGAGACTTCGGCTCCGTCCCGAGGCGAGCGCGCCGACACCGAGGGCGGCGTGAAGTCGGTGCGTACGGTCTGCCAGCCCGTGCTCGCGCGGTGCCCCGCCGCGGTCTCGACGTCGACGCGCCAGCGGTAGCGAAGCCCGTCCCGCAGGGGCTCGGGGAGCCGGTATTCGGGGCGCCGCAGCTTGGTCCAGCCCGAGTCGTGCAGCGGCGTCCCAGCGCCTTCCTCGACCCGCACGCGGACTCCCTTGAGCTTGGCTCCTCCGAGGACGCGCCAGCGGAGGAGCAGGCCCCTGCGCTCCTCGTCCACCGCTCCGCGAGAGATCCAACCGCCGTCCGCGAGCGGCCCCTCGGCGAAGACCAAAGGCGCGCCCTCGGCCGGAACGCGGGCAGGGTCGATCACAACGTGAAAGTGGTCGTCGTGGCCTTTCCACTTCTTGGCCACGGGCACGCTGCGCACGACGAGATCGCCGTTGTAGAGGATCTGCTTGGCGCCGTAGTCGGCGAGAAGCCGCGCCAGATCGAGGGTCCACTCCTGCTGGGTCCAACGCACGTGGCAAATGTTCTGCGGAGTGGTGAACAGGTCGGCGGTGAGCCCGTCCCGGTGGGTCTTGTGCGGAGGGAAGGGAGAGCCGTCCGCCTTGGAGAGGTCGCCGAGGCGCAGGCGAGGCCGGTCCGGGTACCGCCGCCGCCACTCGCGAGCCACCAAGGCCAGGTAGCGAACGAAGACCGGACGGCCCCAGTTGCGGTTGGACCCCGGAGGGTGGGTCAGCACCCACGCGCCGTCGTCGGCGGGGGGCATCTCGACGTACCCCTTGGGGGAGGCCTGCTGACCTCGCGCAAGGCTCACGCCCAGCACGCAGAGGAGCAGCGGCGCCCAACCCCGGCTTTCCCGCTTCACTGCGACGGCTTCTTGCGCGAACGTCGCTTGCGCTTGCGCCTCCCCTTCTTCGGCGACGGAGCGGCGCCGTCCGCGACCTCCGGTTCCTCCGCTTCCTCGCGCCCGTCGTTCGCTCCGGCCTCCGGCTCCTCCGCTTCCCCGCGCCCGTCGCTCGCTCCGGCCTCCGGATCCTCCGCTTCCTCGCGCCCGTCGTTCGCTCCGGCCTCCGGGTCCTCCGCTTCCTCGCGCTCGTCGTTCGCTCCGGCCTCCGGGTCCTCCGCTTCCTCGCGCCCGTCGCTCGCTCCGGCCTCCGGATCCTCCGCTTCCTCGCGCCCGTCGCTCGCTCCGGCCTCGGACCCCGGAGAGCCCGCCTCCGCCCCGCTGGCCTCGGCTCCGACGCCCACCGGAACGGACGGCTCCAGGACCCCCTCGAAGGTCACCACGTCGTCGTCGCGGGGCTTCGCGCCGCGGAACCGATCGAGCGCCGACACCTTGGCCTTGCGAAGGGCCTCCGGAGGTGGCGGCGGGCCCGAAGCCTCCACCGGCGCGGGCGCTGCTGGGCGGGAGCCTTCGGCGACCCGCGCCTGCTCCGCGTCCTCGCCGCCAGGCGGCACCAGGATTCGGCTGCCGAGGACTTCGCTCCCTGCCGGCAGGTCGAAGCAGAGCCACCCCTCCTCATCCAGATCGAGGGCGCCAAGGAGCTCGGGAGGTCCGGCTTCCGCGTACTCGGCCGGCAGACGGACACGCCCGCCGTCGACGCGCGCGCCGGGGGGCAGATCGAGTCGGATCCAGCCGTCGGCGAAAAGGACGTCGCGGACGCCAAAGTAGACGCGCTCGTCCACGGGGTCGCCCTCGAGGTCGGCCAGGGGCTCCTCGTCCTCCGGCGGGTTCGGCAGGGGGGGCAGCCAAAGCCCGTCGGCACGCCTCTGGACGCCCGGAGGGAGATCGAAGGAAAGCCGCCCGTCCTCCCGCTCGCGCAGCTCGAGCAAGGGCGGAGGGCTCCCACCCCTGCGGCGCGCTGCTGGGGGGAGAAGGACCTGCCCCTCGGCGGCGATCTCCGCCTCGGGGGGCAGCTCGAGGCGCGTCCAGCCGTCGGCCAGACGGACCTCCACCAAGCCAAGGTATTCCCAACGCGAAACCTCCCGCGGGCCCTCCCCGGCCTCGGCGTCCGCTCCCGACTCGCGGTCGGGCGCCAGCGCCGACGAAGGCACCGTCAGGCTCCCGTCGTCCGCGAAGACGGCCTCGCGGGGAAGCAGGAAGCACAGCCCCTGCTCGGTGCGGAACCACCGCCGTGGCCGCCAGGAGAGGCGCCCTTCGGCTTCGGAGGGGACGAGCACCGCGCCGCTGGCACGGTCGACCCGCGTCCCCGGGGGGAAGGGAGGAAGGCGCACGGCGCCCTCCGCGTCGGGCGCAGGCGAACCCTGGGCGGGAAGCTGCACCCGCACCGCGGACCCCTCGACCGCCCCGCGACCGACCACGCTGCCGTCGGAAAGGACGGCGAAGCCCTCGGGCACGGACGTCCAGCCGCCCGGAACCGCAGGTGCAAAGACGATCCCCTGCTCGGCGTCGAGCACGACCGCAGGGTCCGGATGCCCGTAGAGCGCGGCGTCGCCTTCCGCGCGGCGAGCACCGAAGAGGGGACGCGCCGCGGGCGCGCCGGTCGCAGCCGGGTCGTCCGGCGCTGCGGGCCGAGGGGGCGCCGCGAGCAGCTCCGGGGGTTCCGGAACTCCGCCGGGGGGAGGGGGCGGTCCCGCGGAGCCCGCAGGCCCGGCCGACGAGAGTTCCGCAAGGCCGCCGAGCGAAACCTCCTCGGTCGCTTCCGGAGCCACCGCCAGGCCTTCCAGCCCCTCCTGCAGTTCCAGGTCGACGAGGGTCCGCTCCGCGGCCAGGCCGGCCCCCGGTCCCCCGCCGCCGACTCCGTGCCGGGCCGCGAGGGCGGCAGCAGCTTCGGCGGACCCAGGGTCGTCGAGGAGGGGCGGCCCGAACGGGTCCTCCGGAGCACTCGGCTGCGACTCGGTGGGCGCGGACAGGAAGTCGTCCGCGAAGGGATTCGGCGCGGACGCCGCTCCGCTCGGCGCATAGCTCGGCGCGAGGGTCCGGTCCGCGGCCCCTTCGGCGAAGGGATCGAGGGAGCCCCCTCCCTTCCCCGAGGGCTCCGCGAAGGGATCCGGCAAGGGCGGCGGACCGGCCGGCCGCTCCGCGAAGGGGTCCGGCAGCGGCGCTCCGCTCGGGGAAGGCGGCATGGTCTCGGCGAAGGGATCGGGCGCGTCCTCTGCAGCGACTCCCGAAGGCGCCGGGCGAGGACCCACGTCGCCCAGGGCATAGCCCGGTGCCATCGTCAACTCGGCAGCCTCTCCGGGGTTGTAGGGGTCGAGTTCCTCTCCTGCACCGGATGGAGGGGCCGCTGCCCCCCCCGACCCGGAGCCTTCTCCCTCCGTGGAGGGTGCGGCCGGTCGGGCAAGGTATCCGGGGACCAGCGTCATTTCCGCCAGGTCGTCGGGCGCGAAGGGGTCCGGCGCCCCCGCGCCGCCTGCCCCGGGCGCATAGCCCGGCGCCATCGTCCGCTCCCCCACCGCCGGCGCCCCGCCTTCGGGGCGGTCGAAGTCGAAGGGGTCCGGCGCCCCCGCGCCGCCTGCCCCGGGC
>RFHU01000428.1 GCA_003695705.1 Planctomycetota bacterium
GGCCGCCCCCACGCCGAGCCCCTCCGACTCGGCCCTGGCCGGAGTCACCGTCGACGCCAGCGTCCTCCGCCAGGGCCCGGCGGTTTCGTTCACGGGTTCGGAGACCCTGCTCGACGCCGCCGCCGCCTCCATGTTCCCCGGCGCCGAGGACGCCCAGCCGCCCCCGGCCCGTCGCGCCGCCAAGAGCTCGCCCCTCGCCTCCTCCGCCCTGCGCGTGCTCACCGAACTGCAAAAGGGCATCGGCTACTTCCGCCTCTACCCGCGCGAGCACCCCTTCTGCCGCGAGGCCGTGGAGCGAACCCACGCCCTCTTCGCCGCCCACCACGAGCAGTTCGGAGCCCTCGCCGTCCGCATCCAGCGCGAGGGCGTCTTCCTCGAGGAAACCTTGCTCCTCCCCGAAACCGCCTCCCTCGACAGCCTCTCCTGGCTGCTCTACCCCGAGGGGATCCGCTCGCTGACCTTCGAGCGCGGACTCACCGCGCGCGAGGTGTACGAGTTCATCGCCGCCCTCTCCCCGCAGGAGGAGACGGAGCTTTCCCTGGGCAACGACCTGCTCTCCACCCTCTGGCGGCGCGAGTTCGCCCACATTCAATACCTCACCTACGACCAGCTCTCCCCCGCGGGCCTGCGCAACGTCCACGACCCGACCATCGCCGACCTCGCCGCGCGCATTCGCGAGCTGGTGGCCCTCAGCGGCGGCGACGGCGCCGACGACGCCGAGTTGCAGCGCGTCCTCGCCGAGCTCCCTCCGCTGCCCGACGACGGCCCCGAGCGGTGGGCAACCCTTCCCGAGCGCGCGGAGTCCTTCTGCGAATCGCCCCTCGGCCAGGGACGCCAGCGTCTGCGGGCCTCGCTCCTCGACGCCTACCAGGGCGACATCTTCGGACGCGCCGCCGACCTCGTGGCCTTCGGCAACACCCACGACGCCTACCGGGCCAACCCCACGGACGAAGCCAACTTCATGACCGGAATGGTCCTCAACGCCCTCTGGCAAGGGAACCTCGACGGCGCCATCGACCTCGTCGCCCGCGCCGCCGGCGGCGGTCAGCTCGACGCCAACGAGGCCCTCTTGGAGCGCCTTGCGAGCGAGCAGTGCCTGGGCATGCTCGCCCGTTGCCTGCAGGAGCAGCTCATCGCGCGCCCCCCCGCCGAGGTGCGCACCCGCGGGCTGCGTTACCTCTCGCGCCTCGCTCCCGGGGCGGCCGACGCCATCGCACGGACCCTCTCCCTCCAGGTCGACCCGGAGGTGCGAACGATCTTCGCCGCGCACCTCCGCTCGCGCCCCAAGGAAAGCGCCGCGGCCATCGGACGCCTCACCCTGCACGCCAACCGCGACGTCGCGGGCGAAGCCCTCGCCCTCCTCGCCGAACTCCCCGGCGGGCGCAAGCAGCTCGAAGCCTTCGCCCGAGACGCGAGCGAACCGGAACGCGCCGCCCGGGCCCGCGACCTGCTCGGCCGGGTGACGGGCAGCTTCGACCGGCAGAAGAACCTCCGCGTCGTCGCCTCCTACCCGCTCAAGAAAGACCGCCTGGCAGCGCTCGAGAAGCTGCGCAAGGACACCGACCCCTCGGTCTTCGCCGGGCTAGCGAAGGTGGCGGAAGAGCGCGCCTTCGCCAAGCGCGACGCCGACGAAGTCGACGCGGTGCTCGGCGCCTTGGTAGACCTCGGCGGCATGCGCGCCCTCCGCGTCCTGCAGGGACTCACCGAGCGCAAGACGATGGTCTTCGGCAGGAAGGACGCGGCCAAGGTGGCCGCGGCGGCGCGCAAGTGGCTGGGCGAGCTGAAGCGGAGGGGCTCGTGAGCGGCGAACAGCAAGGCGAGGAGCTCTCCTTCCTTCGCGCGGGCGAGGCCGAGGCGCGCCTCGGCATGGCCCTGACCAGCGCGCTCAAGGTCTCCCGGCTGCACGCCCTCGACAACGTCGCGGTCAAGGACGCAGTCGCCGCCCTCTCCGAAGGGCTCACCCGCTTCCTCCTTCTCCGCGACGAGGCGGTGTTCCTGATCTCGGAGAACCGCGTCTACATCAACGGACGCCTCGCCCGCGCCGGGGGTGCCGGCCACACCTGGATGGACGAGTTCTGCGCCACCCTCGGTCGCTTGGGGCTGGGCGGGATCATCTTCAGCGGCAGTTGGACCGAACCGACCGTGCGCCAATTCTTGGGCATCGTCCTGGAAGTCGACCGCAAGACGCCCGCTCCCGAGCGGCCTCGCGCGCTGCGGCTCGCGCTGGGTTCCGAGCTCCCCCCGGGCGCACGAGCACGGGTCCTCGACCCGGCCCAGGCCGAGCTCTTCGTCAAGGAAGAAGAAGAGGGCTACGTCTCGCCCCGCGAGCGCGCGGCCTACTACTTCGCTCGCCTCCTGGCCCTCGTCGAAGCCAGCCACGCCGCCGTGGCCACCGGCTCGTCCCCCGACGTCCACTCCCGGCATCTGCGCCAGACCCTCATGCGCACGGTGGAGAGCCTCCCCCAGCGTCCGTTCTTGATCCGCCTCCTCTCCCTCACTTGCCTCCCGCCCCTCGCCGACGCGCCCTTGGCCAGCCACTCGGTGAACGTGTGCGTCCTCTCCCTGACCATGGGCCAGCTCCTCGGCCTCCGCCGCGCAAGCCTCATCGACCTCGGCTTCGCCGCCCTGTACCACGACCTCGGGCGCGTGGGCCACGAGCCCGTCCCCTCGGCGGAAGGCGACCGTGAGGCCACGGCGTCGGCCGAGCTGCACATCCTGCGCGGCCTCGAGCGGTGCCTGCGCGCTCGCAACTACGGTAGCGGAGGCCTCCTGCGGCTCATCGTCAGCCAGGAGCATCACCGCGTGGCCGACGGCTACCCCGACGCCCCGGCGCTGCGGGAGCCGCACTTGTTCAGCCAGGTCGTCGCCGTGGCCGACGCCTTCGACCGCCTGCAGAACGGCACCGAATGGCGCCCTCCTCAGGGTCCCCGCGCGGCGCTCCGCCTCCTCGAAGGCGACGACCGCTACCCCGCGGAAGCAACCCGCCTGCTCGTCGACAGCCTCGGTCGGTGGCCGCGCGGGACCACGGCTCGCCTCTGGGACGGCTCGGTGGGCGTGGTGCTCGACGGCGGCGCTCCGCGCGGCCACAGGCCGCTGGTGCGCCGGGTGGTCAGCGCCTCCATGGCCCCCGACGAGGAGCGTGCCCTCATCGAGCTCCCCGACCCCGACGAACTGGCGGAGGAGGTCGACCCGGCGGACTACGCCATCGACTGGCGCGCCGAAGTCGTCGACTGACCCCGCGAACCGCCTCTGCCCGCCCGCGCGCTCGCCGACCGAAGGAATCCGTTCGGCCGCCGGCGACCCGCCCGCGGGCCTCCGGCTGCCGGCGCGCGCCGACGGCCGATGTCCGCGCTCGACGCGCGGCGGAACCCCTCAGGCGGGCTGCGTCCCGAGCCGCTCGCGGAGGACGCGCTTGTAGGCCTCCACGCCGGGCTGGTCGTACGCGCATACGTCCAGCAACTCCCCCTCGTAGGCCACACTGGCCATGAGGAGGTAGAGCAAGCCGCCCAGGGTGCGCTCGTCGAGCCGCCCGAGGAGGAAGGAGTCGCTGGGCCGGTCGTCGCCGGCCAACGCGACCTCGTTCGCCTCGCGCGCGTAGCGATTCAACTCGGATACGCGCCGGCCGGCCAGGCGCCCCGCGGCGGGCAGTTCGGGCACCCGCAGCGCCTCCGCCGCCCCCCAATCGAGGACGTCGAGGGTGGTGACGGTCTTGTCCCGTGCGCCCTCCTGGTGCTGCTGCGTCTGGGCGTGCATGTCGGTCGTCCCCACCGCCACGATGGGCGTTCGCCCGGTGTGCACCCGTCGCCCCTGCCGGTCTCGCGCCTTGCCCAGGGACTCGGCGAGGAGCTGCACGTACCACTCGCTCACGCAGCGCAAGCGCTCCGCGTAGGGCATGAACACGGCCCCGCTGCGCCCCCGCTGGGCGTGCAGGCGGTGCACCACCGCGTAGCGCAGCGCCGGATTGCGGTCCAGCTCTCCCCCCGCGCTCAGGAGGACGGAGCGCACCGCGCGCGCCCCGTCGAGGAGCGCGTCCACGTCGACGCCGCTCGCAGCGGCCGTCGCCAGCCCCACCGGAGAGAGGACGCTCCAGCGCCCGCCGATGCCCTCGGGGAAGGGGAGCACCTCGCCTCTCTCCGCGGCGAGCTCCGCCAGCGGGGTTCCCGGCGCCGTGAGGGCCGCGAGGCGCACCTCCACTCCGGGGAGTTGTCCGAGCGCCTCCCGCAGCACCAGGGTCGTCGCCAGGGTCTCGACGGTCGTCCCCGACTTGCTGATGGCGAGCAGCTCCACGCGCTGCGGTCCCCGCGCCGACCGGGAGGCGAACAGATCGACGAGCGCGGCGAGCTCGGCGGGGTCGAGGTGGTAGCCGGCGAAGCGCAGCTCCGGCCGGTCTCCGCGCCCTTCGCGATCGCGTTCGTTCCAACCGGGCCCGAGCAGGGCGTCGCGGAGCACGCGATTGCCGAGGTAGCTGCCGCCGATCCCCACGGAGACCACCGTGTCGGCCCTCCGGACGCGCTCCGCCCAGGACCTGACGGCCTCGAGGGGTCCGGGGTCGCCCTCCCCCAGCCGTGGCCAGAGCACGGGCTCGTCGAGGCCGACGGCGCGTCCGGACTCGACGAGCGCCGCGAAGGCATCCGCCGCGGCGCGGGCCGCGGGTGCGGCCGCCTCGAGGTCGGCTGCGGACACGCCGCCCACGCCCAGGGAGCGTTCCGTGGAATAGGCAATGCTCGGGTCTTCGATGCGCACGGTGGAGGTCATGGCGGCGAATGATAGCCCGCCCGCCTCGAGCCTGGTGCGGCGGGAGCGAAGCTGGTAATCCATAGCCGTGGAGCGCGCCGTCGAGGTCCTCGTCTACCCCCGAGATCCCGCCCATCGCCTGGTGGGTCCCGAACTCGTCGTCTTCCTCGACCGCCTCTGCGAGCGCATCGTCGCCCTGGGCGACGGCGCCACCGCCCGCCTGAAGGCGGGCCCCTGCCGCGCCGAGGCCGAGACCCTCCTGGAACTGACCCAGGCCATCGACGAGGCCCGCGTCCGCTGCCGGGGCCGCGAGGACCTCGAGCTGCGCATCGCCGGCGACGCCCGCCCGGCCTTCGCCCGCTTCACCGGCGGACGCACCCTCGAGGCCGTCTTCGCGGCCACGGTGCGGCCGCGGCCCGTCGACGGCGGCGCGCTGGCGTGCTGGACCCTGCGCCTGCGCGGCCCCGACGGTCGAAGGGAGCTCGGCGATCGATTCCAGCGCGAGCGACGCCGCCTCGGCGACGGCCCCTTCCTCGAGGCCCTCGCCGGCAGCGCCCGCACCGTGCTGGAGGAGCGCCACCTCAAGGCGCCGTCGCGGACCCACTGAACTTCGGCGGCCTTCTCCGCGTCCTCGGGGTGTGAAGCGCGGGCTCTGGATCTTGCTGTTGCTCGCCGGCTGCGCCGACC
>RFHU01000042.1 GCA_003695705.1 Planctomycetota bacterium
AGGGGAGGGGCGGCGCCGGGGGCGGTAGACTCTCCGCGGAGGTGAAGCATGGGCAAGGACACGTCCGACATCGGCGGGGCCCTCGATTGGCTGAACGCGGCCGCCGACGACGAAGACCTCGCCGACGACGGCGATTGGCTCGGCCTGGGGGAGACCCTCTCGGTCGACGCGGCCGACCTCGGCGACCGCTACATGGTCGAAGCGACGCTGCGCAAACTGACCACCAAGATCCACTCCTGCTCCCTCGACGAGATCTTCCTCTCCCTCAAGGACGACCTGCAGGTCCTGCTCGGCGCGGACCGCGTGACCATCTACGACGTCGACAAACTGCGCAAGCAGATCGTGTCCAAGATCCGCGACGAGAAGGGCGAGGTCGTCGAACTCCGTCTGCCCATCGGCACGCAGAGCCTGGCGGGCTACGTGGCCGCCACCGGTCGCATCGTCTCGGTGGCCGACGCCTACGACGACGAAGAGGTCAAGCGCGTCCACAGCCTCCTCAGCTTCGACGTGAGCTGGGACCAGAAGACGGGCTACCGGACCCGGCAGGTACTCGCCGTGCCCGTCAAGGTCGGGCGAAAGGTCGAGGGAGTAATCCAACTCGTCAACCGCGAAGAGCCCGGCCCCTTTACGGGGCGGCACAAGCGGATCCTCATGGAGATCGCCGAGACCCTGGCGGTGGCTTTCACCAACCAACGACGCCTGCGCGCTCGCCGCAGCAAGTTCGACCGCCTCTACGAAATGTACCTCGTCGACGAAGAGATGGTCGACGAGGCCAGCGTCTACGCGCAGCGCGAGGGCATGTCGGTCGAGCACGCGCTCTCGGAGAAGTTCTCGGTCCCCAAGAAGGAGATCCTCGCCTCCCTCGCCGACTACTACCGCGTCGAGCCCATCGAGTTCAAGGACGACGCGGTCCCTCCCACCTCCGACGTGCTCGAACTGTTCGCCGTGGAGTTCCTCAAGCACCACGGCTGCTGTCCCGTGGGCTTCGAGGACGGCGAACTGGTGTTCGCGCTCGCGAACCCCAAGGACGTTCCCTTGCGGGACTCCATCAAACAGCGGCTCGAGCGAGGTCGCCGCTTCAAAGTCAAGGTCGCCGTCCTCGAGGACATCCACGCCTTCGTGGAGAAGTTCTACCCGCAGACCCAGGACGAGCCTTCCGCGGTGACGGCCGAGGCGCTCACCGACCTCGTCTCCCAGATCGACTTCGACGCAGGGCCCATGGAAGAGCGGAAGGTCGTCGAGGAGCCGGTCGAAGAGGTGGAGGAGAACAACACCGGGATCATGCGCCTGGTGAATACCATCATCGAACACGCCTACCACCGCGGCGTCTCGGACATCCACATCGAACCCTACCCCGATGACGACATCGTCGTGCGCTACCGCATCGACGGGGTGTGCCAGACCTACACCAAGCTGCCGCGGAAATTTGCGCGAGCGATCATCTCGCGCATCAAGATCATGTCGGACCTCGACATCGCCGAGAAACGTCTCCCCCAGGACGGGAAGATCAAATTCAAGAAGTACAGCAACCTCGACATCGAGCTGCGCGTCGCCACCCTTCCCACCGTCGGAGGCATGGAGGACTGCGTGATGCGTATCCTCGCCGCGTCGAAGCCTCTGCCCCTCGACGCCATGGGCTTCCTGCCCGAAAACCTGGCCGCCTTCCAAGAGGTGGTGTCCCAGCCCTACGGGCTCGTGCTCGTCGTGGGACCGACGGGAAGCGGCAAAACGACGACCCTCCACAGCGCGCTGGGCTACATCAACAAGCCCGAGACCAAGATCTGGACCGCCGAGGATCCGGTGGAAATTACCCAGGCCGGCCTGCGGCAACTGCAAGTCCTCCCCAAGATCGGACTGGACTTCGCCCGCGCCCTGCGCGCCTTCCTCCGCGCCGATCCCGACGTCATCATGATCGGCGAGATGCGCGATCAAGAGACGGCCGAGGCCGGAGTCGAAGCCTCGCTGACCGGGCACCTGGTGTTCTCCACCCTGCACACCAACAGCGCACCGGAGACCGTCACCCGCCTCCTCGACCTGGGGCTCGACCCTTACTCCTTCGGAGACAGCCTCCTCGGCGTGCTCGCGCAGCGGCTCGTGCGTCGACTGTGCAAGGAGTGCAAGCAACCAATCGCGGATCCCGACGAAGAGCTCGCGGAGCTGCGCTCGGAGTACGGCTACGACGCCGGCTGGGAACGGCTCGGCCTCGGCGCAGAGCACACCCTTCAGCGCCGCGTCGGCTGCGATAAGTGCGGCGAAAAGGGCTACCGAGGGCGCATGGGCATTCACGAGTTCATGAAGGCCACCGACGGCCTGCGGCAGCTCATCTACCGGCACGCGAAGGTCGCCGAGATCCGCGATCTCGCCCTGGAGGAAGGGATGACCACCCTCAAACAGGACGGCATTCGCAAGGTCCTCTCGGGGCACACCGACATCCACGAAGTCCGCCGCGTGTGCATCAAGTAGGCCCCCCGAGCCGCCGCGAGGACTCGCCCACCGACGACGAAGCGCGCGGTCAGCGCGAGCGCGGAGCGTCTTCGAAGCGGCGCAGCAGGGCCTCGTAGCGCGCCGCGCGCTCGGAGGCCGCGTCCGCGCGGCGCAGCGCGTGCAGCAAGCCCAGACCGAGCGCCACGGCCAGCACGGTGCCGGCGAACAGCGCCGCGCGCCGAAAGGGTTCGACCGGCGGGAGCGGACGCGGAGCAAGGCGGGTCGTGTCGCCGACACTCCGCGAGGACAGCGTGTCGACAAGAGGAGGGGGACTGCCTGGGAGCGCTCTTTGGTCCGCCGACGCCTCGGGGGAAGCCTGGCCCGAGGGCCGAACGGCATCCGGGCGTCGGGGCCGCGGGAGGGGACGGGCGTAGCGGAGGGGGGCGCCCTGGAGAAGGGCTTCGAGGTCGACCACCACCGCTCGAGCGTCCGGATACCGCTGTTCGCGATCGGTCGCCAGCATGGTGGCCAGGACGCGCTCGTGGCGTTCGTCGATGGCCGGGGCGAAGCGCGACGGCGGTTCCAGCCGCACCTTGCGGGCGAGGATGTCCTCCACGGCGGCGCCGGCGAACGGCGGGCGGCCCGTGAGCAGGTAGTAGTAGGTAAGGCCAAGGGAGTAGATGTCCGCGCGCCCGTCCACGTCGTCGACGCGGCCAACCTCGGGGGCCACGTAGGCCGGAGTCCCTACGAAGGCGCCGGGAAGGGTCAATGCACCCTCTTCGCCCAGGTCCTTGGCCAGGCCGAAGTCGATGAGTTTCACCTCGCCCGACGGAGTGAGCACGACGTTGTCGGCCTTGACGTCGCGGTGGATGATCCCCGCCGGATGCAAGGCGCTCAGCGCGCGAGCGACGGAGAGGACGATGCGGGTTGCCTCCTCGGGCGGGTGCGCGCCGAGTCGCTCGATGCGCTGGCGGAGGTTCTCGCCGGCGACGTACTGCATGAGGATGAAGTGCAGGCCGCGGTCGGTGGTCCCGACGTCCTGCACGCAAACGATGTTCGGGTGCTCCACCGAAGCGGCCAGGCGGGCCTCGCGGAGGAAACGCCGCACCCTGCGTGGCTTCTGGGAGGACCCCGGCTTCAGCACCTTGACCACGAAGTCCTTCTTCAGCACCTCGTGCCGGGCGAGGTAGACCGCGCCCATGCCGCCCTCGCCGAGTTTGGTGTGGATCCGACAGCCCCGCACCCGCTGCCCGAGGACTCCGTCGTCCTTGTCGGGGGGCCGCCGAACCGCCTCGCGGCTCCACGGGCACGGACGCGCAGGCTGCAAATCCGCAGCGACGGCCGCCGCGTCGCTCGATCCCCGCGCGCTGGACGCCGAGGGGAAGTCTCCGGAGAGCGAGCCGCTCGCGGCGTCGGCGCTGGACACCGCGAGGATGACGGGCCCCGACCCCGCAGCGGAACCTTCGGCTTCGGAGGCCGGCGGCGGCGGGGAGCAGGCAAAGGGCTCGTCGAGGCGAGTGGGCGCGGGGGGCTCGTCGAGGAGCGTAGGCGCGGGGGGCCCCGGAGGGCCCGGGTTGGAGGGAAGCGAAGAGGAGCGCCCGGTCGAGAGCGCGCGGGCGCGCGCTCGGTCGAGGACGACCTTGGTGAGGATTCGCAAGGCCGAGAGGACGCCCCGACGCTCGCGCGCGACGGCGGGAACCGAGGCGGCCCCGTAGCGGTCGAGCTCGGCCGCCAGACGCGCTGGGGTGAGGGCCGTGGACAGGTCCTGCTTGTTCCACTGGAAGACCAGCGGCACCTCCTCGCCCAGGGAACGACCCTCGTCTTCTCGCAGGAAGCGGTCGAGCTCTTCGAGGCTGCTTCGGTTCTCCTCCAGCCGTTCGGCCGCGGAGTCGGCCACGAAGACCACGCCATCGGCTCCGCGGAGGACGAGCCGGCGCGTCGCGGCGTAGTAGGCCTGTCCGGGGACCGTGTAGAGCTGCAGACGGGTGCGGAAGCCAGCCAGCCTGCCGAGTTCGAGGGGCACACAGTCAAAGAACAGCGTCCGATCGCCCTGGGTGGAGACCGAAAGCAGCTCGCCCCGACGCTCCGCCGGGGCCGACGCGTGGATGACCTCGAGGTTGGTGGTCTTCCCGCCCCAGCCGGGTCCGTAGTAGACGAGCTTGAAGGTGACGGTCCGCGAGGCGACGTCGAGGTGCACCGCTCTTCTCCTGGCGGGCGCCTAACAAACGGCGGGCCTCGCTCCTCAGCGCCCCAAGCCCTTCCGCGTTGCGTTCGGAGCGGACGGACGCCTGAGGAGCGGGGGGTCAAGTGTCCTTTACGACCGGGCAATCTTTCCCGGCGCGCTCACGGAAGTCGCGCGATCGCTTCCCCGCGGACCTCGAGCCGGTAGCAAGAGCAATTGCCGAGCGCGAAGGTCTTTCCCGGGCCGAGGGCGGCCCGCAGCAGAACGCGAAGGACGCCGCCGTGGGTGACGACCACGGCCTCTTCGCAGGCCAAGGCGATGTCGCGAGCGGCATCGAGGACGCGCCGCTCGAAGCGCGCGAGGGGTTCGCTCTGCGGAATGGCGTCGCGGTCCTCGCGGCTGCGGTAGCGCGCGACCGCTTCGGGGTGCGTCCGGGCGAGCTCCGCGTAGGTCCTCCCCTCGAGGAGGCCCAGCCCCCGCTCGCGCAAGTCGGCACGCGGCCGCGCTACGCTGCCCAAGGCAGCCGCGATGGCCGCCGCGGTCTCTCGGGCGCGGGTCAGGTCGCTGGTGTAGACGGGCGTCGCCGGGGGCAAGCTCGCCGCAAGCCGGGTGGCCAAGTCGGCGGCTTGCTCCCGTCCCACCGCGTTCAGTCCAGGGCCTCGGTGGCCCTGGAAGCGACGCTCTCGGTTCCAGTCGGTCTCCCCGTGGCGAACGACGTGCAGGATCGACACGCAGGGAAGCTACAGCCCCTCGGCGGCTTCGGCCAGCGAAGGCGAAGAGGGCCCGACGCAGCGAGCGTCGATCACCGCCGCGGCGAACGCTCGGGGGCGCGCAGCGAAGATCCAGGCCACGCGGTCGAGCAGGTTCCGCCCGCCGCGGTCCACCTCGTCGGCGAGCCGGCGAGTGAGGGGGGCCACGGCCTCCGGGTCGAAGGCGCTCGGGTGCGCGCGGATGTAGTCCGCCAGGGCGCAGCGGTCGGTGAGGGCGCCGAGGGCTTCGGCGAGGTCGACCAGCCGCTCGAGGGGTTCTGGAGAGCGGCTGCGGGAACGGAGGAGTTCGAGGGAGTAGCGCACCTCCTTGACGCGCTTGCGGAACCGGTGGAGGGCCACGGCGAAGTCTGCGGCGGACTCGGCGGCCCGGTGGGCGGCGCGGGCGCGCCGGTAGACCGCCGCCAGGCCGCGCTGCAGGGCGCAGCGGGGCAAGGGGTCGGGGAGGGCGTCTGCGTAGCGGGCGGGCAAGGGCTCGAGGAGCGCCGCGGCCCGGGCGAGGACCTCGCCCACGACGCCGGCGTGCTGCTCCGCGCGCCGGGAGCGCAGGTGCGCGAGGAGCGCCTCGCGCGCGGCCGCCTCCGCAGCGCCTTCGCCGAGGAGGGCGGAGTGCTCGCTGAGCACGTCGACATCGCGCAGGATCGACGTCTCCCGCACGGCCGCGCGGAGAGCCTGCGCTTGCGCACGTCGCTCCTTCCCGGGGAGGAAGGGGCGCGAGAAGGCGAGGAGCGCACGGGCCCGGCGGACCGACTTGCGGAAGCGGTGCACGGCCTCGATCGGCGCCGAGGCAGCCCGGTGCGCCTCGGCGCCGGCGTAGGCGAGCACGCTCGCGTAGGCGCGCGCCAGGGCGTCGCGGGTCGAGGGCGCGGGCGGAAGGAGGAGCTTCTTGGTGGGGGAGGCTGAGGTGGGGGCGCTCACTCCCCCAGTCTATTCCCCGGGCGTTCTGGAAGGAGGGCGCAGCGCGGGCAGGGGCTCGCCCTCCTCGGAGCGCGGCTCGCAGACCAGCCGTCCGTCCTCCAGGCAGCAGGCGGTGAGGGTCCCCCCCCACACGCAGCCGGTGTCGAGGCCCAAGAGCCCCGGGCTCCGGTGAAGGCCGAGGGCGGCCCAGTGGCCGAAGACGATGGTGAGCTCCGTGCAGCGGCGGGCGGGATGGGCGAACCACGGCAAGCGATCGGGGGGCAGCTCGCTCGGAGGCGCCTTGAACTCGCGATCAGGCTCCAGCCCGTCGGCGGTCACTGCCCGGATCGTGGTCAGCGCGTTGGCCGCGAAGCAGAGCCGCTCCTCGCGCGGAAGGCCGGGGTCCCAGCGAGCTGGGAGCGGAGCGAAGAGCCGCTCGAGGAAGCCTCGCCCGTCGGCTCCGCGCAGCCACGCGGAAGCTTCGTCCGCCAGGCGCAAGGCTTCCGCGCAGCTCCAAGCAGGCAAGAGTCCGGCGTGGACCAAGAGGTGCTTCCCTTCGCGGTGCACGAAGGGGCGGGCGCGGAGCCACTCGAGCAGGTCCGCGCGGTCGGAGGCGGCCAGCACGGCATCGAGGGTATCCTTGCGGCGGGCGCTGCGAACGCCGGCGTCCACCGCCAGGAGGTGCAGGTCGTGGTTCCCGAGGACGGCGACGAGCGCGGAGCCGAGTCCGCGGGCCCAGCGCAGCACCTCGAGGGAGGCAGGGCCTCGGTTGACGAGGTCGCCGACCAGCCACAGGCGGTCGCGGGCCGGGTCGAAGCCGATGCGCTCGACCAGACGCAAGAGGGTGCGATAGCAGCCTTGCACGTCGCCGATCGCCCAGGTCGCCACGAGCGCCACTCTAACGGCATGGTCGCGGCCGTCGACCTCGGGTCGAACAGCTTCCACATGATCATCGCCCGCCAGGAAGGGGCCGAGCTGCGCATCCTCGACCGCGTGCGCGAGCGAGTGCAGCTCGGCGCGGGGCTCGACAAGAAGAAACGCCTCGCGGCCCCGGCACGGGAACGGGCCCTCGAGTGCCTGCGGCGAATGCGCCAGCGCCTGCAGGAGATTCCGCCGGACCGAATCCGAGCGGTGGGGACGAACACACTCCGGCGAGCCAAGAACGCACGCGAATTCCTAGGCGCGGCCCACGGCGCGCTCGGCCACACCGTGGAGATCATCTCGGGCCAGGAGGAAGCGCGGCTCATTTACCTTGGGGTAGCCCACACCACGGCCGACGACCTCGGTCGACGCTTCGTCGTGGACATCGGGGGCGGGAGCACCGAATGCATCCTCGGGGAGGGCTTCGACGTGCTCCGTGCGGACAGCCTGCACATGGGCTGCGTCTCCTACACCCAGCGCTTCTTCCCCAAGGGCGAGCCGAAGAAGGCGGCCCTGCGCAAGGCGGTCATCGCTGCCCGCGTGGAACTGCAGACCCTCTCCCGGCCCTACCGGAACCTGGGCTGGGAGGTCGCCTACGGCGCCTCGGGAACGGTGCATGCCGTCGCCGACATCTTGCGCGCCTGCGGCTGGGCGGAGGGGGGCATCACCCGCCCTGGATTGCGCAAGCTGCGCAAGGCGTTGCTCGCCGCGGAGTCCATCGCCCAGCTCTCCCTGCCCGGACTCAAGGCCGAGCGCGCGGCCGTGCTCCCCGGCGGCTGGGCCATCCTGCAGGCCGTCTTCGAGAGCCTCGACCTCGAGTGCCTTCGCCCGGCGAGCGGGGCGCTGCGCGAAGGCGTCCTCTACGACCTCTTGGGCCGCATCCGGCACGAAGGGGTCCGCGAGCGCACCATCCGGCGCTTCGTTGAGCGCTACCACGTGGACCTCGAGCAGGCCGCGCGCGTCGAGCGGACGGCCCTCCAACTCCTCGAACGGCTGCGGGGGCCGTGGGATCTCGGCAGCGCCTACGCGCGCAAGCTCCTCGTCTGGGCCGCGCGCTTGCACGAGGTCGGCATGGTCGTCTCCTACAACGGGCATCACAAGCACGGGGCTTACCTGCTGGCGAACTCGACCATGCCGGGCTTCTCGACCGACGACCAGCAGCAGCTCGCCGCCCTGGTGCGCATGCACCGGCGCAAGATCCCCCGCGACGAGGTCGTGCTGGTGGACATCCCACCGCTCGGGGTGCGACGCCTCCTGCGCTTGGGGGTCATCCTGCGGCTCGCCGTCCTCCTCAACCGCAGCCGCAGCCCCGAACCACAGCCCGCGTTCTTCATCGAGGCCGAAATAGGGCGTCTGCACCTGATCTTCCCCACCGGCTGGCTCGAGGCGCACCCGCTCACCCGCGCCGACTTGGAGGCCGAGGCAACCATCCTCGCGTCGCGCGGCTTCCGCTTGACCGTCCAGTGAACCCCACGGCGTTGCCGCTGCGCGCTCGGCACGGCGCGGCGGCGGTTCAGCGTCTCCTGGGGGGTGCGGCCTGCGACCCCTCAGGCGCCGCGGCGGCGCGAACGCCGCTTGCGCTTGCCCGACTTGCCCCGAGAGGCCTCCCAGGCCGCCGTGGCCTGCGGGTCGTCGCTGAGCCGGGCAAGCAGCTCGACCTGGGCCGAGCGTAGGTCCGAAGTAACGGGAGGACGGGCGTATTCTCCGTCGGGGCCGAGGATCCAGGCCTGGCGCTCGTCCTTGAGGTACGCCTGCAACGCCTTGTGCAGCTTCTTCTTCAAGGGCGGCGCCTCGACCGGGAAGCACGTCTCCACGCGGCGGAAGAAGTTGCGCCCCATCCAGTCGGCGCTGCCGCAGTAGTAGAGCTCCTGGCCTCCCGCGTGGAAGTAGAAGACGCGGCTGTGTTCGAGGAAGCGGCCCACGATGGACCTGACGCGGATGGTTTCGGAGAGCCCGGGGACCCCGGGGCGGAGCACGCAGATCCCGCGCACGATGAGGTCGATCTCGACGCCCGCCTGACTCGCCGCGTAGAGCGCCCGGACGATCTGCGGCTCCACCAGCGCGTTCATCTTGGCGATGATCCGTGCGGGCTTGCCCTTCGCGGCCTGCTTCGCCTCTTCCTCGATCAAACGCAGCATCGTCTTGTGCAGGGTGAAGGGAGCTTGCAACAGCTTGCGCAGCTTGCGCGCCTTCCCCAAGCCGGTCAGCTCGTGGAACATCGCATCCACGTCGGCGGTGATGTCCGGATCGGCGGTGATGAAGCCTATGTCCGTGTAGACTTTGGCGGTCACCGGGTGGTAGTTGCCGGTGCCGAGGTGGGCGTAGCGGCGCAGCGTGTCGCCCTCGCGACGGACCACCAACAGCATTTTGGCGTGAGTCTTGTAGCCCACGATGCCGTAGGCCACCTTCGCGCCGACTTCCTGGAGCCGGGTGGCGAGGTCGATGTTGGCAGCCTCGTCGAAGCGGGCGCGGAGTTCGACGACGGCGGTGACTTCCTTGCCGGCCCGCGCGGCCTCGAGGAGCGCTTCGGCCACCGACGAATGCTCGCCCGTGCGGTAGACGGTCTGCTTGATGGCGAGCACCTTCGGGTCGCTGGCCGCGCGGCGGATGAGTTCGAGGACCGGCGAAAAGGACTGGTAGGGATGGTGCAGGAGCACGTCCTGCCGTCGGACCAGGTCGAAGATGTGCGCGTGTTGGGGAACGGCCTTGGGCAGGCGGGGAATGAAGGGAACGTACTTCAGGTCGCTGCGGTCGACGAGTCCGTGGAGGGCCGAGAGGCGGTGCAGGTTCACGGGTCCTTCGACGAGGAACAGGTCCTCGCGCCCGAGGCCGAACTCTTCGAGGAGCAGCGCCTGCATCTCCGGATCCGAGTCCGCGGGCATTTCCAAGCGCACGGCCGCCCCGTAGTTGCGCGAGTGCAGCTCGCCTTTGAGCGCGTCGAGCAGGTCTTCGACGTCCTCTTCGTTGACCCACAAGTCGCTGTTGCGCGTCACGCGGAACTGGTAGCAGCCCTGAATTTCCATCCCCTCGAAGAGTTGGCCGACGTTGGCGTGAATGATCGACGAGAGGAGGACGAAGGTGTTCTCTGGGGCCAGCTTCGTGGGGACGGGGATGAGGCGCGGGACGACGCGCGGGACCTGCAGCACCGCAACGTTCGCGTCGCGCTCGAAGGCGTCCTCGCCCTCGAGCTTCACGATGAAATTGAGTGACTTGTTGAGGACCTCGGGGAAGGGGTGGGCCGGGTCGAGGCCGACGGGGGTGAGCACCGGGAGGACCGAGGACTCGAAGTAGGCCTTCGCCCAGCGCGTCAGCTCCGGACTCCACAGCTGGCGCCTGGGAATGGAGATGCCCTCGCTGGCCAGGGCGGGAAGGAGGACGTCGTTGAGGACGCGGTATTGCTCTTCGACGAGGTCCTGGGCCGCGGCGCTGACGCGGAGAAAGGTCTCCTGCGGCGAGAGGCGGTCCGGCCCCGGCTGCCCGATCCCGAGGGCCATCTGCTGCTTCAGCCGCGCGACCCGGACCTCGTAGAACTCGTCGAGGTTCGTCGACGAGATGGTCAGAAAGCGCAGGCGCTCGAGGAGGGGGGTATCGGGATCCTTGGCCTGCTCGAGCACCCTTCGATGAAACGCGAGCAGACTGAGTTCGCGATTGATGTAGTGCTCGGGGCGGTCCGGCTCGGTGGGCGCGGGGAGGGACATGGCGGGCATCCTATCCCATGGGCCGTTCGGGTCCGCCCGAGAGCCCCGGGGGGGCACCCGCTTCGAAGGGCGAAGCCGCGGCCGGGGACAAAGGCAATTGGACGAACAGGCCCTCGGGGACTAGGCTCGGGACAACAGCGGAGGTCCCATGAGTTCGATCCTTCTCGCCGTGACCGGCGTACTCCTTCCCGCGCTTGGCGGGTCTGCGATCAGCCCTTCCGGCACCGTGAGCCCCTCGGGCACCGTGAGCCCCTCGGGCACCGTGAGTCCCTCCGGCACCGTGAGCCCCTCCGGCACCGTGAGCCCCTC